>CAZCKS010000017.1:0-24211 GCA_964499325.1 uncultured Bacteroides sp. | reverse complement strand
TGTTGTATGCCGGGTTCTTGTATGAAAGCGGTACACTTTGACGAAGTTGCGCCAACGAGTCAAGCGAAGACGCCGTGTCGTCCTCATCGTCCGTATCTATTGCGGTAGGTCCATATATCACGTTTCCGTCTGCGGTAGGCGCAACGAGAACACCTTTGCCGAGTGCACTCGGAAGTTGGAAAATAACAGTGTTTATTCTTTTTCTCTCCGCATTGTCAAGCACAAAGTAGTCACCGCGTCTAAATGTCGTTTCATAATGCTCTGCACCTGCCTCATCATTGACTTTCGCTCCCTGTGCGCCTGCGCAGTTAATAACGTATTTCGCACCGAAATCGCCCTTGTCGGTCTTAACGATATATCCGTCGTTATCTTCGACAATTTCCTTGCTTTCACACTCCAACAACACGGTTGCGCCGTTGAGCACCGCTCTGTCGGCATAAGCGATTGCAAGTTGATATGGCGATACTATCCCGGCACTCGGCGCATAAAGAGAATATTGCACATCATCGGCAACGTTCGGCTCTATCGCGAGAGTTTCTTCCCTATTCAAAATCTTCACGTCAACACCGTTTGCGTCCGCTTTTTGTTTGAGCGTTTCAAGACCTTGATATTGCTCCTTGGTAGCAACGACGATAGAGGCGCATTTGAGATGTGGAACATCAAGTTCCTTTACATCCGTCCACATAAGTTGATTACCGCGGACGTTAAACTTTGCCTTTAACGTGCCCGGCTCGCAGTCATATCCCGCGTGTACGATACCGCTGTTTGCGCGAGTAGAAAAAGTGGCAACGTCATCACATTTTTCTATAAGCAGAACATTGAGGTTGCGTTTTGCAAGCCTGTCAAGAACCGCCGTGCCGACGACACCGCCACCGATTACGATACAATCGTATTTCATTGTTTCTCCTATATGTTAAAAATTATTTTCGCTCGTGATAAGACGGTCAAGATACCTCAACCGTCCTTGTGTTTGAAGATAGTCGAATTTTACTTCTTGAACTTCTTCTTGTATGCTTCCATGTTGTCTTTGATGATAAGTTCGGCAAATTCCCTATTCTTCACTTGGAAAACGGTGGTTTGCTTGCCTTCGAGTTGTTTGTACACTCTGAAAAAGTGCGACATCTCCTCCATAATATGGGAAGGCAAATCTTCAATCTCTTTGTAAATATTCCACGTAGGATCCTTAAACGGGATTGCGATTATCTTATAGTCCATCTCTCCGCCGTCTTGCATCATCATTACGCCGATGGGATAACATCTCACCATTGCAAGCGGAACGATAGGCTCACTGCAAAGCACCAACACGTCGAGAGGGTCGTTATCCTCACTGTACGTGCGCGGGATGAAACCGTAGTTGGCAGGATAGTGTGTAGACGTGTAAAGCACTCTGTCCAAAATCAATACGCCGGACTCCTTGTCCAATTCATATTTGTTTTTGCTACCTTTGGAAATCTCGATTACAGCCATAAAATCGGTTGTCGTGATACGGGACTCGTCGATATCGTGCCAAATGCAACTCATAATTATCTCCAATTTATATTTTAATATAAATATTATAGATAGCAAAATTACAAAAGTCAATAATCTATCCTCGATTGCAAAAGCAAAATAAAGCGATTATCGGTCAATTTTCCCTCTATCAGGTCAAAAAGCGTGCGTTTTATCCGAAAAACAGCGATTTTGACATAAAAAGTTTACTATCTCGGCAGATTATGGTAAACTATCAAAAGAGAATAATATTATATAGTTTGCATTTGCGAGAGAGCGTTCCTCGCACATCGTGCAATTCGGAATAGGATATGTCAAAATTATTGAAGTATTTGAAAGGATATTGGGCAAAAACAATTATCGGTCCCATATTCAAACTTATAGAAGCGGTCTTTGAATTGATTGTACCCGTTATCGTCGCTTGGATCATCGACACCGCTATCCCTATGGGGCAAAACGGAGATTATTCGGGCTTGATTTACGGCGGAGTGATAATTCTCGCTCTCGGCATTTTGGGGCTTGGCTTTGCGCTTACCGCTCAATTTTTCGCATCGAGAGTGGCGTTAGGGTTCGGCACCAACTTAAGACGAGACCTTTATAGACACATAAACACGCTTTCTTATAACGAACTCGACAAATTCTCCACCACTTCCCTCATTACGAGAATGACAAGCGACGTCAACCAGGCGCAACAAGGCGTAAATATGTTTATCCGCCTCGTGCTTCGCGCGCCGTTTATCGCAGTGGGCGCAATCGTTATGGCAATGATTATCGACCTCAAATTGTCATTGATATTTGTCATTGCTTCCCTAATAATCGCAGGATTGCTTGCGCTTATCATTTTTATCACAATGCCCAAGTATAAAGTCGTGCAGGAAAAACTCGACGACGTCACACGCCTTACTAAAGAGAATTTACAAGGCGCAAGAGTTATCCGCGCTTTCGACGGCGAGGAAAGAGAGACGGAACACTTCAATCTTGCTTCGGAAAAATTGTCACAGGCTTCAATAAAAGTCAGTGCAATATCCGCATTCTTAAATCCGCTCACCTATGCGGTGCTTAACATTGCTATTATCGCTATACTCTATTTCGGCGGAAAATCCGTCAACTACGGCGATTTGACGCAAGGCGAAATCATCGCGCTTGTAAACTATATGACGCAAATACTCAATGCGCTTATAGTGTTTGCAAACTTGCTTATCACGTTTACAAAGGCGTCGGCATCGGCATCTCGTATCAACGAAGTGTTTGCGGTGTCCTCATCCATGCAAGAAGGCGACGGCGCAACTATGGACGAAAATGCACCGGCAATCAAACTCTCCGACGTGTCTTTCACATACCAATCCTCGACATCCCCCTCGCTTGAAAACGTCAACGTCACGATACAAAAGGGCGAAAGCGTCGGTGTTTTGGGCGGTACGGGTAGCGGCAAAACAACGCTGGTATCACTTATAACAAGGCTTTACGACGCAACGCAAGGTGAAGTGGAAATATTCGGCTCAAACGTCAAAAACTACACCAATACACAACTGTATTCCCTCTTTGGCGTGGCTCCGCAAAAAGCAGTGCTTTTTGAAGGCAGTGTGCGTGACAACCTCAAATGGGGCAAAGAGGACGCAACAGACGAGGAAATCAACAAGGCTCTCGAAATATCACAATCGGCGGAATTTGTAAATCAAATGAAAGGCGGACTTGACGCCATGATAAGCCAAGGCGGTAAAAACCTTTCGGGCGGACAACGTCAACGTCTTACTATCGCTCGCGCGCTTGTTTCCTCCCCTGAAATTTTGGTGCTTGACGACAGTTCAAGTGCGCTCGACTTTGCCACGGACGCAAGACTGCGCAAGGCTTTGTCTCAGTTGCGCGAGGAGTGTGCGCTAACCACCATTACGGTATCACAAAGAGCAACGTCACTTAAGAATTGTGACCTCATTATCGTACTTGACAATGGCAAAATCGTCGGTCAGGGCACGCATGAGAATCTCATGCAAGATTGCGAGGTATATCGCGAAATTTGCCTATCTCAAAACAAGGAGGACGAACTCAAATGAAAAAGACCTCCGCAAAAACAAACAAAACAAATATGGGCGCAATAAAGAAACTCCTCAAATTCGCACGCCCCTATATTCCGCATATCGTACTTGCGCTCATATTCTCCTTTATACAAATAGGCGCAACCTTATTCGCACCTGTTGTAATCGGCGATACGATTGACTATATCATTGGCATAGACAACGTCGATTTTGGCATAATACTGCGCAACGCAGGCATTCTTGCAGGGCTTATCGTGGCGGTATTTGTTTTCCAATACGCAAGCACGGCTTGCATAAACTTTGCATCTTTCCGCACCATAAGAGATTTGCGAAGAAAAGCGTATAGCAAACTCAACACTGTCCCCCTCTCCTATATTGACAGCAATTCGCACGGCGATATAATGTCGAGAGTCGGCAACGATATAGACCAGATTTCCGACGGACTTATACAAGGTTTCAGCCAACTTTTCAGCGGTGTCGTGACAATTTTAGGCACACTTGCGTTTATGATTTGGTACAACTGGCTGATTGCACTCATAGTTGTCGTCCTTACTCCGCTTTCACTCTTTGTGGCATACTTTATTGCAAAGGGGTGTCACAACATGTTCGCACTGCAAGCACAAAAGAGAGGCGAACTTACAGGGCTTATCACAGAGATGCTTTCAAACCAACGTATAGTCAAACTTTTCGGCTACGAAAAACGTGCTGAAAGTCGCTTTGGAAAAATCAATAACGAACTGAAAATAAGCGGACAGAATGCCGTTTTCTACTCATCTTTGGTGAATCCTTGCACAAGATTTGTCAACAGCGTCGTGTATGTGTGCGTATGCGTTTTCGGCGCATATCTCGTCATCCGCGGTGAGGGACTTTGGGGTATGGGCACGTTTAGCGTGGGTGCGCTCTCGTGCGTACTGTCATACGCCAATCAATATACCAAACCTTTCAATGAAATCACGGGCGTTATAGCCGAATTGCAAACGGCAACCGCCGCTGCGGATAGAGTTTTCCAATTACTCGAAGCCAAGGACCAATCCTCTGACGAGGGATTTGAGGAACTGACAAACGTCGATGGCAATATCTCGATAGACGATGTGTACTTCTCTTATGTGAAATCCACTCCCCTTATTCAAGGCTTTTCGTTGAACGTAAAGAGCGGACAACGCATCGCAATCGTCGGTCCTACCGGATGCGGAAAGACAACGCTTATCAACTTACTTATGCGTTTCTATGACGCCGACAGCGGAAGTATCCTCGTAGAGGATAAAGATATTACGACTGTAACAAGACGCTCCTTACGTGGCGCATACGGTATGGTACTGCAAGACACTTGGCTTAAAAAAGGTACCGTGCGTGAAAACATCGCATACGGCAAGCCGGACGCAACCGATGAAGAAATCATCGAGGCGGCAAAATCGGCGCATATACACAACTTCATAATGCGCCTTGAAAACGGCTATGACACGATGCTCGACGACGACGGCGGAAATATCTCACAAGGTCAAAAACAACTTTTGTGTATTGCGCGCGTAATGCTCACTCATCCCCCGATGCTCATTTTGGACGAGGCAACCTCATCTATCGACACTCGCACGGAAATCAAAATTCAGCAAGCATTTGACGTGCTTATGAAGAACAAAACGTCATTTATCGTGGCGCACCGCCTCTCGACAATTAAGAATGCCGATTTGATACTTGTTATGAACAAAGGAAACGTCATTGAAAAAGGCACTCACGAGGAGTTGCTTGCCAAACAAGGCTTCTACGCCGACCTATACAATTCGCAATTTGAACACTAAAACAAAGAGTGGCAATCGCCACTCTTTGTTTTATGTCAACTTTTATTATTCAAAAACAAGTCTTTATTTTTATAAAAATGCTCAAAATAAATCTTTGTATTCTCCAATTCGTGCCATTTCTTTATATCAACGGGCGTAGTATCTAAATCGTAAATCTTTGCACCCGGCAAGGACAAAAGAAATGGCGAATGGGTGGCAATGACAAGTTGACAATCACAATAACGCGCGCTTTCGTACAATAGTTTGGTCAGTTCTAATTGAAATTTCGGCGACATACTATTCTCTGGCTCGTCTAACAAATACAGTTTATCGCTCTTAATGGTTTGAATAAAAAAGTCAAGCGCGGTTTCACCATTACTGTTTGGTTTTGTCTTTTTGCCTATTACTTTTTCTGCAAATTGACGAGCGGAATGCGAATGTGAAAGCGTTAGCGCAATCGTTCTTTTCTCCTCATAATTGTCAATATCAAAATAGTCCGCTTCCTTGATAATTGCCGCTTTCTTTTTGTCCTTTCCTCGTTTTATTTTGTAGTATGCGTAAGCGTCTTCATATTCTTTTGACAACTCGCTATTGTGCATCCGAGATGCGAACATATATTCAAAAACGTCGTCGCTTGTCAAAAGCGAACTGCCGTTGGGGATATTGAGCGGAATATTAAAATCTTCGTCCCACCCCATGTTATAATCACACATCGAACAGTAATCGCCAAAAACAACATTTTCGTTTCTCTCGGAAATTCGCCTAATATTCAACGTTTCGGTAATAATATTTAGCAAGGTACTTTTACCCGAGCCGTTCCCGCCGTAAAATATCGTTACGGGCGCAAAATCAATCTCCGAAAATTCCTTATAACTAAAAATTCTAAACGGATATGACGATACCATTTTCGACCTCTTCTCATAACCTAAATGCCATAAAAATTCTTCTTCATCGGTCAATGAAGGCAATGTAAATTTCTCCAAATACGTCTTCATAATTTCACCTCCAAAAAGATAATAACAAATTCTATGTACTGTTTTTGGTGCAATCATAAAAAAATTAAAAACAATGTAAAGAGCAGAAAATCTGTTCTTTTTTTGATATGCTTAAACGTTTCAAGCACCACTGTTTTATTTCGCCTTACGGCTGGATTCTTCACTGCGTTCAGAATGACAAGGAAATTTTGAGAAAAATCACATTTTCACACAAATAATTGTCTAAATTCACTTGCAACCAACGCAAAACTATGTTATATTTACTCTTGCGCCGGCGTGGTGAAACTGGCAGACGCGCTGGACTCAAAATCCTGTGGACTAATCATCCGTGTCGGTTCGAGTCCGACCGCCGGCACCAACGAAAAAACAACCTTGCGATTACCCGTAGGGTTGTTTTTTCATATACTGCCACTGTTGCTTGCAAAAAGGTGGCAGTATATGAAAAAATAAACGTGCGATAGCACTCACAAGGTTGCTTTTGAGTGCCGGTAGGCGGCACTATGTACCGCCCTGCGTTCGTACTCGTGGTGCTATGCACCCGTGCAATATATTGCACACCGACACTGTGTCGCTGACGCGTCGCTTTGTGAGTAAACTCACACGCTTGCTATTACGCTCGTATGCTCGCTACGAGTCCGACTGCCGGCACCAAACAAGAGATTATTTCGGCTTAATTTTTAAACTGAAATAGTCCGAAATAAATGATAAAAGCCGCAGGAAAATCCCCGCGGCTTTTGTTGTTATGCGAAATTAAGTTAATTCTAAAAATCCCAATAATAATGCATCGGGAAAAACAAACTGCTTTTCTCCGACGTCGAATTTCACACGCAAGTATTTTTTTGCATTATCCATCCAGACTACCAAGCCATTGCCGAATTTTTTGTGCGTAACGGTTATACCAATTCGGACTTTATTAAGCATTTCTTCAAGTGCTTTGGGGGTAGCAAGTTCTTCTTTCGCAGTCGTAGACTTCATTGTTTCCGTTGCAGTCACAGTTATTATCGTAGTGTTTTTATCGTGAACTGTAACACTATTCAAAAACCTTTGAAATGCGAGTAACGCATTTATAACCGAGGCATGTGATTTTTGTCCATAGGCTTGTTTAATACCACCAATACCGTATTGTGCAACATACTTGGATATGTTTTTTGCAAGTTCTTCCCAACCGTAGAGATTTTCCCATTCTATAATCTTATCAATACGCTTTATATAATCATAAACCGTACTGGGATTGCCAGAAGGGGTAATAACACTATATCCTTGTTTGATTAAATACTTTTCAAATTCAATTTTTAACATTTTACTACCTTAATAGTTTATTTTCTCCACTAAAAACTTAGCAAAACTATAACCGCTTCTATTATCAGTAAAGGTTGTATCGTTATACATAATCTGCAAATCTATTAAATAAGGTTTATCGCTTCTTGGCGTTAACTCATTTTCTTTTATGGCATGGGCTGGAATTATAAACAAATATATCACTTTGTTAATCCAATCATTAAGTATAAGCGACCAATTAGTAGAGAGCATATCAAATTCTACATTTGCCCAATAATTATATGCACCCCTATTTTTAGAAGCAAACGTCACATTTTTTCCAAAACAATGTCCTTTACTTGCTAATAAGCGAACCGCTTTACTCTTTGTCATATCCCCCTTGTCAATCTTATCAAATCTATGTAAAATAGGTGTTGTGGAATGAGATTCTATTATGGAATTATCAAAGTTAGTTTCTGTTTTTTGAGAGAGTAGAAATGATATCGTGCCATCCTTTATTACTCTTTTTAAGAACATTTTTGTTGCACTTTGAAAATCCAATCCGATATTTTCCAAAATGTCGTTAGCCTGTTCAAATAAGTCATCTTCTAAATCTAAAAAAATTTGTTTACCCATAAAATCCTCCAAATTATTTATTATGCTATTATAATATTATAGTTTCAATGCTGTTGTCAAGTATGTTTTTATATAAATATAAATGTTTTTATATGTTTTTTTTGATTTTTATAAAAACGATTGCAACGTGGCGGGTGCTTGACTATACAAGAGATTTCTCACTCGGCTATGTTTGTTTATTCGTTTCATCTGTCAATCTTTATCCCGAAATAATCTCGTGTAAAAAAATAATACAAACTCAACCTTGTCGGTCGTGTTCGTGTTATTCTTTTATGGTGCACCAACAAAAAAAGACGTGCAGTAGCACTCGCAAGGTTGCTTTTGAGTGCAAGTAGGCGGCACTATGTACCGCTGAATTTAATGTCAATTATATATTTTCATTTTTGCAAGAAAAATTTAACTTGTTTATTATTAACTATTGTAGTATACTTATTAAGTAATCATTATCTATATGCGAGGTAATTATGAAAAATCAAAACGGATACGTTGATAGTTTTGCAAAACTCATTCAATGCCCCACTGTTTCAAACAGCGGTCACGAATATTTCGATGCTTTCCACAAAGTACTTGATGAGGAATTCCCACACTTGACGGCGACTTGCCAAAAGATTGAAATCGGCAATGACGTGCTTCTTTACAAATGGGCAGGCAAATCATCCGAGCGTCCTTTGGTGCTTATGGCTCACCAAGACGTTGTACCGGCCGTGGACGGCGATTGGAAATATCCGCCTTACAGCGCAACCGTCGAGGACGGCGTTATGTACGGTCGTGGAACTATGGACTGCAAAAACACGCTTTTCTCCACTATGCAAGCGGTTGAAGAACTCATAGAAGAGGGTTTTGTACCCGAACAAGACGTATATTTGAGTTATAGCGACGGCGAAGAGGTCGCAGGTCCCGGCGCAGAAATGGCACGCGATTGGTTTGTGGCAAACGGTATCACTCCCTTCCTCGTCATCGACGAAGGCGGTGCGATTATCAAAAAGGCACTCTCCGTTATGAAAAAGGACGTTGCCGCTGTCGGTATCGTCGAAAAAGGCTATGCCGATGTCAAATTTATCGCACGCGGTAAAGGCGGACACAGTTCTCAACCTCCCAAAAACACACCGATTGCAAGACTTGCGAAATTTGTCAACAGTTGCGAAAAGCACCCTGTTTTCAAACCGCACATGACAAAAGCAGCAAGAGATATGATTTATTACCTCGGCGACGCACTCTCCCCTGTGCTCCGTTTCTTCTGCAAACTTATCCCCATCAACGGTTGGTGGGTGGCAAGACTTGCTCCCAAACTTAACGCCGCATACGGCAACACGATGTTTGCAACGACAATGGTATTTACAATGAGCCAAGGCTCTGCCGCTCCAAACGTTATACCTATGGAAGCGTGGGTAAATGCAAACATCCGTTTCGCTCCCGACGAGAGTTGTGAAAAATGTTTGAAGAAACTTGAAAAACGCGCAAAGAAGTTCGGACTTGAAATGGAAGTAGGCACACACAGAGACGCATCCGCAACCGTGGACGTCAACGGCGAGGGCTATCAAATGTTCAAAAAGGCTCTCAACGAGTACTATCCCGACGTTGCAGTTATGCCCTACTTGATGTTTGGCGGTACTGACTGTCGCACAATGCAACCCATTGCAAAACATGCAATCCGTTGTACGCCTTGCGCGCTCTCATTTGCGCAACTCGGCGGTATGCACGCTGCAAACGAAACTGTGGATATCGACTCACTCAACAAGTGCGTAGGCTTCTTTGTTAAGTTTATAAGAGAATACAAATAATCACTTGCATATAATTGAAAAAGCGTCCTTTTCGGACGCTTTTTTCATTGTGTTTATCGTTATTGTTTTTTTGCAAGATCGAACGGCGTAACCTGATACACATAATAGTTGAGCCAGTTGTAAAAAAGTAAATTGGCTGTGGATTTCCACTTCATATCCACCTCGTCTATTCCACCGCCGATAAAATAGTTCACAGGCTTTTGAATGGGTAAGCCTTTTTCAAGGTCTCGCAAATATTCGTTGCGCAACGTAAACCTATCATACTCGCTATGCCCTGTAAAGAAAAAGGATTTGTTGTCGTGAGTCTTTGCAATCGCAATGCCCGCCTCATTCGATTCTGCGAGCACTTTTAAGTTGGGATTATTGCGTACCGCATCCTCGTCTATGCGCGTGTGGCGTGATGACGGAATGTAAAACACATCGTCCATCCCCTTGAGCAACATATCGTTTTCCACAACGGCACGAGTTGGATATACGCCGAAAAGTTTTTCCTTTAACGTCTGCTTCTGTATGCCGAACTTATGATATAAGCACGCTTGCGCTCCCCAACAAATATAAATAGTGCTTGTGACGTTGTCTTGCGCAAAATCAATAATTTGAGTAAGTTCATTCCAATATTTGACGTCCTCAAAGGCGATAGTTTCAACAGGTGCGCCCGTGACAATCATTCCGTCAAACTTCATCTTCTTGACTTCGTCAAGGCTCTTATAAAACCTCTTCATGTGGTCAACAGATACGTGCGATGGCGCATAAGTGTCCGTCTTTATAAGCGTTACGTTAATTTGAAGAGGCGAATTGGACAAAAGACGTATTAGTTGTGTCTCTGTCGTCTCCTTTGTCGGCATAAGGTTGAGTATAGCGATTTCAATAGGGCGAATATCTTGTCCGACAGCACGCTCTTTGTCCATGACAAAGATTTTCTCATTGGCAAGATTCTTGTACGCGGGCAATCCCTTGGGAATAATAATCGGCATACTTAACCTCCTTTATATATTTGCTAATAAAGCGTCCTGAACAAAATCAATGCGTTATATTAGAATTTTAAACAATCAAGTGCTTGTTTGATGTCATCGATAAGGTCAAGAGAGTTCTCAAGTCCGCAAGAAAGTCTCACGAGATCGCCTGATACGCCCGCATTCAAAAGTTCCTCATCGGTGAGTTGTCTATGCGTCGTACTTGCAGGATGCAAACAACAACTGCGAGCATCGGCAACGTGCGTTTCGATTGCAATCATCTTAAGCCCTTTCATAAACTCTTCCGCATTTGCCCTACCGCCTTTTACACCGAAACTTACTACACCACAGGTTCCGTTTGGACAATACTTGCTTGCAAGAGCATAATCGTCGTCACCTTCAAGAGAAGGATATTTTACCCATGCAATTCTCTCGTCTTGTTGAAGGAATTTTGCAACAGCAAGACCGTTTTGGCAATGACGCTCCATTCTCACGTGCAAACTTTCAAGTCCGAGATTAAGCAAAAATGCGTTTTGCGGGCTTTGAATAGAGCCGAAATCCCTCATAAGTTGCGACGTGCACTTTGTGATAAACGCTCCTTCTTTGCCGAATTTCTCCGCATAGGTTATGCCATGATAACTCTCGTCGGGAGTGCAAAGACCTGAGAATTTTTCCTTATTTGCAAGCCAATCGAAGTTTCCGCCGTCCACGATTGCACCGCCCACGGCAGAGCCGTGTCCGTCCATATACTTCGTTGTCGAATGAGTAACAATGTCAGCGCCCCACTCTATCGGACGACAATTTATCGGCGTTGCGAAAGTGTTGTCTACAATAAGCGGGACGCCGTGTTTATGCGCAACTTTTGCAAAAAGTTCTATATCAAACATTTTGAGCGCGGGATTTGCTATTGTTTCGCCAAAAACCGCTTTGGTGTTGGGCTTAAACGCACTCTCAATCTCCTCTTCCGTGCTGTTGGGAGAAATGAAAGTAAAGTCTATACCCATCTTTCTCATAGTAACATTAAAGAGGTTAAAAGTACCGCCGTAAATCGCACTTGTGGATATGACATGATCGCCGGCGTTTGCGATATTAAACACCGCATAAAAATTGGCAGATTGACCGGATGAGGTAAGCATACCTGCGCTTCCGCCCTCCAACTGCGCAATCTTTTTTGCAACATAATCGTTTGTGGGATTTTGAAGACGAGTATAGAAATATCCGCTCGCTTCCAAATCGAAAAGTTTTGCCATATCTTCGCCCGTATCGTACTTAAAAGTTGTGCTCTGTACGATAGGGATTTGTCTGGGCTCTCCGTTCGCAGGAGTGTAACCGCCTTGCACACAAATTGTCTCTATTCTTTTATCCATAACAACCTCTTATCGTGTGTTGTATTCTTTCATTACACGTCTTAAATTTCTATCGTTTTCCTTTTCCTTAATTGCTTGACGCTTGTCATGCAGTTCCTTACCCTTGCAAAGCCCCACTTCCACTTTTACGAGAGCGTCTTTAAAATAGACCTTGAGCGGAATAAGCGTATATCCCTTTTGTTCCACCTTACCGCGCAACTTGTTTATCTCGGCGCGGTTGAGCAAAAGTTTTCTTGTACGGCGAGGCTCGACATTATAATAACTGCCCATTTTATATGGTGAAATATGTGCGCCCAGCATAAATACTTCGCCGTTTTTGATAATAATAAAACTATCTCGAAGATTGATTGCGCCAAGTCGGACTGACTTAACCTCACAGCCTACAAGCACAATTCCTGCCTCATAGGTATCTTCGACAAAATAGTCATGATATGCTTTTTTGTTGGTTGCTACTATCTTTTCCATATATCAAATTATATAATAATATATCCGATTATTCAAGAACAATATCCTACAATAAAAATAAAACGGCTCGAATATCGAGCCGTTTGCGATTGTTTGTAGAGATTACGCTTCGATTTGCGGACCTACAAATTGCCACATAACGAAACAGATGACTGCACATACGAGAATGAACGCGAACAAAGCAAAGGTGACTTTCTTGAGAACACTCTCTCTATTGCTCTTCTTGTTCTTTCCGTAGAAAGTATCGCTTGCGCCCGAAATAACGCCTACGTTGTCGTTGGTGCCCTTTTGCATCATGATGACGACGATAATTGCAACGGCTGCGATCACCATCAATATAACGAATGCCATCAACACTTGTTGTGCTGTCTCATACTTAATGCCTGACTCTGCGGCAAGAAGAATCGAATTCAATGAATCTAGCATACTTTACCTCCTAAAAAGTTACTATGAGATTTTAGCATAAGAGTGTGCAATTTGCAAGCAGTTTTACAAATATAATATATTTTTTGACTTATTTAAGCCGATTGCGCCCGACAAAAATGTGTCAATCGGTACTTTATGCGCATATAGTAGCAAAAAAGGAGGCGAAAATGGACCTTTCAAAATATGCAAGCGATTTGCCATATCCTAAAATCGAAGTAGAACACAACCCTGCCGAATCCAAACTGCTAATGCCTGTTTATTCAGGTTCGGCAAGCGAACTGACCGCTGTGCTGACTTACTCTTTTCAAAAGTATGTATCGCCAAAATATCCTAAAATTGCCGAGGCTCTTGAAGGCATTGCGATAACAGAGATGCGACATCACGAATTGCTCGGCGAAACGATATACGCGCTGGGCGGTTATCCCGTAATGGGCGCAAGGACGTATTGGAACGGAAGTTTTGTAACCTACACTCTCGATCCCAAAAAATATCTCCGCCAAAACATAATAGCAGAAGAGACCGCCATACTCAATTATGAGCGCACAATACTCAACCTATCCACCGACAGCGTAAAGATGCTTTTGGAACGCATAATCCTCGACGAAGAAGTGCACATAAAGGTGTTTAAGCAACTGCTCAAAGAGTGCTTTGACGAAAATATTTAATGGCAAAACAAACAGTTTACACATCAAAAATAGGCGGATAAACGCCTATTTTAATATCTTGTCGTATATATCGGTGCAAGCGTCTTGCAATGTGCTAAAAGTGCTTTCATACGCCTCTATTCCCTTCTGGTACGGATCGGAAACGTCATGCCCTATAATCTCACATATACATGCAATTTTATTGCTTGTTCCAAACTTTTCTCGCAAGTATTGCGCTTGCTCACAGGTCATACAAATGACATAATCCGCCCCGTTAATCATATTAGCGTCCACCTCTTTGGGAATAAAGGAGGTGATGTTTATCGAATGTTTTTCAAGCACGGATATCGCGTTTGGATTGATATGTTCGTCGTTCTTAAACAATCCGGCGCTGTCAACGCAAACGTCGCTAATGCCCTTTTTGCCAAGCCACTGCGAGAAAATTGCCTGCATCATGACGGAGCGACACGTATTGGCAGTGCAGACAAAAAGCACTACACTCATACGCTTTTACCGCCCGACGCTTTTGTTACCCTGTTCATAACGGACGCTTCAAGTCCTTCGCCATGAAGTTGCTCGACAATGATAAAGTCATACTTCTTTTCAGCGTCATGTAATGCAGAATATATGTAGCGAGTATAATCTTCAACAGTTGAGCCCAGCGAAATTCTTGCCCTACTCCCTATAACATCACTATATATATCACGACAGACGATAACAGGGCTTTTTGCGTTGCTTACTTCCCTGTCATACTCATTTACTGCATGCTGAATGTCTATTGCCATAACAGTTTCAACAGTCGGCGCATAGTGCGTATATTTCATTCCGGGTGCTTTTGCGATTTTTATAACTCGCCCATTTTGGCTGACTGCACCGACAATGTCAAGGAGCATATCCACAGTCACTGCACCGGGGCGCAGGATTGTAGGCACGTCAACCGTCAAATCAAGCACGGTAGACTCTATGCCGACATCACACATGCCGTCGTCGAGAATGAGCGGAATAGAGCCTTTCAAGTCCTCATACACGTGCATTGCAGTGGTGGGAGAAATATGTTTGGAGCGATTTGCACTCGGAGCGGCAAGAGGATAACTCTTTGAAATCAATTCTCTTGCATAAACATTCTTCGGCATACGAATACCGACTGTTTCTCCACCTGCAGTAACCGCGTAAGGCACCTTGTCGCTCTTTTTTAATATAATCGTCAACGGACCGGGCATAAACCTCTTTGCCAACTCATAAAAAGCAGGCGGAATGTCAACTGCAATATCTTTGACTTGGTCAAGAGACGATATATGCACAATAAGCGGATTGTCTTGAGGTCTGCCTTTCGCCTTAAAAATGTCTGCTACCGCTCTCTCGTCAAATGCGTTTGCGCCCAAGCCGTAAACGGTCTCCGTGGGAAAGACAACAAGTCCGCCCTCTTTTATTATGCGTGCGCCTTCGTCGACGCCCTCTTTTGCTGGGATAATTTTAGTTTCCATATCAGATAAGCCTATAAACGGAGTAGGACACCGTTGTGCCAACACTTATTTTGTCAAAGACAAAAACATTTTCAGGACTTGTAGACGGAGCATAAAGTATACTACCTGCGCTCATTGTTGCGGGCATGATGACGTTTTTGCTCACGTTGGGATTGAAATTCTTTATTCCGTAATAATAAATTGTCTTATTATCGTCGTCTTTTTTACCGCTGTCGACCTTATACATGTAGCAACCGATTTTATAGATATATTGTTTATTGGTACTGGTTGCAATATCCGCAAGCGGCGTGGAGCCGTCGCTCATCTCTTCCACGACTTTGCCGTCGCTTCCGACAATATAATACTTTTTAACATCCTCGTCGTTCTTCTTTTGACCGATGGTGTAAGAGCCTCTAAATGCACTCAAAGTATAATACTCGAATGGCACGACCACTTCTCCATAAAGATTGAATGCGCCATACAAATACTCGTCGTCATCATCGGGATCTTGGACTGCGGCAACAATCATGTTATTGGAAAATTCTTGTTGCGCCACCGTATTTCTGTCGTTGTGTCCCACGACATTGCCGTCGCCGTCATAGATATTCACTTCACTGGGTTGAAGCGGATTATAATAATATCCGTCCACACATTGCATAACGAGATCAAAATAACCGACTTTCTCTTTCTTTTGGTCCTTTATCGTTATGCCGTAATTGCCCGAAAGCGACATCACTATGTCCAAATCTTCATCGAGAATGTATTGATCATAAAAGCCAACTTTATTCACGATAGTCAAGCCGTAACTTGCATAAGTAAAGCCGTCTTTGAGATATGACGTCGTGTCAATACCCCCCTTATCTCCACCGTAATAAGCGTTTTCAAGATAAATGAAAACCTTATCCGCATTGTCCGTATAATCTGTGCGCTTATCGCTGCTCGGAGTATAAATGCTACGTTTGAAACAGTAGTATTCTTCGTCCGCATAGTAGTCGTAATCATCGGTGCTACTTACCGTCCAATCTTCATGTATAAAGAATTTGCCGTCACCGATATAAGTGATTTCACCGAAATAATCGTCTTTGCCGTTGTCCTCTACGGTGCCGTTTGTCGTCGCGTCGACAAGAGCGTCACTTGCATTTTTCCCGATTGCAAACATATAATCGCCCTCGGAATTGCCCACAACACTCACGTATTTGCCGTCAAAACCTCTTACGTACGTCAACTTATCATCGCCGTTTTCCACTCTTGCAACAAGCATACCTCTTGAAGATATGTCGTCCGTCTTTGTGGGACGATATATCGAGGTATATCCGCTCTTGCCGTTGACACAATATATTGAATTGACCGCAATAAGTTCTCCGTCAAGAATCTTAATGACGTTGTCTATGCTCGCACTTTCCGCACCCGACACTTTGGAGCGAGACAAAAGCGTATTTCCATTTGCGTCGAACACGCCCGCTTCTCCGTTTGCAAACAAACATGCGATAAGCCCGTCTTTAACTCTCAATGCGGTTACTCCGATATAAGCAGGCCAAATTTGTCCCTTCATACCGCCATCGAAATAGACCTTATCGTCTGCGCATTTGACAATGGAAAGATATTCGTCTTTCTGCACGACAAAGGCGTCCAACGACTCTATGTAGCCGACGTCACTGTTGATGTCCGACGCTTGCGATGACTTGCCCGAACTCGTATATACGCTCCATCCGTCGTCAAGCGCAATTTCGAGTTTATAAGAGGAAAATTCTTTTGCGCTGTCTTTGCTCTTAAAGACATCAGACAAAGAATAGTTCTTATCTTCGTCTTTGTTGCAAGCAACAAGGGTAAAACCACATGCCAACACCGTGCTTACCGCAAGCACGAGTGCAACGATTTTTGCAAAAATTTTGTTGTGTGTCATATTTGCTCCGTAAAGTAGTGAGTGCCTATACGCACCCCAGACGTTATATGTACAAGTTCAGAAAGCAAAAGATTGGCTTTCACTCTCAAATTGTGTGCTATGTTTTTCTCTTCGCCGGACAGATACTTCCTTGTCGTTATGTCAATGGGGATATATCCGTCAAGCCCCTTGCAATGCTCGCAAACTATGCCGTCAGCATCCTTAAAATACACCGTCGATTCAAGGTTGCATTTGCACATGTTGCAGTGGGCAAAATCAAGTTCATTTCCGAATATCCTTAAAACGTCCAGCAGAAAATCCGTCACAATCGTATCTGCGTCATCATCCGTATACGCAAGGTTGTTGAGCGTTTTAAGAGCGGAAATAAACAGCGACGGTTGAGGATCGGGAGAAAGTTTTTGCAACACTTCAAGTACAAGAGCGGACGCATAATACCTCTCGATGTCTTGCGTTATTTGCGAAAACGATTCTATTTGCGAACACTGCGTGATAACATAGTGCCCTGCCCTTCCGCTCAATACGTAATCGCCAAAGTTCATCGGCTCTGCGCTATAGCGCAATTTTGCATTAGGTTTCAGACATCCTCTTGCCGTTGCCGTAATTCTGCCCGTATCAACGCCGACAAGAGTGACAATCATATCACTCTCTTTGTAAGGCACCGCTCTAACGACGATTGCTTTAACTTTTATATCGGCTGTCTGCATCTCTTCTTCGGTGCGATACGGCGTTCTCTCTGTCTTTCATCGAACAATACATGTCATACCACTCGATGTCGCCCGTCTTTGCAAACATTTCCCACAACTCGCTTTTATTCACAGTCGTAGCATGTGCAAAAATTCTCGGATTATTCGCCGTATAATCGCAAATTAGTCTTTTTTCAATGATTTGAGGTCATACCCCAATTCTTTCATGATGTAATCGTTGTCTCTCCACTCGTCTTTTACGCGCACGTAAAGAGTGAGAAACACTTGCGATCCAATCATTTGTTCAAGGTCTTTTCTTGCCTTTGTTGCAATTTGTTTGAGCATCTCACCGCCCTTTCCGATAACGATAGCCTTATGCGATTGTTTTTCGCAAATGATGTCGGCGTCTATATCGACAATGGGCTGGTCCTCTCTTTCCTCAAACTTGTTAATGTACACGCCGATACCGTATGGCACTTCCTTGTCAAGCAGATAAAGAGCCTTTTCACGGATAATTTCGGACGCCATAAAGCGCATGCTGCTCTCTGTGTACATATCCTCGGGATACATAGGCACGCCCAACGGAAGAACGTCCAAAAGTTCCTTGCGCAAAGGCTCGAGATTTTCTCCTTTCTTTGCGGAAATGGGCACGATTGCCTTCAAGCCTTCTATGCCGTTAAGTTTGGTAAGAGAGGCAAACATCGTCTCTCTTGTCACGCAATCTTCCTTGTTGAGTGCGACGATGACGGGCACCTTTTTTGCGTTTTTCTCAAGAAATTCATAGTCCTCTTTTTGCATGCCGCGAGAGGCGTCTATAACGTAAATGACGCCGTCGACATCTTTCATTGAATTGTCCACTGCCTGCATCATGTATTCGCCCAAATGATTGCGCACTTTGTGAATACCGGGAGTGTCGATAAGCACCATTTGGTAGTCGTCGCCGTTGACTATTCCCAGCAGTTTATTTCTCGTCGTTTGCGGACGCCAAGACACTATTGAGACCTTCTCTCCGACAAGAGCGTTGGTAAGAGTGGATTTGCCTGCGTTTGCAAGCCCTGCTATACATATAAAACCGCTTTTAAAATTTTCGTACATAATTTCCTTTGTATTCCATCGGACTGTTTTGCCCGAAATTGTATTCGTTAGCGTGAGAGTTTCACTCTCTCCATAATTGCTTTTTGGTGTGCAATCATAACTTTCTCATCGTCAGCCACTACGTGGTCGAAGCCGAGTATGTGCAAAAAACCATGACAAGCCAAAAAACCTATTTCCCTTTGATAGGAATGTCCGTATTCCTGTGCCTGTTCAATCGCTCTTTGTCTACATATCATAATAGAGCCGAGAGCAACTCTGTTTCCGTCAAAATCGCAATCTTCAAAAGCGTCTATCTCAACGGGCAACGCGAGCGGTTGAAAACACGGAAAACTCAACACGTCCGTCACCTTATCTACTCCCCTTGCCTCACGGTTGAGATTTTTTATCGTTTCCTCGTCTACGATAGTGATGTCCGTCACAAAGAAGTTCTGTTGTCCCAGGTGTGAAAACACTGCTTTTTCCACCTTTTTAATAAGCATTTTTTCGCTTAATTTTGCGCCTGAAATTCTAATCATATCTTACTTGTTAAAGGTGTTTTCCTTTTTCTTTTTTTCATAGTTTATTCTGCCGTGGTGAATAGAGGGCAACACTTCAATGATTGTGCGCTTTATCGTGGCAATATCGCCCATCGTAATGGGGCATTCGTCAAATTGGCGAAGTTCCAACTTTTCATCGACGAGTTTATTTATTCTTGCCTCAAATTCCTCTTTCGTGTCTGGCATATAAGCACGCATTGCCGCCTCTATAGTATCTGCAATCATAATAATTGCAGCGACTTTCGTTTGAGGTTTTGGCCCTGCATAAGTATATTTGTCAACAGCAAGATCGCCCTCTTCCTTAAGCGTCAATGCCTTACGATAGAAATATCCAACTGGCGACGTACCGTGGTGTTCTCTGCATATTGCAATAATCTCTTTGGGAAGTTTGTTTTGCTTTGCGAGGATTTCGCCAAAGAGTGTATGCGACGTAATCATACTTACGCTTACTTCGGGTATAAGTTCGTCATGCGGATTATACGAGGATTGGTTTTCGCTGAAATAAATAGGTGCTTTAAGTTTACCGATGTCGTGATAGTATGCCGCACATCTTGCCATATTGGGGTTTTCCCCGATTGCCGAAGCGCAAGCCTCTGCAAGGTTGCCAACGACCAAAGAGTGATTGAATGTGCCCGGTGCCTCACTTGCAAGACGTTTGAGAAGCGGATTGGAAAGGTTGCACAATTCATTAAGACGGAAATCGTCCGCTATGTTGAACATACCCTCAAAAATCGCCACCAAAGGCATAAATGCAATGGATGCACATACGTTTGCGCCGTATGACCAAACTACATTCCACAAGATATCCATACTCATATTGCCCGACGCAATCGTAAGGAATGCCACAAGAGGTTGGATAATAAGCGGAGTAGCCATGGACACAAGCAAAAATTTGAGCCTCGTAAGGTGCTTTTTCTCATAGAAATTAACGATTATTGCGCAGAGGCAGTTGCATATTATTGACGACATGACGTCTGCAAAAGCAAATTTCGTCGTATCAAGCATAAATGAAAGCACAAGCATTATGCCTATTGTGCAAGTGGAAAGCGTTGCGGTTCTTCTATCAATAAGTTCGATAAGTACAAGCGTTGCAAGCGCAATCGGCATTGCGTACACCTGAAGCAACACGCTTGAAAACATGCTCACGATGTATGTTATCACAATAAGAATAACCGACAAATAAAAGTCGCGTGTGCTTGTGCCCTTTCCTTGCGTATAGCGATAAATGCCTACAAGCAAGATTATCATCAGTGCTACCGCAGTAATGAGGCGAGCGGATGTTGCAAGAGCATTAGACGCTGAAAATGCGCTCATAAAATCGCCTATGAGATAGAATGCAAACAGCATCATTCCTACGCCTGCAATCAGCGCACCCCAAATGCTTTGACCGAAATATCTAAAAAACTTGCGACGGGCAAGTGCCTTTTCTTTCTGCGATTTGGATATATCTTTAATATCGTCTATCATAACTTCTCTCCGTCGGAATTGGCATTGCCGTTATGTCTTGCCGATTCCGCTTTTTCGTATGCTTGTATTATTCTCGTAACCAATTCGTGCCGCACCACGTCTTTTGCCGTAAGTCGCACGATTTCTATCCCCTCAACGTCCTTCAAAACCTCTATTGCGTCTGACATACCGCTTGTGACGTTTTTGGGCAAATCTATCTGTGTAACGTCGCCCGTAACCACTATGCGACTGTTTTCGCCCATACGAGTGAGAAACATCTTCATCTGTTCTCTTGTGGTGTTCTGTGCCTCGTCGAGGATGATGAAACTGTTGGAGAGCGTGCGTCCTCTCATATACGCAAGAGGCGCTATCTCTATGCTCCCTCTCTCGATGTGCCTTTGATATGCGTCCTGCCCCATCATCTCTTGAAGGGCGTCGAACAGCGGTCTCAAATACGGGTCCACCTTTTCATTGAGGTCACCAGGCAGAAATCCGAGTTTCTCTCCCGCCTCAACCGCAGGTCTTGTAAGGATAATCTTGTCAATCTCCTTGTTTTTGAGCGCATAGACAGCAAGCGCAACGGCAAGATATGTTTTGCCAGTTCCTGCAGGTCCGACGCCGAAAACAATACTGTTTTTCTTGATTGCGTCCACATATTGCTTTTGTCCGAGCGTCTTGGGGCGGATAATCTTGCCCCTTGCAGTGATTGCAACCGTCCCCATAAGGTCATTGACATCAAAATCGCGCCCCGACTTTGCATAGCCGATCACCATGCTCACTTGTTGTGCTTTGAGAGGCTGTTTCTCACTCAATTTTTCAAGAGCGTCAATAGCACGCATGGCGCCGTCAACGTCCTTCTCTTCTCCGCTTATTTTTAAATCGCTACCGTGCGCAAAAACGTCAACGTCAAAAGCGTCGGTAAGTTTTTCGATGTTTTCGTCCAACTCTCCGAACACGCTCATCATCGTATCATAGTTTTCAAAACGTTTTTCTTTTTGCACCTTCATGCAATCAATTCCTCCGCCTCGATTGTGACGTCCACTGCCACTCCGCCGTCAAGCCGTCTAAACGTGTAGTATGTATCAAGCACCTTTGCGCTCTCGCTCAATTCCGTCAATAATGCAGAATATGCGCTTTTTGCCATTTGCTCTTCACTCATATCGTTTGCAACCTCGCTTGTCACGATTTCCCTAAACGTATAAGTGTAAATCTTCATCGGTAGCAAAAAGCCAAAATCCGTGATTGAAAGAGACATTTCGCACTTATCATACGGACATTTCGGAGGGGTTGGCTCTTTTGAAAAGAAAGACAACCTCGCTTCGCTAATTTGCTCGCCGTATTGTTTATCGATAGCCACATCTGCAAAGAACACGCTCTTTTTGTAATACACTTTGCCATAAGCATATCCCCTCGCTTGACAATCTATTTTGGCGTCGCCATATTCGATATATCCGTCTATTATCACGTCGCCTACGTCTACAACATCGCCATACTTCCTTACCGCAGTACCGCCTTCGCATACAACTCTCGTGACAACGGCGCGCTTATAGGCAGTAACGCTCGAACCTGTCATTTCAACAAAACTCTCGTTTGGTAATGCGCTTTTAACAACAATTTCAACGTGAGTGCCGTTCTTCGCTACGCTTGCAAAAGATATTCCCTCCACTGACAACAATTCTTTTTGCAAACAATCGGTATCAAGTTCAGATATGTTTGCGCCTTTTACAACGCCCATATCGGTTAGTATGCCTTCGACTTGGCTTTTTATTGCGTCATTGCCCACACACATAACGCTCACGCGCGTAATGAATGAGAAGTGGGCAACGATTAAGACAAGCGATGCACAAATCCCCAACACAATCCCTATAAGCGCAGGGAAATTGAGAGCAATGCGCGCAAAATTGCCTATCTTAATTATTTTATAATCATAACATAAGTTATTTAATAATGCAATAATCTTGCTCAAATGTTTTGATTTGACACAAAATCGCACGCCGTCCACACCCTCTTTCACTTCGCTAACCACACAGATTTTAGCAATCGCACACAGTGCTTTCACAGCATTTTTAGACTTAATTTCAAGTTGCACTTTTCCGAATTTTTCAGCAAAAACAAGCAATCTACTGCGTTTTTTTGCTTTTTTATTCTTCTGCCTCTCAACGGGTTGTATTTCTCTGTTTTCAGCCGCTGACACCCCCTTAGTTTTCTCCTTTTTTTGGGGTGTTTCTACAATCGTATTTTTGCGTTTTCTATCAACTTTACTTGTCTTTTTCAAAGCAAATCTCCTCAATTTTACCCGTCGCATACAAATCCCCTGCGCCTATTTCCACAATCGCAAGATTCTTGCCGGTCAACTTTAAATTTTCATTGCCTACTTTAAGTACCAAAGCATTTTCATCGGCATAAACAATGCGTTTAACACCGCTTACAACCGCCTTACTACGCCCTATCATATTAAAAGCAAAGGGAATTAACTCATCTTTTATTGCAAACTTTTGCACTATCTCGTCTTTAAACATATTAAAGTATATTTTGATAAATTCGCCATAATGCCTTGCGCTTTGTACAATTAGAGCATTGAGAAATAATTCCTTGTTAGAATACCGAAAACCACTTAATAAAAATATTTAGAATAGCAAAATTTTCGCATAAAAAAACAGGCGTTATCGCCTGCTTTTTTTCTATTGTTTTGCACATCAGAACGGCATATCGCCATCGTCGACATACTCTACATCATCATCGACATATTCATCGTCCGGAACATCGTCGTCGCTGGGCATCGGCACGTCCTCGTCCGCTCCAAACGGCATCTCGTCAAAAGGCATGTCGGATGCATCCGACGCAACCTCTTTCAAATCTTCCGCAACTTGAGATATTGCCTTCATATCAACGCTCTTCTCTTCTTCGGCGTCCTTTTGAGGCTCGTCATAAACGTATTCTGTAGTGTTTGCGTTTTGGTCGACGCATTCTCTAAACGACGTTGTTGCGCCGTCCCAGTCAAGTTTGACTTCGCCAATAGAACCGTTTCTGTTTTTCTTGATATCCAATATAACCTCGTTTGCCGGCAAAGCACTGTTGTACTTGCTCGGATTATTGAGGAACATTACGACGTCGGCGTCTTGTTCGATAGAACCAGATTCGCGTAAGTCCGACAACATAGGCGTGTGGTCTTGACGACTTTCAATCTGACGAGACATTTGCGACAAGAGAATAATCGGACAATCGAGTTCCTTTGCGTATATCTTCATCTTTCTCGACATATCAC
>CAZCKS010000016.1:0-24295 GCA_964499325.1 uncultured Bacteroides sp. | reverse complement strand
TGGCAAATGCGTTGACTTTTTTGATATTAACAGTTATTTTAGAATTAACTATATTTTGGGCGAATATCGCATGGATTTGCTTGAGAGATTGGCAAACATCGACGTGCACGGCATGCAAAGATTTTGGCGCAGACTGTACGGCGATGCAGGCTACTGGCTCAAGAGCGAAATTACCGCAAAAGAGATGATTGCGCTTTTACCTCTTGCAGGCGCACAAAGTGACAATCTCTTGGGGTATGCGTATACCTCGGGAATACTCAAAAAAAATGCATAACCGCAAATAGCGGACACAGAGGATAAAATGAAAAACATTAAAGACGTAGAATTATTTGTGTTTGACCTTGACGGCACCGTGTATATCGGAGATACGGAAATTGAAGGCTCTTTTGAGGCTATAAACAAATTGAGGGCGATGGGCAAGCGTATTTGCTTTTTCACCAACAACTCTTCACGTATGCACACCGACTATATCGCAAGGCTGAATAATTTGGGATTGCGCACGTATGCTGATGAGATTTATACGAGCGGACAAGTTACTTGCGAGTATATCCTTGACAATTATCGTGGCAAAAAGGTGTATTTGCTCGGTAACGAGAGGTTGAAAAAAGAGTTTGAACTTTACGGTATAGAGGTTGTTGACGACAATCCTGATATTTGCGTTATAGGATTTGACACGTCATTGACTTATGATAGGCTTTACAAGTTCTGCAAATACGTGCAATCGGGGCTTCCATACATTGCCACACACCCTGATTATTTCTGTCCTGCACCAGAATGTCCTATGCCGGATATTGGCGCACTTATCGAGGCAATCAGGCTCACAATCGGTCGCACGCCCGATATTGTTATGGGCAAACCGCACAAGACTGCCGGACAACGCCTTGCAATGAAATACAACTTGCCTGCGAAGAAAATCGCAATGGTCGGAGATAGGCTTTATACGGACGTTGCGTTTGGCAAGAATTGCGGATTTGTATCAATACTTGTCCTTTCGGGAGAAACGACGGAGGATATGCTTCCCAAGTCCAAAATTAAGCCCGATTACGTGCTTGACAAGGTCAAGGATATTATCGCCGAACTTGAAAAATAAGTTGATAAAAGTCGTCTTTAAGTAGGCGACTTTTTATATGTCGAATTGCAAAAGCGACGGGGTTCCGTCGCTTTTGTGCATTTTGTGATTTTTTGATTTATTTTTCCGAATTTACTATGACTTCAAGCGGATTTATCGTTTCGCCGTCTTTGAGCATTTCAAAGTGTAGGTGCGCACCGTCTGCGCTTTCGCTCCCTTGAGATGTGGACATTTTGCCAAGAAGTTGACCTTGCTTTACGCTTGCACCCGTTTCAAGGACGCAAGGGGATTCAAGAGAAAGATATTTTGTCGTGTAGCCGTCCTTATGCGACAATACTATATAGTTGCCGTCGAGATTATTGTAGCCAATCTCTTTTACAATGCCGTCCGCAGAGCAATAAACATTCAAGTCTTCAGACACGAAGTCGAGTGCGCAGTGTGTAGAATATTGCTTGAGAGAGGGATTCCAGGCAAGGGCGCTGTCGTTATAATTCTTGCTGACGGAGCCGTCGTTGCAAGGCATATAAAATTTTAGTTCATCCACCACGGGAGTGGGGGTAATTGTGCCGATGTCGTCGACTTTATCGTCAGGTTTGACAACTGGCGTGTCGTCGGGATTGGGTGAGACGGTCAATGTGTCGTCGGGCACAGAATCGTTGCGAGTGACCGCAAGAGCGATAACCGTAGCAACGGACGCTATACACAAAACGATAAGGAAATAGAATGCGTTGCGCTTCATAAAACCGCCAAAACGTTTCATTGCAACTGAAAATTTATTCATTTTTGTACCTCCGATTTTGCTGTGATTATTGCCTGCAAAATTGATGTTTATACCTGTGATTTCAAAAAATATCAAAAAGATTGTTTGATAAAGATTCAACTTTGCGAAAAATTGCGTTTTTTGGAAAAACCGATATTGACTATAAGCGCAAGAGAAGGTATAATTGCGATATGAGTAATATTCATACTACTTTATATAATTATATGCGCGACTACCGCAAGAAAAGCGACGAAATGATTGCCGTTGTTCGCGGTGGGCGCAAAATTACTTTTGCAAAATTTTTCAAAGAAATAGATAGGGTTGCTGGCGGGTTGTACAAACTCGGCGTAAGAGCAGGCGATGTCGTGATGATCACTCTTCCCAACATCGAGCAATGTGTTGTGGCGGTATATGCTTGCTCCCGTATTGGTGCGACCGCGTCCATGATTCACCCCAAACTTTCAGCAGACGAGTTCGCTTCTGCAGTTAAGAAACTTTCTCCGAAAGTCGTGTTTTTAAGCGATATAAACTTGCATGCTTTCTACTCAAGATGTGGCGGAGCCAAAAGAGTCGTCTGCCATTTCGGATTGTATGATTATATGGGATTGCCCTTTGGAGGTAAGTTTGTCGCACACAACGGAGATGGGGAAGAAATTGCATTTTATATGCAATCGGGCGGCACTTCGGGCGAGCCTAAAACGGTGGAAATATCATCTCGTTGCGCAAACGCGATGGCAGGCAATTTGCTTGAATATTTGGGGAGCAAACACAGTGAGAAGAACGCAATGCTTGTGGTTCTTCCCATGTTTCACGGATTTGGTCTCTGCGTAGGTGTGCATGCGTCCTTGTGTTGCAATATGAGAGTTGTGCTTCAAGCGGTGTTCAAGGCGGAAAAGACAACTAAAATCATTGCAAAGAATCGCATTACGACAATGCTTGCCGTGCCGAGGATGGTGTCAAAGTTGCTCTCTTGCGAGTCCTTCTGCGGTGAAAACATCACAAGTCTCGAGGACTTGTACGTTGGCGGAGACCTTATAAGTAAAGAACTTGTGGAGGCTTTTGACGAGCGCATGAAAGAGGCGGGCGGAAAGGGTGTTTTGTCCGCAGGTTACGGGCTTACGGAGACGGCAAGCGTTTGCACCGTGTCCAAGGGCGATTATGTGTCAGGAAGCGTCGGCAAGCCGATAAACGAGATAAGCGTGCGCATTGTCGACGAGGATATGAATGACGTGCCGAAAGGTACTGTAGGCGAATTGCTTATTTCAGGCGATCAACTTATGAGCGGATATGCCTTTGACGAGCAAGCGTCCCAAAATGCTTTTATAAATATCGACGGAACCACGTATGTTAAAACGGGCGATTTCTTCAAGCAGGACGAAGAAGGTAGGCTCTTCTTTATGGGGCGTAAGAAAAGATTGATAAAAATATCGGGAGTTAACGTTTTCCCCACCGAGATAGAGCGAGTGGCAAAGGAACTTGATTATATCGGCGATTGCGTGTGCATCGAATATCGCATATCGGGCAAGCCTTTCATAAAACTTATTGTGGAGGGCGAATTGAGCGATGCACAAAAACAAGGCGCAATCAACCATATAGCAAAACGCATGTCACATTGGAATATCCCCAAAACCGTACAATGTGTGCCGTCTTTCCCAAAAACGAAGATAGGCAAAATTGATATTGAGGTGTTGAAGAATGAATTTGGCAAAGATTCGTAAGAGAGTGCACAAAATATTGCCGAATGTCAACGTCGAAGAGTACCGTGGATGTGTGCGCCTAACAGGCGAGGCGGACAACTGGGCGGACGTGTATCGTTGCGGAAAAGCGGCGGTGGACAAGCATTCTTTAGGCGTATTGAACGACATTAAACTCAAAGGTTTCCATGAGGAGCCTAAATGTCCGTCGCTCAAAGACAATGCAATCGATGGCGATTGCCCCGATGTGCTTGTCATAGGCGGTGGGATTGTCGGATGTGCCGTTATTAGAGAACTATCTTCACTAAACCTGAACGTCCTTTTGGTGGAAAAAGCGTCGGACGTTGCGACAGGGGCGTCGTCAAGAAACGACGGTTGTATACATCCCGGCATCGACTTGCACAAGGGACAACAAAAACTTAAATATGTGCTTGAGGGAAACAAAGCATACACATTGCTTTGCGAACAACTCGGCTTGCAACTTAAACGATGGGCGCAAATGTTTGTGTTTTCTACAAAGTGGGAAAACGCAATCATTGCGCCTCTTTATAAATTGCGTGCAAAACAACTCGGCGTTGAGGGGGTAAGGCATCTCACGCCAAAGCAGATAAGAGAAATAGAGCCCAATCCGCCAAAGTGGGCAACGGGCGCAATGTATATGGCAACGGCAGGTATGGTGTCGCCGTATAAGACAACCATAGCCCTTTGCGATAACGCAATTCAAAACGGCGCAAGAGTGTCCCTCAACACATTTGTGGAGGGTATGAAAGTGCAAGACGGCGCTATAAAAGAGGTGTATACAAATAGAGGAACCGTGTATCCTCGTACAGTCGTCAACTGCGCAGGCGTTTATAGCGACGTCATAGCGGATATGGCTGGAGATAGGACGTTTACCATACATCCGAGAAAGGGCACAGACATCATTTTGGATAAGAAAAAGGTGGGGTATGCGCTGTCTTCTTACGCACGCAGTTTCTTTGCTCCCCTTCCCGTTGAAAATCGTCCCGACACAAAGGAACAAGTGGGGCATACAAAGGGTGGAGGTGTTATGCGTACCGTTGACGGCAATATTTTGGTGGGGCCCGATGCTCACGAAGTGCCGTCAAGAGAGGATTATTCCACGTCAATCGAGGATATAAATAACATTATAAAGAAACAAAAACTTGCACAACCTTTGCTTACAAAGGGAGATGTAATTACATATTTTTCAGGCACTCGCGCGGCAACTTACGAAGAGGATTTTGTTGTGCGCAGAGGCATATTTACTCACAATATTTATGAGGCAGGAGGCATACAATCGCCAGGCATAACCGCCGCCCCTGCAATAGCAAAAGATATTAAACAATGGATAAAAGAGGACTTAAAAGCAAAGGATAATCCCTCTTTCAACCCAGTATACAAGCACACACCTCGTCTTGCAGATTTAAGCGACGAAGAGAGGACAAAATATATCGATAGTAATCCCGATTACGGCGAAATCGTATGCAGGTGCGAAGAGGTGAGCAAGGGCGAGATTATCGACGCTTTAAACAGTCCGCTTAAGGTGATGACAATAGACGGCGTGAAGAGAAGAGTGCGCCCCGGCATGGGAAGATGTCAGGGCGGTTTCTGCTCTCCGCTCGTTGCAAAAATCATTGCCGAGCACGAGGGTATGGATATGCAATCCGTGCTAAAAGCAGATGAGGGAAGCGTAATCGTATACGGTAATACCAAGGGAGGAAGCCGATATGAATAAATATGACGTTATCGTTATCGGTGGCGGTCCTGCGGGATTGTCGTCGGCACAAAGCGCATGTGAAAAGGGCGGGAAAGTCGCAATTATCGAAAGAGAGGCAAGACTTGGCGGAATACTCAAGCAATGCGTCCACGACGGTTTCGGGCTTATACGTTTCGGCGAGAAATTATCAGGTCCCGAGTATAGCGAAAGGTATGTCGATTTTGTAAACGCACTAAATATTGACACATATCTGCTCACCTTTGTTACAAAGGTCGAGAGGAAAGAAAACGGCTTTGAAATCATCGCCGTTTCACGCGATGGAATTAATAAGTTTTTTACAAAATCCATTGTGCTGGCAACGGGATGTAGGGAGCGCACTGCAAAGCAAGTGTTTATACAAGGCACTCGTCCGAGCGGAGTGTTCACGGCTGGCACTGCGCAAAATTTTGTCAATATACAGGGCAAACTCCCCACAAAAAAATGCGTTATTTTGGGTAGCGGAGATATAGGACTTATTATGGCGCGCAGACTTACTCTCGAAGGCGCAACTGTCGAGGGAGTATACGAAGTCAAGCCCACGCCGAGCGGACTTATGAGAAACATACACCAATGCCTAAATGATTTTAATATTCCGCTTCATCTTTCTCATACCGTTACAAAGGTGTTTGGACGAGATAGACTGGAAGGCGTGGAAGTTGCAATGGTCGATGACAAAATGCAACCCATAGTCGGCACTCAAAGACGAGTGGATTGCGACGCACTTATACTCTCAGTCGGGCTAATTCCCGAAAACGAAATTGCCGAGAGCATGGGGGTAAACATCAATCCGTTTACAAAAGGTGCAGATTGTGACCAAACTTATATGACGTCAATAGATGGTGTGTTTTCTGCAGGAAACGCACTTAATGTGTTTGATTTGGTAGATTATGTATCAGAATGTGCAAAAGACGCAGGCGTAAACGCTGTGGACTTTAAGCCGTCGGGCAAGAGTGTGCGCATTGAAAAGGGTGAAGGATTGTTGAGTTTTATACCGCATCGCATAGACATAAGCAAACCTTGTGATAAGGTTGTGTTTTTCTTCCGTTCGGCAAGAGATATGGATAAGGCAAGCGTTGTTATCGAGGTGGACGGCAATGAGATGTACAGGAAGAATTATTCCTTCTTGCGTCCACCTGAAATGCAAAGATCGGAGATTGATTTTTCCGCCTTTAACCTAAAGGAAGACTCAAAGATTTCAATAAGAGTGGAGGAAAGATGATGGACCTTGTATGTATAGTATGTCCCAGAGGATGCCGATTGCACATTGACGGCGATGTCGTATCGGGCAATGCGTGCAAGCGAGGCGAGGCGTTTGCGATAAGTGAAAGCACTATGCCTATGCGTAGCGTATGTTCCACAGTGGCAACCGCTTTTAAGGATTATCCGGTGCTTCCCGTGAGGACGGATGGAGACATACCGAAGGACAAAATTTCTATGCTTATGCAACAGATAAACGCTGTTTTGGTTCAAGAAAAATTAAAGCGTGGCGACGTCGTCATCGAGGGTGTCGTCGGTACAAATGTAAATCTTATAGCAACCGCAACGATACACTAAATTTTTTAAGAGGGAAATTATGAGAGAACCGTTGGTGCTTACTATCGATTTCGGCACGCAGAGCGTACGAGCAATGCTCTTTGACAAGCACGGCAAAGACTATGCAAAAGAAAAAGTCCACTTTAAGCAACCGTATTTTTCAAAAGAGATTGGTTGGGCAGAGCAGAAACCCGAGTTTTATTGGGATAGGCTCAAAGAAGCAACCAACGGACTAAAGGCAAAATGCGGAGATTTGTGGGATGATATTCGCGCGGTATCCGTTACGACTATCCGTGATACGGCAGTAGTCGTCGACAAGGACGGCAAACCTCTTCGCGATGTCATATTATGGCTTGACCAAAGAGAGGTTAAAGACGCCGATAAGACAAGATTCGGTCCCGGATTCAAATCGCTTTTGCGCCTTATAAATATGTATGATATGGCTGAAACGCAGTGCAAGTCCTCAACTTGCAACTGGGTACATGAATATGAGCCTGAAGTGTGGCAAAAAATGCACAAATTTCTCATGTTCTCTGCGTATATAATATATCGCATAACAGGAGTAATGAAAGACTCGGTCGCAAGTCAAATAGGTCATATACCGTTTGACTATAAAAACAAAAGGTGGCAAGGTCCGCGTGCAATAACCGCGCCGATATTTGACTTAAAGGCAAAAGATATGTGCGATTTGGTGGAACCTGGCACGACGATAGGTTATGTCACTAAAGAAGCAAGCAACGATTTGGGAATAAAGGAAGGATTGCCCGTTATAGCGTCAGGCTCCGACAAAGGGTGTGAGACTCTCGGTTCGGGATGTGTGGACAGCACGGGCGCATCGCTCTCTCTCGGAACTACCGCAACCGTGCAAATGACAACGGATAAATATGTCGAAACAGAGCCTTTTGTTCCGTCATATCCGGCGGTGTTGCCCGGCAAGTATAATCCCGAAGTGGAAATATACAGAGGCTATTGGATGCTTTCTTGGTTCAAGAACGAGTTTGCTCACAAGGAAGTAAAAGAGGCGGCAGAATTGGGTATTCCTGCCGAGGAACTTCTCAACAGACACCTCAAAGACGTGCCTGCCGGATGCGAGGGACTTATACTTCAACCCTATTGGACTCCCGGTATAAAACACCCAACGGCAAGAGGCGCAATACTTGGATTTGCCGATTGCCACACGCGCATACATATCTATCGTGCGATTATAGAGGGTATCGCTTACGGCTTGTACGACGGATTGCTCTCAATTCAACGCAAGACAAAAATCAAAGTGGAATTTTTGTCCGTGTCGGGCGGAGGAAGCGAAAGCGACGAAATTTGTCAAATTACGGCAAATATTATGGGCGTCCCCGTAAGGAGAGTACAAACTTACGAGACGTCATCGCTGGGTGCGGCTATCACTGCTTTTACGGGGCTTGGAGTGTACAAGAGTTTTGAAGAGGCAGTCAAAAATATGGTGCATATATCCGCAGAGTTTGCACCTGATATGAAAGAACATGCGTTGTATGAGAAACTTTATAACCGTATATATCGCAGGATATATCCTAACAATAAGAAACTTTATGACGACTTAAAGAACATTCTTCGCCATGAAAAGGCAGAGAATGCCAAATAATAAAAAAACAAAAAATGAATAAATCGCCGCTTTATTGTGGCAAAAACATACAATAAAGCGGTAATTGGAGGAATTATGTCAAAACCGTACAAGGAATTTGAACCGAAGTGGATCACCGAAGCACCCAAAGAAAAGAGTTTTCGTTCCATTATGAAATGGGGCGATCCAACAAAGTACAAGGCACCTAAAGAAGGTCTTTATAAACTTATTAAAGAACTGTTTTCTCTTACCGATGACGATTTCAAAGAGATGGTCGACACGGGCGAAGAGGTGTGCGATGTGCACGTGGACAGTGCGCTTTCAAAGGAGCAAATCGACGCAATCGCGCAGATTGTCGGCGAAGAAAACGCAACCACAGATGATTTTGAAAGAGTGCGCCTTGCTTATGGCAAGACAATGATAGACATCATTAGGCTCCGAAAAGGCATTGTGGAAAACGTACCCGATATCGTTGTTTATCCCTCCACAAAAGAGCAAATCGAGGGACTTGTTCAATATGCCGATAAAAACGGAATTAAGGTGTACGTGCACGCCGGCGGTTCAAGCGTAACGCGCGGTACGGAGGCTATGGTTTCACCCAACATTATGATTGACATAAGCAAGAACTTCAACAAGGTGCTTGCGTTCAACGAAGTCAATTCCACAATCACCGTGCAACCGGGCATTATGGGACCGCAACTCGAAGATATTCTCAACCACGCTCCCGAAAATTTCGGCGCAAGCAAGCGTTACACTTGCGGACATTTTCCGCAATCGTACGAGTATTCTTGCGTTGGCGGTTGGGTTGTCACGAGAGGTTCGGGACAAAACTCCACATATTACGGTTGCGCCCCTGACCTTGTTTTGCAACAAGAATACGTCACCCCCATCGGCACTATTAAATCGGACGGCGCACCCAGAAAGGCAACGGGACCGGATATCGACCAAATTATGATGGGTAGCGAGGGGTGCTTTGGCATTTTGACGGAAGTCACTCTCAAAGTTTTCCATTTGTCCAAAAAACACAGAAAGTTCTCCTTTATGTTTCCGACATGGGAAGACGGCATGGCGGTTATGCGCGAGGTTATGCAAGGCGAATTCGGACATCCGTCGGCTTTTAGGCTTTCGGACGCAGAGGAAACGGACGTTATGTCGCACATGTACGGCATTATCGGATCTCCGCTTGAACCATTGCTTAACGCTAAAGGCTATAAACAGCACTCAAGATGCTTGTTGCTCGGATTCTGCGACGGCGAGGACGGCTTGCAACGCAACATTATGCGCAATATCCGCAAGATTGCAAGGAAGTATAACGGACTTTCGCTCACGGGTTATGTCACAACCGCTTGGGAACACGGCAGATTCAGTGATCCGTATTTGAGAGATACCATTCAAGATTACGGCATCATTATCGACACTCTCGAATGTGCTGTAAATTGGGACAACATGCCCAAAGTTCACGATGAGGTCAGAGAGGTTGTAAAGGCTTGGCCAAACGCAATTTGCACTTGCCATATCTCGCACTCATATCCCAATGGTGCAAACCTATACTTCATATTTATAATCAAGACGACAGACCTTGATGCATTCAAAAAATACCACGCATCAATCCTTCAAGCGATTGCAGATTCCGGCGCCGCACTTTCGCACCATCACGGCATAGGCAAACTGTTTGCGCCATATCTTGAAGGTGCAATCGGCAGTGCGCAACTTGATGTGTTCAAAGCACTCAAAAAATATTTTGATCCGAACAATACTCTCAACCCCGGCGGAACGCTTGCGCTCGATGAGCATCCCGACAATTTTTAAGGGCGGTGAAGAGGAGTTAATCTCTTAAATACGATATGCTTTAACGCATGATTAAAAGCACACTTGCACAAATATGCAGGTGTGCTTTTGTATATGTTTATATGTGTTTACATATAGATATATGCATTTTGATAATTGTACGTATGCTCATATTGCGCAATATTTCAAAAAGCAAAAACAATTTATGCACTTTCGTCATACAATGGCTTATGTTCGATTTTGTCGGGAAAAGAGTGCATTTTATAGGAATCGGCGGAATATCTTGCAATGCGCTTGCAAAGTTTGTGCTTGATTTTGGCGGAAGTGTTAGCGGTAGCGATAGAAAAATCACACCGCTTTGCGAGGATATTCGCATTAGAGGTGCCGATATTTGGCAAGGAGAAATACCGCAGAGGGTAAAAGCGGATATGGTTGTGTTTTCCTCTGCGATAAAAGATGACAACAAAGAGTTGATTTGGGCACGCAACAAGGGTATAAGTATATATGAAAGGCATGAGTTTCTTGCAGAGGTGTCCAAACTTTTCGGCACAAGTGTAGCAATAGCAGGCACACACGGTAAAACGAGTACGACAGCAATGCTCACGCATATACTTAAAAACAAAGGTTTTCCGTTTGTGTCTATGATTGGCGGAGAGTGTGTGGACGGTGCAAACTATGTCAATAATACCTATGCAAGCAATGTTAACCAATTAAAGAATTATATCTTTGTTTGTGAGGCTTGTGAGTACAAAGAGCACATGTTGTCACTTAAATCCGACATCGGAGCAATAACCAATATCGAATGCGACCATCCCGATTGTTATAAGGACCTTGAAAGTGTAAAATCCGCCTTTGACAAATTCGTACAAAATTGCAAAATAACCGTTGCCGAGTGCGGGGAGAATGGCGATAACGATTATTGCGTGGGATATAAAGATAATAGATTATCAATGCGCCTGACGTCCGACGGTGCGAGTGTGTTTGATAACGGTAAATACATCGGAGACTTACGCCTTAAAGATGATGGCGAATACAATTATCACAATGCGCTTTTTGCGATTGCAATAGCACGCCTTTTGGGGGTAAAGTGCCAAGACAGCATTAAAAGTCTTTTGGATTATCGAGGCGTAAAAAGACGTTTTGAGCGTTGCGCAGATGTGGGCGGAGTACCGATAATTTTTGATTTTGCACATCATCCGACAGAGATAATGCAAGCCATAAAACGTGCTGAAAAATATGGCGATGTCTTGGCAATTTTTCAACCGCACACATATTCTCGCACCCAGGCATACCTTGAGGATTTTGCATTTGCGCTCACAAGCAATGATTGCGTAAAGGCGCTGGGAATAATGCCGACTTATGCGGCGCGCGAGACCTTGTCAATGGGTGTCAATAGCGATATTTTAGCAAAGACAATTTTCGACAAATTTCACAAAGTCGATGTTGTGCTACTCAAAAATGCGCAATCAACTGTCGATTTTGTCAAAAACAATGCTTTACGACATGATATAGTGCTTATGTTGGGCGCAGGAGATATTTATGATTTGAGAAATGAGTTTAGTGATTAGTCTAATATCTATATATGCGCACTTGTACATATATAGATATGAAAGAATGTATATATTGGCATAACTCAAATAGAGGGATGTTAATGTGTGAGTGCGTGCATACGAGGCAACTTTTTCGATGTTTTTGATAAGGGCACATTGTTTTAGATAATGTCGCGTGCGTTGAAATCGAGAAGTTGTTTTATATTGTCCGCCATTACCATAAGAGAGCGACATTTCGATAATGCGTTTTGATAGTCTTCGCACTCAAGTGATCCGTCTGTTTCTCCAAGCGCAACCGAGAATGAGCGCACGTCGGGAGAGTAGGCGAAAAGTTCTATATAAGTGCGCCTTTCTTCCCACCATTCGGATATTTTTCTTACCTCTTCGAGAGCGGTTTTATCCTCGTCGATAATGCATTGTTCGAGGTTGCGCAACATGTCGTCCAATTCGTCAAAAGTGTGCGTGATATAAGAGTTTTCAAGCACACCGCCTGTTATGATTATGGCAAGCAATATTATTGCAAATACAACCTTTTTCATTTAACCTCCTCTTTCAGCGTAACGTGAGGATTTAACGTTGTCGGCTTTATTGATGTTGTGATGTATTTGTCCTTATAAGGCTGTATAAACACATCGTCGCCTGCAACAAGTGCGACAAGCACATCATCTTGTTTCATATCGAGATTGGATAGAAGTTTCATTACTTTTTCTTTTGTATTTCCGTCAAGTTTGCAGAGGTTTTCCGCAACAAATTCGCCTTCCATAATTACCGCAACGGGTATTTGTCCCTCATCTACCTCAATGTTGACATCGTCTGGACAAAGCGGTCTGTTTTGAGATTTCGGCATAACGCTCATATTGCCGTTGGTTTCGAGTATGGCATATTCCACTTCGCTCGGATTGAAATATCCCGCACCTCTCAAAGCCTCCATAATATCGTCGATATTTAAGTTGAGTTCCTTCATGACATCAGGTAAAATATTGCCTTTTTCTATGATAATAATGGGTTTTCCGTTGAGAAATTTGCGGAATTTAATGCTCTTTGTTGCAAGTTTTGTGATGAGAATATGCACCAAAAACAGCGAAAAAACAGGTATAATGCCATACAAAATTGGTATGGACGAGTCGGACATAGGAATACATACGAGGTCGCTTGCAACAAGTGTGATGGCAAGTTCAAATGGCTGTAATTCGCCCAGTTGCCTTTTGCCCATAAGGCGCATTGCTATAAGCAATACAAAGTATAATACGAGAGAGCGTATAAACAAGTTAAGCATAGACATAGTGTGCGAAGCCGTCTTGTTTTTATGCGCATTAAGAGTGTAGACACTGTATATTACGTTATTATATATTTATATGGTGATACACAAACCGCTTAAAACGCCTTTACGGACGTTTTGCGAGAGGCGTGTGGCTTTGTTCGCTTGTGCCGAATTGGACGTGTTTTGTGGCGCTTGGAGGACAGTGTCGTGGGCTTAAACGCTTTGATATAGGCGAACACGTCTACTACGTCAAAAGCATTTATTATTAAGAAGTAGAAAAATACGATGTATACGCCACACACGATTACAGTTGTCCATTGTCCTGCGTATGCGTATAGCAATCTTGCCAAAAACAGGGCGGTGGTTGCAAGCAATGTGCTTAAGCATATAAGGGGGATTGTTTTCTTATGATTTGCAAATGCGCCTACTTCCTTTTTGAGGACAATGAGATTGCACAGCGATATAACCGAGAAACATAGCCCTGTTGCTACCGCCATAGAATATATGCCGATATATTTTGGCAAGAAGAATATGCAGGGTAACATCGCAAGCGAGCCGAGCAAGGTGAAGACAAGAGTGTGCCGTTCTTTGCCCAGTGAGTTGACCATGGGAGTTGTTGCCTGCGCTATCGAAATAGGGAAAATAATAATGGCACATTTGGAGACAAATTCGCCTGCGGTTTCGTCGCCGAAGAGGATTATGCCCATATATTTTCCGAGAGGAAGATATGTTGCAGAAAAGAGGGATGCAACCACTATGGCAAAGGTCAGTGCGGCGGCAAGTTTTGTTTTTAGAGCGTCGATGTCTCCCGTCGCGCGCAGTTTTGCGACATCGGGCGTAAGCACGACGGACAATGCGCCAATAAAGGTCATGGGAGCCATAATCAGCGGTAGTGCCATGCCTGACACTCTGCCGTATTGCGCCGTTGCTTCGGCAACGCTTAATCCGGATGATATAAGCATTTGAGGCAAGACATACGCGGTAAGCGACGCGCCGAGAGAGGAGACAATTCTTGTTGCCGATAGTGGGATTGTTCGCACTGCAAGTTCTTTAAATCCTTGTGGCTTTGTAAAACGACCGCCTGACTTGAAGAAGAGTATTGCCAATATAATCACACAAACAACATCGGATAACGTGGACGCCAATGCGATTGCGATTGCGCCTGAAACGGAAGCGATTATTCCGCTTGCAAAAAGCAGCGCAAGAACAATGCGTATGAGTTCGTCTATAAGTTCAGTAGAGGAAAATGCAAGGAATTTCTTTCTACCCCAAAACCAACTGCGCAAAGACGCATATACGGTACTGCTCAACAGAGTAGGGAGCAATACGAAGAATACGGGCAAACAGTCTGGATTTGAAAATATCGGAGATATTTTATCGCCCAGTGCGTATAAGAGCGCGCAAATTGCAATAGCAGGCAAAATTCCAAGCAATAATGAGGCACATGTGAGAGCGTTTTGCCTTTTTGCGTCGTTTTGTACGGAGGCTTCTGCGATTTTGCGAGATAGTACAACGGGTGCGCCTGCGGTTATGGTAAAGAGCATCATAAGCACGCTCAAGGCGATTTGATATTGTCCTACGGCTTCTGCGCCCAGTGCGTGAGAAGACCATATCTTGAATATAAAAGAGGCAAACCTCGTCGCAACGGAAAACAGCGTGACTATGCCAAAGGATTTTGCGGTATCATTCATAAAATAATGCTATGAAAGACGGCATAAAAAAATGCGCTCGCATGTTGCGAGCGCATTTTCAATCATAAGAGATTATTCTTTGTTGTCGTCATACTTATCACGTTTTGCATCGAGGGAAGGAGTCTCTTGCGGAGTTGCAACTTTCTTCTCTTTCTTCTTTGCAATCGGCTTTCTGACCTTGCGTACTACGAATACTACAACAACGATGATGATGAGGAGTCCGAGAACGATTGTCGGGATCATCCACCACAATGCTTCTGTATTGAAGGTGCTGTCCGGAGTCTCGTTGTTGGTATCGTCATCGTCTTCGTCGCCTTCGCCCTTTGTCTCGGTAGATACCGTGCGTTTGAGAACGAGGTCAGATTCTGTTGCGTTGTCGAACTCTGTTTCGTCAATCTTGGTGATTGTCACGTCGTCGAACATTGCATAACCGCTTGTAAGACCTGTGACGACCTTTTCGCCGTCCACTTCTTCGGATACGTATGTGCCGAGAGAGAGTTTTACGGTTACGGAAGTGACGTCGTCTTCTTGCGTCTTGACAAAGAACTTATATTCGGTATATTCACCGCAGTTGATTGCCTTGAATGCGAACGGGTTGTCCGTTTCGTTTGCAGAGCCGAGATAAAGTTCGATATTAGCACCGATTGTATCATCGTTGTCTGCTCCGCCAATGCCGTATGTCTTAACAAACACGCTTACTTGATAGTAACTGTTTTCTTTAAGCGTTACGGAAGAACTCGTGTAAGTGTAAGCACTCTTTTCGGTGTTGTTGATGACGAGCATTTGATTTCCGCTGTGTGCTTTAAGCACAGAGGTGGGAATCCAGTTTGCCTTTTGTAATTCTTCAAGTTTTGCCTTTTGAATTTCTGCAATAGCCTCGTCTTTCTTATCCGCAAATTCAGGGTGCAACTCGATATATTCGTCCACTTCCTTATCGGAGTAGGTCATATCTGCAAGTTTGTACTCTTTGCCGAGGATGCGAGCATATTCCACTGCATTCTCGCCTTCGCCGATAGTTTCCACTTCATAGTAGTTGTGGTCTGCGTATACAACGCCTGATTTAGTGTTGCTTGAAGATTGGCTTGTGCCTACAGTGCCAGTCCAGCCGTTGGGGGTGGAGAGGGAACCTCTAGAATCGACTGTTGAGGAGAGTGCGTCAAAACTGTCGGTGAGGAAGGAGAGTTTGTGTGCTTCGGTGCCTTCGACAGCCTTGTTGTAATCTGCTTCGTCGATTGAGGTGTAGTAGATGTTGTCAAAGAATACGTTACCTGTTGAGACAGCCTTCTTTTCTTTGAGTGCTTTCTTGACGTCTTTCTCTTCCATGCCGGCATACTCTGTATTGTCTTTGACTGCTTCGTATTCGGCGTCGCTTATTTCGATATAATCGACGTTTTCGCCAAGCCACAAGTTAAGTTTTGTGGAAACGCTTGTTTGACCGACTTCGATGTAGAAGGTGTATTTTGTCCAACCCATAGAATCCGTAGACTCGATGCTGAAGGAACTTACGCCTGTCGTGAGTGAAGACTCGCCAGAGAGGTATGCAGTTGCTTTGGTTGAACCATAAGTTCTTGCATAGAAGGACAATCTATAGTAGGTGTTTGCAGAGAGCGTAACGCTTGATGATGCAAATCCTACCGCATAACCCGTTGAATTCGCGCTGTTGTTGCCGATTGCAAGGACGTGTCCTTTGGAGCCTGGGAGGCTGTTGAGTTGTTCGATGGTTGCGCCCGGTGCGATTGTGGGATAGAATCCGTCAAAGTCAATCGTGTTTTTGAACGCAGAGTTTGCTTGTGCACTTGCAGTGAAGTTGAGGTTGTCAGTGGTGTTGAACTTAATGACGCCTGCAACAAGGTTGCTATCGTCGGTGTTTGCATTAAGTTTGTTGTCGCTGATTGTCCAATCGCTCGGAGTTGCCGCAACGGTTTGATCTGCCAAAGATTTGTTTTCGTCAAGATTTTCGTCGTCGACATCGTATGAGTCGAAACCGCCGTTCTTGAATGCGTATGAACTGCTTGAAGAAAGGTCGACAGCCTTCACGTATGTGCCTGTTGCAGTGCCGGAGTAAGTGGAGTGAGAGATGTTACCGCCATTGATGTTGGCAATGAACATTGAGCCGGATGCAAGAGTGGATGATGTCCAACGTGTGCCTGTGCCGAGTGTGAACTTAAAGGAGATTGTTGTGTCTTCTTTGTTGGAACCGCAGATGACAACGGTAAGTTCGCACCAGTCGTTTTGATATTCGTCGTAGTCGGCTGTGTTGACTTTGGAGAAGGTTGCAAGAGTCGTATCGTCCTCGCCTTCGCCATTCTTTTGCAAGACGTAGACATAAGCGCCACTTGTGGACTTGATGTCTTGAGTCTTAACCCACATTGACATACGATAGTAGTTGTTTGCCTTAATTGTGATAGGAGCAGTCTCGATTTCATAATAACTATCCGCAGAGGCATTGATCATGTATGCGAGTTTGTTATCGATTTCGTAGGGGAGGTCGGGATATGTTCCGATACCGCCTGATGCAAGATATGCTTCTTCATTTACGAGGCTTACGAGACCATCCGTAATGAGGTTAGTGATGATCGGGTTGGATGTCTTTGTTGTGTCATAATTGCTTGTCCAACCTGTCGGAACACCGCTTACGGTGCTTGCAACGACACTCGGCATAGAACTTGCGCTCGTTGTGTTGTCGAACACGTGTTCAAACATATTCTCGGAAGTGAGGTCAACAATGATGCCAGTCTTTTGTCCGACTTTTTCGCAGTCGAGGGTGTTTGATTCGTCCGCTTTAACAATGAAGTCGTTTTCGGAGATTGTGACATTGTCTATAAGACGGAGATTGTCAACAAATACCCAGCCGTTGGAGAAAGTGCCGTTTGCGTTGTAAATAACAGCGTTGTCTGTGTTTGAAGTATAACTATGATATTTTGCGCTCGTGTTGTCGTTTGTTCCGCCTGTGCCGAGCCAAATTTCCATGTTATAACTATAGTTTCTGAATTGGTTACCCGTGATGTAGAAGGTGTATGTGGTCCAACCGCTGTTTGTTGCGCCTTCGATATCCTCTTTTACATAACCTGTCGTATCGTCAACGGTGATGGATCTGTTGCCGATGAGGTAATCAGTTGATTTTTTGCCGGAAATGCCTTTGATGACAATGTCTTTTCCGTCGCTACCCGTGAGTTTGAGCGTCACGCCTTCGCCGTGAATACCATAAGTGTAGAGGTCTACAGAAAGAGCATAGGTTTTGTTTTTCTCAATCGTGATTGTGCGAGAGGACTTGATGCCTTGCGCTGTCATAAGATGTTGAGAAAGCAAGAATGCGTTGGAACCGATAGTATATGCAGATGTGTTTTCCGAGAAGATGGAGTCTTTGATATTGACAAGGTCAACTTCTGCAGGACGATAATCTGCTAATTGTGCGTCTGCGCCACCCTTTGTTTTGTAAAGGGGAGAGTAGGATTTGAGATTGTTGTCGTTGATGTCTTTCACAAGTTGTTCAAGGTCAACGATACCGTTGTGTCTGGGGGCGGTAGGAGCGGGATCGTCGCTACTGCTGTTGCCTGCCATCAAGGACCAACTGTTGGGCGTGCCGGAAGAGGAAAGCGTCGTTGTGCCGAAGTCAAAGCGTCCGTTGGGAACTTTGAGCGTTGTGGTTGTGATGTTGTCGACTTTGTTGAGTTCTTTCTCTTCTGCTTCAAAATAGACGGATTTGGCGTCGGCGTCGGCGTCTTCGATTTTTACGAGAGAGAGGTTGTCAAACACTGCATAACCGGTGGTAAGACCTGCCTCGCTCGATGCTGTGCACTTGCCAAGACCGAGCATAACGCTCAAGGATGTTGAAGATGTCGGAGAAGATTCGATATAAATTTCGTAAGTCTTCCATGTGCCGTTGGTGTCGATACCGTCAAATTCCGCATAAGTGTTGGAACTCACGTAAATGCGAGCGCCACGTGCGTCTTCGTTCTTACCATCGATTTTGTAGGTGAGAACGTTAACGGACAACTTATAATAGGAACCTTTGTCCAAAGTGAAAGACGTGGATGTGTAACCGTAAGCCGTGGGACCGTTGATGGTCTTGTCGTCTTTGTCTTTACCTTCTACGGGCATATATACCATAAGGGCGTTTTTGACATCGTCCTCATCGTATCTTCCGCCTGCGATCAACTTGTTATAAAGTTCATCGTTGTCGTCGTTCCATTTCGACTTATTGGCATCGTAAAGAGCCTTATCGAGGCTGATTGCGCCTGCGGTAACGTCAGACTTATAATCGCCCGAAGAGTACATCTTTGCGCCCGTCCAACTTGTTATGGAACGGGGATATGTCGTCGAAGCGGTATCGATGACTTTGAAGTCGCCGTTCTTGATAAGGAGACCTTCTGTCTCTTTTATCGTAGAAGAGGACGAATTGTTGTCATCGTCTGTGTCGTTGTTGCAAGCGACAAGCATGCATGATGAAAGCACGATAACTGCAATCATCAAAAGTGCTAATACTACAAATTTCTTCTTGTTCATACCAAACCTATAAAAGATTTATTTTGCTCGGACTTGCGTCCTTTATTGTTTTTCATCGTTTGCATTCGTGTGTACGCACGTACGTCATAAATCAATATGCTTTGTTATTCTAATATAAATACATTATTTTTGCAATCAAAATTCATACTTTCTCGCATTTTAATTAAAATAATCACATGGATAATCTCTTTTATGCGTCGCCATGCGGCACGCAGAATTTTTATAAGTACGATAGGGCAAAGAAGAAGTTGTCAACAAAAAGAAGCGTCTTGACTGTTTTTGCAAGCCTTATAATAGGTGCAATCAACGGCTTGTTCGGAGCAGGCGGAGGAATGCTCACCGTGCCACTTCTCAATTTTGTCGTAGGGCTTGACGAGAAGCACTCTCACGCTACCGCCATTGCAGTGATACTTCCGTTGTGTCTTGTTAGTTCAATCGTATATATGATAGAAGGCTCCTTTGAAAATGGAGTGATTTTGCCCACCGTAATAGGCGTTGCCATAGGCGGAATAGTCGGTGCACTGCTCCTCAAAAAGATGTCCAACGAAACGATTACATTACTGTTTTACGGCATAATGCTTTTTGCCGGACTTAAAATGCTATTTTGACACAAAATGATGTTTATTTGCGAAAAATATATCGATAAACATATACTTTTTGCAAAAATGAGGTGATTATGCAGTTTGTTTATTTTGTAATTGCAGGGGCAATAGGAGGTGTGCTTGCAGGTATGGGAATGGGCGGTGGCACGCTTACTTTACCTATACTTGTCGTGGTTATGGGCGTGGGACAATTTACTGCGCAATTTGCCAATCTGGTTGCTTTTTTGCCGTCGGGAACGCTTGCGCTTTGTTTGCATGTCAAGAACAATCTTGTTAAAAAAGACAATCTTGCGCTGTTGTTAATCCCTGCGATTTGCGGATGTGTTGCAACGTCATTGATTGCAGGTAGAATAGACTCCGATTTGCTAAAACGGCTATTCGGCGGATTTTTAGTTTTAATATCCTTGTCGTCCTTTGTAGCCAAAATCGTTAAACGGTAACATTTGTGAAATTTTCAAAAATGGGGTATTTACATTATCCGATTCTTAATGTATAATTAATTTAGACTTTATGTAATACGATAAAGGAAGTTGTTATGACCATTTCTTTGAGGACTTTTCGTAGAGGCATTCATCCTCCTGCGAATAAATTTACGAAGGACGTCCCTCTTGAAGAATTTCCTATTCCCGACAGGTTGTACATTCCGCTGTCGCAACATATCGGCGCACCTGCAAAAGCAGTAGTCGGCGTCGGCGATCATGTGGATGAGGGGCAACTTATAGGCGAGGCAAACGGCTTTGTTTCGGCAAACGTTTATTCCTCCGTGTCGGGTACGGTAAAGAGTTTTGTCACTCTCCCCACCGCTAATGGGGGAGAGTGTTTGCACGTTGAAATAGAAAACGACGGGCTGTATACCACACGCACTCTTCCCGTGCTTAAAAATCCCACCAAAGATGAGATTATCGAGCGCGTGAAAGAGGCAGGTATTGTTGGCATGGGAGGAGCGACTTTCCCTACTCATGTCAAATTGATGCCCAAAGAGCACGTCGACACTCTCATCATAAACGGTGCGGAATGCGAGCCGTATATCACCTGCGACTATCGTCTGTTTTTGGAAAAGGCACCTACGCTCATTAAGGGTATTAAACTTTTGATGACGGCGTTGGACGTTAAGCACGCATACATCGGCATAGAGTCCAACAAGATGTCTGCAATCAAATATCTTGCAAGCATAGTGCCCGACGGTATCGACGTGATGAAACTCAAGACCAAATTCCCGCAAGGAGCGGAAAAGCAACTCATATACGCAATCACTCGCAAGGTGGTGCCGACGGGAGCGTTGCCCTCAAGCGTGGGGTGCGTGGTGTGCAATGCGCATACCGCATATTCCGTTGCAAGAGCGGTGCTTTTCGGCGAGCCGTGTTATAAGCGCATTATGACCGTTTCCGGTGGCGGAGTGAAGATGAGGGGAAATTATTGGGTGCGTAACGGCACGTCCTATCAATTTGTATACGACACCGCAAGAGGAGACAAGAAGGAAGAAATCACTCGCAAAGTCGTGAGCGGAGGCCCTATGATGGGCTTTGCACAAGCGGATTTGAGAGCGTGTTGCGCAAAGGGCACGTCTTGCTTGCTTTTCTTGACCAATAAAGAGTTTAATACAAGTCCCAAAACACCTTGTATCAGTTGCGGAAAATGTATTATCAACTGCCCGATGTCCCTTGTCCCCAGAGAGATAGAGAAGGCTGTGGGAAGAGGCGATTACGAGAGTGCGTTCAAGTTGGGCGTGGTCAACTGTATGGAATGCGGAGCCTGCTCCTATTCCTGCCCTGCGAAACGTCCGCTCGTGCAAGCAATGCGCCTTGCAAAAAAAGAAATAAAAGAGAGGGGGATAAAGTGATATGCCTAAATACATAGTTTCCTCCTCACCGCATATATCCACAACGTTTACCACAAGAAGGATGATGCTCGACGTCATAATCGCGCTCATTCCGGCAACCATTGCAAGCGTATTGCTTTACGGCTTTTATCCGCTTTGTATGATGGTGCTGTGTGTAGGCTCTTGCGTGTTTGCCGAGTGGTTGTTCAATTTAATATGCAAACGCTATCAGAGTATTGGGGATTTGTCCGCGGTTGTTACGGGCATGATTCTTGCGCTCAATCTTCCGCCCGTAGTTCCGTTTTACGTGCCTATGGTGGGCGGTGTGTTTGCAATCCTTGTCGTCAAAATGCTTTTTGGCGGTATAGGCAAGAACTTTGCAAACCCTGCAATAACGGCGCGCATATTCTTGCTCCTTTGCTGGACGGGTGTTATGACAAGTTTTGTTTCGCCCATAGATTTATCCGACGGACGCAATCTGTTCTCATTCTTTAGTGAGGCGGTGAATATCGATATAAGCGCAATCACGAGCGCAACTCCGCTTGCCGGCGTCAAATCCGCAATCAAAGCAGGCGCAAATCCTGCCGAGGGATTGAACGCTCTCGATATGTTCTTGGGCAGAATAGGCGGAAGTGCCGGCGAAGTGTGCACGCTTGCAGTGCTTATCGGCGGTATCTACCTTATGATACGCAGAGTTATAGATTGGCGTATTCCGGCATTGTATATAGGCTCTGTTGTGGTGTTTACCGCAATATTCTTTGCAAACAGCGGATATGTTGCGGAATATATTTGGACGTATCTTTTAAGTGGCGGTCTTATGTTCGGAGCATTCTTTATGGCGACGGATTATGCGACATCGCCCAAATCTTGCCTTGCCGTTGTCATCTATGGCATAGGAATGGGGTTTTTGACGGTAATATTCCGCAAGTACGGCACGATGAATGAGGGCGTTTCGTTTGCAATATTGCTTATGAATATCCTCACTCCGCTCCTTGACAAGATAATGCCCAGAGTGTTTGGTGCGCCAAAGAAAAACAACTTTGCAAAACTTACTAAAAAGCATAAAAAAGAGGCGCAAGAAGAGATAGTCGAAGGAGGTGCGAAATGAGCGATAAAGACCATTTGACACATTCTTTCCTGTCTGAAACAGAGCAAGATACTCAAGAGCGCATTGACGTCGAGAACACTGAAAACGAAGCCGATGTGATGGTGAGTTCGGATAATTCCGCAGAGAAAAGGGCGGATAGCAACTGCTCAAATTGCGTTGAAAATGGCAAGAAAAACGGCGAAAAAGCCAAGAAAAAACACAAACTTAACAGCGTTGCAAAATGCACTCTCGTGCTTGTTGCAATAGCCGTTGTCGCAGGACTTTTGCTGGGGATTGTCAACTGGGTTACTTATGTGGATCCCGATGGCGAAATAAGCGAGAAATGCGCGTCATATTATGGCGTCGAGAATGTTGAAAAGGTTGACGAATACGTCGTTGTGTATGATAAAAACAACTATGTAAAATCTTGTTTTGTAGCGTATGACGACAATAACAATGCAATAGGCTATTGCTATTATTCCGTCGGCGGAGGCGCAAAAGACGGCTCGATAGAGTTGCTTGTATTCATAGGCGCAGACGGTGTTATCGATGAAATTTCGGTGTATGACCAAGGTGAAACCGCTGGATATTTTGACAAGGTTGAAAAGGCTAACAAATCAAAATATGTTGGGTTAGATGTCAGAAAAATTAAGAAATTACAACTTTTGACATCAAGCCAAACGGCGACGGAAGAAGGCGAGATAAACGCCGTAAGTCAAGCCACGTACACATCCACCGGTTATCACAACGCAATCGCGTCTGCGGTTTATGCGTATCATGAGATTTTTGGAGGTGCAAATGAAGACTAACAATAAGAAACTCCAAATCGTCTCCAACGGCATATTTGCGCAAAACCCGACGTTTAGGCTTGTGCTGGGCATGTGTCCGACGCTTGCAATCACCACGAGCGCTTTCAACGGATTGGGAATGGGGCTTGCCGCAACGCTTATCTTGATGTGTTCCAACGCACTGGTATCTCTTCTTCGTAAGGTAATACCCGACAAGGTGCGTATCCCTGCTTATGTGTTGATAATAGCAACGTTCGTAACATTGCTTGAAATGCTACTTAAGAAGTTTATTCCTACGTTATATGATGCGTTGGGTATATATCTTCCGCTGATTGTCGTCAACTGCATTATTTTGGCGAGAGCGGAGGCGTTTGCAAGCACCAACACGGTGGGCGACAGCATTCTTGACGGACTCGGAATGGGATTAGGCTTTACCCTTGCACTTACCGTATTAGGTTTTGTAAGAGAACTTATAGGCAACGGAACAATCTTTATGGGCAGTCTCGGTACGCTTGAGTTTGGTCTTAAACTGGGTGTGCTTCAAGATTACTCTCTCAAGTTTTTCGTGCTTCCTGCAGGCGGATTCTTGACGCTCGGACTTGCTATGGCTCTTGTTAATGCCATTAGCGATTATCGTATAAAAAAGGATAAGGAAGAGGCTGAAAAACGTATAAAAGACATAGAAGAGGCAAAGGAGTCTTTGGACGCAATGCAATCGGTTGATATGCAAAAGGAGGTTGAGTGATGGAATACTTTTTGCTTATGATAGGCGCAATGTTCGTCAACAACTTCGTGCT
>CAZCKS010000015.1:0-25268 GCA_964499325.1 uncultured Bacteroides sp. | reverse complement strand
GGCTGTTCTTTACGTTGATTGACTTAAGTTCTGCAGAAGTTTCTTTGAGGTTTGCCGCATAATCCCAGTTTTCAGCCTCTTTTGCGATTGCCTCGTCAAGCGGAACCATCGTGAGTGCCTTTTCTTTTGCGGGGCAGACAGCGACACAGTTGGAGCAACCCGTGCAGTCGTACGGGCTTACTTGCATACGGAATTCGTATCCTTTTACGCCGATAGCCGGTTTTGTCTCAAACGTTTCGGGTTTGTTTGCAAGTTCTTCTGCTGTAGCAAGCGTCGGGCGAATGGTTGCGTGCGGGCAGACCAAAGCGCAGCGGTTGCATTGGATACATTTTTCTGCATCCCACATAGGAACATTTACTGCGATACCGCGTTTTTCAAACTTGGTTGTGCCGGTGGGTACGTAACCGTTGGGGTTGAATGCGGATACGGGGAGTTTGTCGCCTTCTTGTGCGGTGATAGGAGCAATGAAGTTCTTGAAATATTCGTCATTGGGGACTGCCAAGGGTGCTGCGCCTTTGGTTGTGGTTTCCCAACTTTGCGGATATTTGACTTCTTTAAGGTGTGCGATTGCCTTGTCAACGCAAGCATTGTTCATAGCAACGATAGCGTCGCCTTTCTTGCCGTAAGACTTCTTGATTGCTTCCTTCATATAACGCTCTGCGTCTTGATAAGGAATGACGTTTGCAAGTTTGAAGAATGCCGCTTGCATGACAGTGTTGACGCCTTTCTTTGCACCGACCTCTTGTATAACTTTAAGACCGTCGAGGGTGTAGAATTTGACATGCTTTTTAGCAATCATATTCTTCATTGCGGCAGGGAGTTTGCTGTCCATTTCTTCAGGATCCCATTGAGAGTTGAGAAGGAATGTACCGCCGTCCTTAAGGTCGGAAAGCATGTCGTAACGCAACACGTAGGACTCATTGTGGCAAGCGACAAAGTCTGCTTGGTCGATGAGGTATGTGCTACGGATCGGCTTATCGCTGAAGCGGAGGTGTGAAATAGTAATACCGCCGGACTTCTTGGAGTCATAGGAGAAGTACGCTTGTGCATATTTGTCCGTGTGGTCGCCGATGATTTTGATTGAGTTCTTGTTTGCGCCGACGGTACCGTCAGAGCCGAGACCGTAGAACTTGCAAGAAATTGCGCTTGCGTCTGAAGCGTCAATTTTTTCGGTTACTGCGAGAGAGTGGAAAGTCACGTCGTCGTTGATGCCGACTGTGAAACGATCTTTCTTTTCGCCAGCCATATTTGCATAGATTGCGTTGACCATAGAGGGGTTGAACTCTTTGCTACCGAGACCGTAACGACCAGAGAGAACGTCTACATGTACGTTTTTGTCGTTGAGTGCGGACACTACGTCGAGATAAAGCGGTTCGCCTTGTGCGCCCGGCTCTTTGGTTCTGTCCATAACAGTAATTGTCTTAACCGTGGAGGGGATTGCGTTGACAAATGCTTCTGCGGGGAACGGACGATAAAGTCTGACTTTAATCATGCCGACTTTGTGACCTCTTGCGTTGAGGTAATCAACAGTCTCTTCAACTGCTTCTGCGCCTGAACCCATGATGACGATGACGCGATCTGCATCGGGTGCGCCATAGTAATCGACGAGGTTGTATTTTCTGCCCGTAAGTTTGCTGACCTTATCCATTTCCGCTTGAACGATTGCGGGGACTGCGTCATAGTATTTGTTGCTTGCTTCTCTGTTTTGGAAGTAAATATCCGGGTTTTGAGCAGTGCCTTGTTGATGTGGATGCTCGGGGTTGAGAGCGCGAGCGCGGAATTCGTCAACTTTTTTGAAGTTTACGAGTTCTTTGATTTCGTCGTATTCGATTGCGTCGATTTTGTCAACTTCGTGAGAGGTTCTGAAACCGTCGAAGAAGTTGAGGAAGGGGACGCTTGATTCGATTGTGGAGAGGTAAGATACCAATGTCAAGTCCATAACCTCTTGAACGCTGTTTGCCGCAATCATTGCAAAACCTGTTTGACGGCATGCCATAACGTCCGAGTGATCTCCGAAGATGTTGAGTGCATGTCCTGCAACGCTTCTTGCAGAAACGTTGAAAACGCTGGGCAACAATTCGCCCGCAATCTTGTACATATTGGGGATCATAAGGAGCAAGCCTTGGCTTGCCGTGAAGGTGCTGGTCAAAGCGCCTGCCGCCAAAGAGCCGTGGACTGCGCCTGCCGCGCCTGCCTCGGATTGCATTTCTGCAATTTTGAGAACGTTGCCAAAGATGTTCTTTCTGCCTTGGCCTGCCCAATCATCGCAGTTTTCTGCCATCGGAGAGGACGGAGTGATGGGGTAAATTGCCGCAACGTCGGAAAAAGCATAAGCAATATGCGCCGCAGCGGTGTTACCGTCAATGGTCATTTTTTTCATATCGGGAATTCCTCCAATAAAATATCTTCAAGTGTTTTTGCGTATGCGCAAGCGCGCATAGACTATTGTTTATTATATCTTGTTAAAAAATAATAGTCAATAGAAAGCGGAGATTTACAAGGTTAATTTTTGATTGCAAAAAAAATACGCAATGAAGCCAAAAGCGGTGTCATTCGGATATTTTTTTGACGTAAACCGTATATCTATTGAATATATTAAGCGAGCATTGTTTATAAGAATCGCCTACAAGAGTGATTTTTTGAGTGTGATTTTCGTCAGAATAGAATTCAAAATCGACTGCGTTTGATTTTTTACCATATGCGGTAAAGATAAAATCATACACGTCACAAGAAGAGTTTTCGTTGTCTAAGGCAATGGTATATGTTTTATCATTCAGCACAAAACATACCAGCGGAATGGACGGGTTTGTTTCTTTGACGTAAAGGACAATGTCGTACTTTATCGGCAAATCGTCGTTGTGTTTGTGAATGCACTCTTCGTCCCAAAACGGTCCCGTGTATTGAGTGCCTCCAACACTGTCGGACGGTGTGTCAAGAAGGTTGATAAAAGTGGATTTGTCGATGGTTTTTCCGTGTTCTATCTTGGTGGAATATGATTGGACTTTGTTTCCGTTGTCTATTACGACAAATGTTATATTGCATGTATTATTATCGTTTGTGTCATTGTTACAAGCAAACAAAGAAATCGTCAGCAATATGAGAATTAGGAATATACAAGTGGAATAGAATTTGTGTTTCATGCTTTCATAACCTCCGAAACGTGCAATAAACAAAGAGGAGACGGAATCATTCCGCCGTCATACGGCTTTGAAAAACCGCAAAAACGACAAGTTTAGTACTTTATATTATTGATAACGAAAGAATGTTCTTGATGCTCACTGTTTCCGCAGTAACACGTGCAAGTGTGGCCTGATGTTCCGTTTGAAGTATAAGTAAACGTGTGTTCGTGGTCCGGTAGTTGACATGAACAACAGGGCTCTTCGTTATATGTGTAATTTGTCGAGTGTATATGTGGAGAGTAGATGTTTAGTAGGGAGCAATAGCCTATTATACAATTATCTTCTCGTTCCAATGTTGAAATATGGTTACTGTGCCAACCGGTTTTGAATATTAAACGCCCCAATGTATCATCGTAATCAAATGCGATGCAGGCGTGTGTCAATTCTTCTCCGTCTACGATTTCATGAATATAAACAATGGTGGGAATACCGCTCTTAACAAGTCTTTTTATGTTGTTAGCATAGTATTGGCTGTAAGTAATATTTGTGTTTGGATAAGGATTTTCGGGATAATGATTGTAGAAAGAGGATATGGTCCAATTTTTTATGCTATCTGACGAGTAATTGTTAAAATAAGCCGTTATCACATCTGAAAATCCCGTGTCGGCATTTAACGCATCTGAATATCCTAATGAATGACCTATTGAGAGAAGCAATGTGTGGAAATCGTCAATTGTCCCGGGTGAGGCTGAATTGTTGCTGTAATTAAGGGTAGATGTTGTTTCAAATGCTTCGGGTATAATGTTGTCGTTCCAATAATGGTTATAGAAAGACAATAACATTTGCAATGCTATATAGCCACATGTTCCGCTTGTGTTTTGTGCATAATCGTTCAAATTATAAAAATAGTTTGTCATATAGGAATGTGGTGTATATGATGTGGCGATTGAAGATGAGTTTGCTTGCGATAATGTGGTTGTGTATGCAAATGTAACATCGGTTTGTTGTGTAAAAACCGACAAAGATGTCATAGCGATAATAACAAAAACAATAATAAATATCAGCAACCGATTTTGTGAGAAAAGTATGTCCATAGAGATACCGCCTCCATAATCCTACCTATTAAGATAGTATATAGTAAAAGTTTTATACTGTCAATATGCGTATTAATTGCAAAAATCATTTGAGTGTGTTATACTCTTGTTATGTCACAAATTGTCCTCAAAGGAGTAAGTTACAATTACTCATTAGGGGAGGGCCACAGTTTAAAAGCCCTCAAAAACCTGTCTTTTTCCGTTGAGAAAGGCCAGTTTGTCGCGCTTGTCGGGATGAACGGTAGCGGCAAATCTACGCTTGCAAAACTTCTCAACGGTCTTTTTATACCCTCTGCAGGAGAAGTCTTAATTGACGGACTTAACACCGCAGATGAAAAAAACACTTTTGAAATCCGCAAAAAAGCGGGTATGGTTTTTCAAAATCCCGACAATCAGACTGTTGCCACAATCATAGAAGACGACGTCGCTTTCGGCCCGGAGAATATAGGCGTTCTGCGTGAAGAAATCGTGGAAAGGGTGAATTATGCCCTCGATGCGGTGGGTATGAGCGAATACCGCACGCGTTCCGTTGCAAAACTCAGCGGAGGACAAAAGCAAAGAGTCGCTATAGCCGGAGTGTTGGCAATGCGTCCAGATATTCTCATTTTGGACGAGTCCACCTCTATGCTTGATCCCAACGGTCGCGAAGAGATTATGGACATTGCCACGTCTTTGAACAAGCAAGGCATTACGGTTATCAACATTACGCACAATATGGAAGAGGCTGTTCTTGCTGATAGAATTATCGTTTTGCGCAAGGGCAGAATTGCCGTTGACGGCACGCCCAAAGAGGTGTTTTCGTCTGGCATGCTCGAGGCGTGCGGACTTACTCTTCCGCCCGTAACCGCACTTGCGGAAAAACTAAAAGAATGCGGTTTTGAATTTGAAAATCCAATTACCCTCAAGGAGGAGTTGACGGAGGAAATATGTCGGCAATTACAGTAAAAGATTTGACGTATATTTATTCCAAGAAGACTCCGTTTGAGAAGAAGGCGCTCGATTGCGTCAATCTTTGTATAGAAGAGGGTTCTTTTGTAGGAATAGTGGGTGCGACAGGAAGCGGAAAATCCACATTTATACAGCATCTAAACGGGCTTATCAAAATACAAGATAAGAAAAAATCTTCCGTTATAGTCAACGGAATGAATGCCTCCGATAAAAAAACGTTGAAGAAATTGCGTTTTGAAGTGGGCATGGTTTTTCAATATCCCGAATATCAACTTTTTGCCGACACCGTTGCAAAAGACGTTGCGTTCGGACCTAAAAACATGAAATTGCCACAAGAGGAAATCGAGCAAAGAGTGCGTCGTGCTCTTGACGTGGTCGGGCTTGATTACAACACCTTTGCAGAACGTAGTCCTTTTGATTTGAGTGGTGGCGAAAAGAGAAGAGTTGCAATCGCAGGCGTTATTGCAATGCAACCTAAAATTCTTGTTTTGGACGAGCCTGTTGCAGGGCTTGATCCGCAGGGCAGAGAGGAGATTCTCGCACTTGTAAAAAAACTGCAAAAAGAAGTGTCTCCCACGATAATTTTGGTGTCGCACAATATGGATGACATCGCCTGTTTGGCGGATAGAATTATTGCGCTTCAAGATGGAAAAATTGTTGCCGACGGCACTCCGAAAGAGGTGTTTTCCGACAGAGAAAACATACAAAAAATAGGACTTGACATTCCGTTTGCAATGCGTCTTTCCGACGATTTGAGAGAGAGGGGAATATCTCTTCCCGACGACATTGTCTCCATGGACGAACTTGCTTTGAGGCTTGCCGAGTATAAGACAAAGAAGGAGGCGGACAATGTTTAAGGACGTTTCTTTCGGTCAGTATTATCCGACAAATTCGGTTATACATCGCCTTGACGCAAGGATAAAAATGTTACTTACGCTGATGTTTGTCATAGGTATTTTCTTCATAAAATCCTATTTTGGCTTTATGCTTACAGCAGTGTTTTTGATTGCGGTAATTTTGCTTGCGCGCCTTCCCATGATGTCTGTTTTGAAGAGCGTAAAAGGCGTGCTGTTTATAGTTTTATTCACGGCAATTCTCAATCTTTTGCTTATCAAAAAAGGCGAAGTGCTGTGGAGTTGGTGGATATTCACAATAACAAAAGACGGAGTTCATACCACCATAAAGATGGTTTTAAGGCTCGTTTTGTTGATTTCCGGCGCATCATTGCTTTCTCTTACGACAACGCCCGTCGCACTTGCGGACGGCGTGGAAAGCCTTATGTCTCCGCTCAAACTCATCAAAATCCCCGTGCGAGATATTGCTATGATTATGAGTATTGCTCTTCGCTTTATCCCAACGCTTTTTGAGGAGACCAATAAGATTATTTCCGCACAAAAGGCAAGGGGCGCAAGTTTTGATACGGGCAGTCTTTTCGCAAGGGCAAAGGCGATGCTCCCTGTGCTTATTCCGCTTTTTGTAAACTCCTTCCGTCGTGCGGACGAACTTGCTTTTGCAATGGACGCAAGGTGTTATAACGCCACTGAAAATCGCACCAAAATGAGACAAGCAAAGATTGGGGCAAGAGACATAATAGCAATTGTCGTTACTTGCGCATTTTTCGTGGTGATTTTGCTTGAAAGATATTATTTTCCGCAAATAGGCATCAACATTGACCAAATGATTTTCGGAGGTCTTGTATGAGGTATCGCGCGATAATTTCTTACTGCGGAACGGGGTATGTCGGCTGGCAAAGACAACTCAACGGATTGAGTGTGCAAGAGGTGCTTGAAAAAGCGTTGACAAAGACGTTTGGCGCGCCGACGAGCGCGACCGCAAGCGGACGCACGGACGCAGGCGTACACGCCGAGGGACAAGTGGTGCATTTCGATTGTGAAACGTCCATCCCGACGGACAAAATTCCCTATGCCGTAAACACCAATTTGCCCGATGATATAAGCATGCTTTATTGCGAGGCGACAAGCGACGATTTCAATGCGAGATTCAGCGCAAAGCGCAAGACGTATTGCTATAAAATGTATTTGTCTGCCCATCGTTTGCCGATGTTGGAGGCGACGTACGAACATGTTGCTGTTCCGCTTGACATAGACAAAATGATTGAGGCAAGCAAGCATATCGAGGGCACGCATGATTTCAAGTGTTTCGAGGCGAGTGGAAGCGTGGTTAAAAACACCGTGCGCACCGTGTATTCGATAGAGATTTCGCATCGCCCGTTGCCACACGTTACGGGTATATCGGCGGAGGGTAAAACAGACAATCTAACCGCGCAAAAATCCTCGTTGTTGTATGATGGCGAGGTGTGCATTTCAGTTACGGGCAACGGCTTTTTATACAACATGGTGCGCATAATCGCAGGCACCTTGTTGTATGTTGGTATCGGCAAACTGACTCCCGACGATGTGGCTACGATAATAGAAAACAAGGATAGAAAACGCGCAGGCAAGACATTGTCCGCAAAAGGGCTGCATCTGCTTACGGTGTTTTATTGAGAGATTTGATAATAGGAGGGTTTATCCCTCCTTATTTTTTACACAACATTAATCGGCTAATTTTGTTGTTTCAGGCGTTGACATATAATTGTTTTCGTTTTATTATTAGATATAACATACACACTTGCGCGCATACTGTCGCGCGCATATAAGGGCAACAATTTTTATGGAAGACAACTCAAGAAATTTTATTGAAGAATTTATCGACGAAGACCTCGCAAGCGGTAAGGTAAACAAGATTATCACTCGTTTTCCTCCCGAACCCAATGGATATTTGCATATCGGACATGCAAAAGCACTTTGCATCAATTTCGGTATGAAGCAAAAGTATCACGGCGCTTGCAATCTTCGTTTTGACGACACCAATCCTGCAAAGGAAGACGTGGAATATATGGAGAGCATAAAAGAGGACATCAAGTGGCTCGGCTTTGATTGGGATGAACTCCACAATGCCAGCGACTATTTCCCAAAGATGTACGAGTGCGCTGTCAAACTTATCAAGGACGGTAAGGCGTATGTATGCGACCTCTCGGCAGAAGAGATAAGCGCAACCAGAGGCAATTTTAGCACGCCGGGTACGGAAAGTCCTTATCGCAACAGAAGCGTTGAGGAGAATTTACAACTCTTCGAGCGCATGAAAAATGGCGAATTTGCCGACGGCGAAAAGGTGTTGAGAGCCAAAATCGATATGTCGTCTCCCAACATCAATATGCGCGATCCCGTCATCTACCGTATATGCCACGCAACGCATCCGCACACGGGCGATCAATGGGTGATTTATCCTATGTACGATTTTGCTCATCCCATCGAAGACGCAATAGAGGGTATTACGCACTCGCTTTGCTCGCTTGAGTTTGAAAACCATCGTCCGCTTTATGATTGGGTGACAATCAACTGTGGCTTTGATCCTCGTCCTCGTCAAATAGAGTTCGCAAGGCTCAATCTCACACACACTGTTATGAGCAAGCGCTTTATCAAACGCCTTGTGGATGAGAAAATTGTTTGGGGGTGGGATGATCCGAGATTGTCCACTCTTTCGGGCATACGAGAGAGAGGCTACACTCCCGAGGCATTGCGTGATTTCTGCTCTCGTATCGGCGTTGCAAAGGCGGACAGCGAGGTGGATATTTCCATATTGGAGCATTGCGTTAGAGAAGACCTCAACGCGCATGCGCAAAGAGCGATGGTTGTTACCAAACCGCTCAAACTCATCGTAGACAATTATCCCGAGGACAAGAGCGAGGAAGTGTATGTGGAGAATAATCCTCAACAAGAGGGCGCAGGCACTCACACAACGACGTTCTCAAGAGAACTTTATATCGAGCAAGACGATTTCTCTCTCAATCCGCCACCCAAATATTTCCGTTTGAAACCGGACGGAATAGTGCGTTTGAAGGGTGCGTATATAGTAAAATACAGTGGTTGCGACCTCGACGAAGAGGGCAATGTTACCGCTGTTCACGTGGAATATCTTGAGGGCACCAAGTCGGGCGAAGAGGGCGCAAATATGAAGGTTAAGGGCACAATCCATTGGGTTAATGCCAACGACTGCGCAGACGTTACGCTCAACATGTTTGATTATCTTATCAATGACGGCGACGGTGATTATATGGACCGCATCAATCACAATTCTCTTACCGTATTGCATGGCAAGGCGGAAAAGATTGTTGCCAACGCACCCGTGCATACGAGATTCCAATTCTTGAGAGAGGGATATTTTATCAAGAGGAACGAACAAAACGAATTTAACAGCATAGTGTCTTTGAAGGACAGTTTTAAGCCAAAGGCGTAAAACCCAAGCGGACACGACGGACTATAAACGATAAACGAGATTTTGTAGGTGAAATATGTTTGTCTGTAAAATATGCGGAAACGAAGTAAAACCCGGACAGGCGTTTTGCGCAACGTGCGGAGCGGACGTGGTGGACAATCACCAAACGATTTGCCTTGTATGCAACGCAAAAAACAGCGCGGGGAGCAGATACTGCGCTAAATGCGGAGGTATTTTGCCTGTTATGCGCAAGCCGATTTGTTCTGTTTGCGGAGCAAAGAATTTGCCGGGCGCAAAGTATTGCGTATCTTGTGGCGCGCCGATTTCCATTGAGAGCGAAACGCATGCCGATGCAGATATGATAGACGCTCGCAGGGCAAAAATGCGCCTTGACAATATGGAGCGTGAACGCATGGCGGCGGTGGATAAGGAAATCGCCGAAAAGCGTCAAAAAACAGAGGACGAAAGAGAAAACGCACTTGCGCAAGTTGAGGAATACCGCCAAAAGAGCGAGGCGGAATATCAAAGAAAAGCGGACGTTTTGGAGCAGTACAGACAAAAACTCAACGAGTTGGGCTCGGAGGATGTCGCACTTTTGAAAAAGATGTCCGAAGCGCTCAAAGCCTATGCAAAGTATTATGCCGATCCGTATTCACAAATAGACGAGGACGAGATTGAGGGCGAGACTTATGTTTGCCCGGCTTGCGGAACGATAAATTCGCTTACCGCCACCGCTTGCGCAAATTGCGGAAGAGATAAGGCGCGCGCACTCTTACTTCTTGCAAAGAACAAGATTAAACAAAGTCCGCCAGTCAAGCGCAAACACAAAATTGTGCCTCCTCCCGAAGTGGATTTGAGGGCGCAAAAGACGCCTACTTTGGATGAGTTTGTGGACGCTCCCGTCCCGTCCAAGGAGGAGAAACCCGCTCCTGTCGCAACAGAGACAAAAAAAGAAGAGCAAGCGGATTTTTCAGGACCGAGCCAACAGCATTTCGGTGGTTATCCCTATCCTTATCCGCCGTATGCATATCCCTATGCGCCTTCGGCGTCTGGCGTGCAAGCAATGCCGGGACAATCGTCGTATATTGTCGGTGCTGACGGTAAACCTTACCAAATGCCCCCGATTGTTCAACCTGTAGCATTTGTGCCATACGTGACGCAGGAGCAACCGCTTATGCAGTATTCTCCTTCTCCCGTTATCGAGCAACCGCCCGTGCAGAAACCGACGCAAAATCGTCAACCGAGCAAAAAGAACTAATGTGCATTCGCGCTTAATCGATGTAATCTAACAGAGTAATTATGGCAGATACCAACAACAAAACCAAGAATAAATGTGTAGATGATGCGGGCATAAGGCTTGCGCCTTCTCCTATACAAAATTCCGGTAATCAGGTTATGCCCAAAATTACGCAGGAATTTGTTATCCGTCCGCAGTTGGCAGGGGCAAGGGGCGCAGATGTCGACGATATTGAAACGAGAGCGTCCAGCGTAAACGATTTTCAGCCTAAAAAAGAGGACGCCAATAAGAGATGGAAACGCCATAAACGTGCCAAGAATATGGTGGTTGGCGCAATCGAATTGGTTGTGTCATTAGTGGTGCTTTTGCCCTATGTTTTGGGTGCGATAGGACAAGCGGTCGATTTCCCCATAGTCATTTCTTTTGATGAGTTTAATGCGATAGGGCACATAATAGACGCATTTGAAATGACGTCGGAATTGGGCTGGAAAGGCGATGCTGTAGCGAGTATATGGGTTTACACCATTTCGGACTTAATTCTCGCAGTCGGCATTTTATGTATCACAATCAATGTGATAAAGGCTGTATTTGCGTTGTTTAGTGTGACAAAACCTGTAAAATACAATGTATGTGCGCTTATCAATTTGGCTTGTGTATGCGCAGTGTTCATTTCGGCACTTGTGGGCGCAAGCAATATTGGTGTGGCAAAGATAGATTTTATTCAAGACTTCATTCATGGTTATAACACGAGCGAGTTGTTTACCCTTGTTGTTTTGGGCGCAGGATATGTGCTCGTCAGTGCGATTATCGGTTGGTTCAATCGAGAAAAGTACGGATACCTCAAATAACCATTCGGAGGAATTATGGCAAAGAAAGATAAAAATCAAGAGATTGTTTTTTCTCCCGACACGAACGACGTTCGCGTTGAGGACGAGCCTTTGTTTGAGTCGGAGGCTTATGCGTCTCCTCAACCCGACGCAGGCTCTGATGTCACGGTTACAAAACCTGTTGGCATAGGCGGCCCCGTGCCGATTGTCGCTCCCAAGCACAACACAATTCAGTTGCAACCCATAGTTGTACCTCTTGCAGTTGTGCCTTATATGACGCAAGACAGCAGTGTTTTGCGCACGGACGGCAGACCGCAGGGCGGAACGTCTATGTCAGAGTATGACGAGGCAACGGATTTTGAAACCGTTGAGCAAGAAAACATCAAGAAGAAAGTCAAGGTTCAACCCAGGATTTTCGCGCTTGTCACGCTCTTGTTGTCAACGATTGTATTGTTGCCCTTTATTCTTTCCTATTTCTTGAACGATATCGGCAATGCAAGCCTTGAGCAATTTGACATTATCGGCACGATTATGGATTGGGCGGAAAACGAGTTTTATTCGCATCCGCTTCGCAACTTTGCATACATAGGCGTTGCCGGGGTTAGCGTGATAATGATGATTACGGCAATCATATCTTTGATTTGCGGAAAATATCCTCGCGCATTCAACTTCATTCTTTCTGGCGGAGTTGCCGCGGCAATGGTTGCACTGTTAATCAGATTTATGGTCGCACACGAATCGATCACGGTCAACAATCCCGTGTTCATTGCGCTCATAACTGTTGCGTTGTTGAATTTTGTCTTGGTAATTATTTTCTCGATAGTCCTCAACAAGTTGGACGACAAGATGGATGAGAGTAATCGCTCATCTCATGAAATTTGATGTATAGCAACACGGTGCATAAGGGACGGATTACCTCTTTGGGTAATTCGTTTCATTTATATAAACATGTCTCTTAAACTTGTATCTTTGGCAAGCGGTAGCAAAGGCAATGCCACCCTCATATTATCCAATACGACTGCAATTTTGGTTGATGCAGGGATTTCCTATACAAGAATAGTAAAGGAACTTCGTGATTTCGGGCTTACCGCCGACATGATAGACGGTGTTGTCGTCACGCACGAGCATTCCGACCATGTGCAAGGGCTGGTAAAATTGTGCGAGCATACGCACATTTATGCACATCCGCTTACGGCTCGCGCGCTCTGCACAAAGTATGTGGATATAAAGAATTTTGCCGATGTAGACAATTACGAGGGCGGTTTTTACATAGGCGACATAAAGGTTTTGCCTTTTAGGATTCCTCACGACGCAGCATATCCTCTGGGATATTCCTTTGAACTTGCCGGTGCGAGGTGCTCCGTAGCAACAGATATTGGCACGCCCACAAGAGGCGTACTGCGCAATATCAAGGACAGTTCTGTTGTATTGCTTGAGGCAAATCACGATATAAATATGCTCAAAAACGGCAAATATCCCGAGTGGCTCAAAGAGCGCATTTTATCAAACAATGGACACCTTTCCAACGACGCAACCGCAAAAGTAGTGTCATTGCTCTGCAATCAGAGCGAGGTGCAACGTTTGCTTTTGGGGCATATTAGCGAAAATAATAATACCGAATCGCTTGCATACGACACGGTAAAACGTGCAATCGACGAGTGTGATTCGGATATTGAATTGTATGTGGCACATCAATCCGTAAGAAGCGAGGTTTTTGAAATCTTATGAGAAAAACGATAGGCGCAAGCGAGGGAGCGTCCATATATCTTATAGGTATCTGCGTCGGCAGTGTTTTGTCGATGTTTTTGTCGCTTATTCTTTCAACGACCAATGCGTATTTTGACGGTATGAGTGTGTATTCGTGGTGCGGATATGCGCTAATGCAAGTGGGCTTTATTGCTACCGTGGCAGTATCATTTAAAGTTCGAAAATGCGATTTTGTATCTATCACAAAGATAAAAGGGACGCTCAACGTTAAGCAAATAATTCTTTTGCCTTTTATCGCAATCGCAACGATATTGATATTCTTGCCTCTCGCCAACGCTTGGACATCCTTTTTAGGCATTATTGGCTATCACGGCGGAGGAGTATCTATGCCTGATTATTCCAATGTCGGCGTGTATTTCCTTGCTCTTTTGGTGCTCGCTTTAGTGCCTGCGTTTGGCGAGGAACTTATGATAAGAGGCACTCTTTTTCCTGCGCTTTCTACTCGCAACGTGTGGTTTGGCATACTCATGTCGGGCGCATTGTTTTCTCTCATGCACGCCAATCCTATGCAAACAGTGCACCAATTCGGTTTGGGAGTGGTGCTTGCGCTTGTAGTGGCTTTGTCGGGCTCGCTTTGGAGCGGAGTGATAGTGCATTTTATCAACAACTTCATAAGCATTACGCTCACGGCGTATTTGCCACAAGTTGACGCCCTTTATATAAAACTCGGATATTATAACTGGCTTACGGGCTTTGCAAGCGTTGTTGTAGGCTTGGTGATGATGGTTGTTTTGCTCTATTTGTTTTATAGGGCAGGCAAAAACATCAACAAGTTTGAAGTGGTATCAAATGTGTATGAGGATGACGGTTACACTATTATTGCCAGCGGAAACACCTCGAAAAAGAGCAATATTTTCAAGGATTTAGGTGCATTTTTTAAATCGCTTTTTACCAAAAACGGATGGAAAAAAATCACTTACGAACTTGAAGAGCGCAATGCCGTAGAATATATTGGCCAGGCGCAGAATCTTACGGGGGTTTGGGTTGCCCTCGCCGTGGCGTGTATTTATTGGCTATATAACTTTATCGTAGGTCTTATATGAGCAAGAGGACGAATGTCGGCATTTCATATTTTGTGGTGGTTGCTCTCACGCTTTTGTTGAGAGTCGCTTCCGCATTGGATATTTATACCGCAATGGGGATTGCCGACTCCGACGCTTTTTTTACCTGCATGGTGCAGATTGTCATATTCGGCGCGGTAAGCGTTTTTCTATATTGTTTGGGCGCAAAGAGCAGGGGAGACGGCATTAAAGACGTTCTTTGCGATTTTGGCGTCAAAAAAATGTCTTGGCGCAACTGGCTAATACTTATCCCTGTCTGCATTTGCGCAATAGCCGTGTCAAGCGGTATATCTTTTATTTGGCAAATGGTATTGCGAATGATGGGCTTCACCCACATATCCTCGCCCACCGATTACAACAGCGTCGGCGTGCTTATTAAAGAACTTGTTCTTGTAGCAATTCTCCCCGGGGTTTTTGAGGAAATCGCGCACAGAGGGCTTATTTATGCAGGATATAGAGAGTGCGGATGGAAGTTTGTGATTGTAAGCGCGCTACTCTTTTCGCTTATGCACCAAAACATTGTGCAAACGGGCTATACCTTTTTCTTCGGGTGCGTATGCGCGCTTATGATGTATTACACAGGTTCTATATGGGGCGGTATAGTCTTGCATGTGGCAAACAACGCATACAGCGTTATATCGGGATACATCGAGCAAAACGGCGGAGGACTCTCATTCATCACCACCATTTCCGATTGGTTTTATTCCTCGATGACAGGTCTTGCTGTCGGAGCGATGTTAGTGGTGTTGTGCGCAGGCATTTTGCTTTTGATGTTTGTGCTTATGCGCAAAATTGCAGTGAAATCACAGACAATTTCTTCAGTGCCGTTTGAGAGAGTTACGCTTGATGTCAAGCCGCTTTCAAAAGATATATTCTTTATTATTACGGTGCTTGTTGGTGTTATCGCAACTGCTTTCAGTTTTGTATGGGGGATGACGAGATGAAAATAAATATTGTCGCAATCGGCAAAATCAAAGAAAAGTATTTTTCTGACGCAATAGCCGAATATGTCAAAAGATGTTCGCGTTATGCCGACGTCAAAGTAATCGAACTTCCCGACGCACCCCCGTCCAAAAGTGCGGAGGAACAGAAGTATATCGAGAGCAATTTGCTCCTTTCCAAGGCAAAGGGATATGTGATTGCAATGGATATGAGAGGCAAGCAACTTACAAGCGAAGGATTTGCCGATTTGATAAAAACAAAGTGTGCTGACGGCGTGAGCGAGTTTTCATTTTTGATTGGCGGAAGTCATGGGCACACGGACGAATTGCGTGCAAAGGCGGATATGATTTTATCCTTTTCACAGGGCACTTTCCCACATCAATTATTTAGAGTGATGTTGTGTGAACAAGTGTATAGAGCGCTGTCCATAAACGCAGGCACGCCCTATCATAAGTGACAAAATCGACACTTTATCCGCTTTTATGTGACATAAAACATTGTATTTGGTGATATATGGCTTACGAAGAAAGATTTATGATTAGAGCGTTGCAACTTGCAAAGGAGTGTTCTCTTTTAGATGAAGTGCCCGTTGGCGCGCTCGTTGTCAAGGACGGCGAGATTATTGCCGAGGGTGCAAATTTTAAGGAGAGAGAAAACAACGCAATCTGCCATGCGGAAATCGTTGCGCTGTCAAAGGCAACCAAAGCGGTGGATAATTGGTGGCTTGAAGATTGCGACGTTTACGTTACTCTTGAGCCTTGTGCGATGTGCGCCGGAGCAATGATAAACTCTCGCATACACGCATTATATTTCGGCGCATACGACGATAAGAGCGGCGCATGCGGTTCCAAGGTAAATCTTTTTGAAGAGGGCTTGTTCAACCACAATGTCGTTGTCAGTGGCGGATATATGAGAGAGGAGTGCGCAAGCCTCTTGTCCGATTTCTTCAAGAGAAAACGTATTGCTCGCAAGTAAGCAATCTATGCGACGGGCACAATCTGCACCGACGATATATAGTTTTAATTTTGAGTTTTATGCAAAAGGCAGAGCCGGTGTGGCTCTGCCTTTTGCATAGATAAAGGGAAATATTATGTAAGCACTTTCATGCTTGAGAGGGCTTTTATGTTCGCACGTCGTTCGGACGGGAGTGCGATGTTATATAAAGAGTAAAATGTCAAAGTTTATCCCAAATCTTGTCCGTCCAACACATCTACGATTTCGGTGCTTATCGCCGAGTCGATTGCGTCTTTGGGGATGCCGAGCAAGCAACCCGCTACCGACGTAACAAGCGAAATGATTGTAGCGATAATGATAACGATGATTTTCTTTTTTTTATTGTTGTCCATAACAGTCTCCCTTTTCAATGTGATTGAATCCGCAAAAGACTATCCCGTCCGAACGATTGCATAATAACATCTTGCTCCTTGCAAATGCAAAAAATTATGTCAGGGAATTTTGCAAGCATTTTTTCAAAAAAGAATATAGTAATGTATGGAGAGATATAATATTGTTTTTGTTGAAACGGCGCATTCAAAGGATATTTTGCTTGGCAGACGTGCCGAAGAATTTGTGCTTAAAGAATTTTCCGCATTCGACGCTCCCGGCTGTCGCATATCCAAGACGGAAGCCTACAAAGAGGACATTGCCCTGCTTGATGGGTATGTCAATGTCGTATTGACGTTGGACATGCCGCTTGTGCGCACTGGCGACATAATTGATTTGACAAGGCGCATGAAGGCAAACGGATTGAAGTGTGTAAGAGTGGGGAAAGACAATCCCATCGGCAAAATTTGCGTCGGAAAGGATGTAAAAGATGGCGTTTTTTGTTCGGATAGTCCTTTTTTTAAGATTGATGATGCAAAATCTTACAATGTAGTGTATAATCTTCTTAAAGACAGAATTTTGGACGATGCACTATCGCACGGCGTGGAGATAATAGACAAGGCAACGACGTTTATCGACGCCACCGCAAATATCGAAAAGGGTGTGAGAATATATCCATACACAAGAATAGAGGGCGAGAGTGTAGTAAGCGGAGGTGCACAAATATCCGCCTCATATATCAGAGATAGTGTTATAGATGGCGCAAGCGTGGATTATTCGCACATAACGTCATCGCGCGTGTATGCGCACGCAACGATAGGTCCGTTTGCGCGTTTGCGAGGCGCGACTGTGTGCGAAGGGTGTAGGGTTGGAGATTTTGTCGAGGTCAAAGCGTCCGTTTTGCGAGATGGGGTAAAGGCGTCTCATCTTGCCTATGTGGGGGATGCGGACGTCGGCGAGCGCACCAACGTCGGATGTGGCAGTGTGTTTTGCAATTATGACGGCAAAAACAAACATAAAACAACGGTGGGATGCGATTGTTTTTTGGGAGCAAACACCAATCTTATCGCTCCGCTTGTTGTAGGGGACAGGGCTTTTGTGGCAGCAGGCACGACGGTTACGAGAGACGTGGAAGGCTCCTCGTTTACAATAGGCAGAGTGCGACAGGACACCAAGACTAAAAATAAGACATAATAAGGATAAAAACAAGCGATATATGCTTGAAAAGGAATAGACAATGATACTTGTAGTGGGGCTGGGCAATCCCGGCATGAAGTACAAAAACACCTATCACAACGTAGGCTTTATGGCGATTGACGCCATTGCCAAAAAACTTAAGGTAAAGATCGATAAAAACGAATGCGATGCACGCACGGGTAAAGGTACGTACAAGGGCGTCGATTTTGTGCTTGCGAAACCGCAAACGTATATGAACTTATCCGGCGAAAGCGTGAGAAAACTTGTGAGTGCATATTCAATCGACGAGACAAGCGAACTTATCGTATGTTATGACGACATAGATTTGCCCATAGGAAAATTGCGCATAAGAGAAGGTGGAAGCGCAGGTACACACAACGGTATGCGCAACATAGTTGCCGAACTGGGCACGCAAGATTTCAAGCGTGTGAGAGTCGGTACAAAAACCGACGAACTTGCAAAACACGAAGTTGAACTTATCGATTTTGTGCTTTCAAAGGTCGATTTTGACAATAAACAAGTTTTGCAAGGCGGTATCGATACGGCTGTAAACGCACTTTTGAATATGATAGAAGGGCTTGATATTCAACGAGTACAAGAGATTGCAAACAAGAGATAAAATGAACGCACCGCTTTCTTTACAACTTTCTTCTTTGGGAGAAAAACTTGCCTCTTTAAACGGGATTGGCGCAAAAAGACTTGCCGACGACAAATTGTCGGCAGTTTCTATATTGCGCGTTTGCGAGGGCGCAAAGGCACACATTATATCCGCATTGCCAGTGCGCAAACTTGTTGTTACGGCAGATAGTTTGGGGGCAAAATCTCTTGCAAGAAAGATTGAAAGTTGGGGAGTAAAGGCGGCATATTTGCCATATCGCGATGACGTGCTTTTGCCAAGGAAGAATTTTTCCGCACAGGCAGTGCGCGAGAGGATGAACACGCTTGTCGCTGTAGTAAACGGAGACGCGCAAGTGGTGGTTACTGCCGTTGATTCGCTTTTGCAATATTTTCCAAAGCGCACACTTGTTAAGGAGTATGCTGTATCCGTAAAAAAAGAAGATATAATATCGCCTCAATCGCTTGCGGACAAATTGACGCTTGCCGGCTACAAGAGACAGGCGATGGTGCAAGAGATTGGAGATTTTGCCCTACGTGGAGATATTTTGGACGTATACGCCACGGATGGGGTGTGCTATCGCATAAACTTTTTTGACGAGTTGATAGAAGATATAAAAGTTGTAGACGTGGAAAGTATGGTCGCCTCCAACGAGGTGGACGGAGTATATTTTGCTCCGACAAGCGACATTCTTCTCGACAACGATTCTTACGACGAGGCAATCGGCGCGCTTTCTCTTTATCCCGACAACAAGTTTGCCTGCGAGACTAAAAACGCATTGAGCGTGGGCGCATGTGATCCTTCTTGCGTATGGGCGCTTCCGTTTATGCAAAGCGCAACCGCTCCGCTTTTGAAGTTTTTTGACGATGAAAATCCTTTGCTCGTCGTTTTTGATGAGCCGAAAGTGGTATATGACAAATTGCAGATTCTCACCAAAGAATTTGCAGGGCGAATAAAGAATTTGATTGAAGGCGGAGAAATACTTTCTTGCCACAAAGACGTGTTGGTGCCTCTGCTTGAGATAAAAAGAGAACTTGTATTTGTGCGAAAAATGAGTTTTTGCGCGCTTTCTTTCAACAACCAACTTTTTGAGCCAAAATACGTTATCGAGCCCAAGACGAAACCCGTAACGAAATATTACCTTGACCCCGAAAGCATAGTGCAAGATATAAGGACTTTTTCCTTTAATGGCACCAAGGTTATTATGGCGTGCGGAAGCAGGGAAAGAGCCAAAAATATCATAGACAATTTAAAACAATACGATGTTTGGGCGGATTTCAGCGAGGACGGCAATGATGACGGAAACGTGCTCGTAACGCCGTTAAATGTTGAGACGGGTGTTGTATATCCTGCGTCCAAGATATGTTTGATAGGCACTGGAGAGTGCATAGGCAAGCATAGGGGCGAGCAAATCGGTGCCAAAGGCAAAGGGGAGGCGCTTGCGCCAAAGCCGGGCGATTATGTCGTGCACAAGATTCACGGTGTAGGACTTTGTGAGGGTACGACAATACTTAAGACGGGAGAGTTTGAGAAGGAATACATCGTCTTAAAGTATAGAGACGGAGACACGCTTTACGTAGCGACGGATCAAATGAATAACCTTCAGAAATTCGTCGGCGAAGAACATCCCACTCTCAATAAAATCGGCGGAAAAGAGTTTGAACGAGAGAAGGAAAAAGTCCGTAAATCCGTAAGAAAACTTGCAATAAATCTTGTTGAATTGTACGCCAAGCGTGAAAAACAACGTGGATTTAAGTATGCGGAAGATACAGTCTGGCAAAAGGAATTTGAGGACGCCTTCGAGTATGAGGAAACGCCAGACCAACTCAAAGCACTTGCTGAAATCAAGGGCGATATGGAGAGCGGTCGCATAATGGACAGATTGCTTGTAGGCGACGTTGGCTTTGGCAAGACGGAAGTTGCCTTTAGAGCGATGTTCAAGACGGTGCTTGACAGCAAACAAGCGGTATTGCTTGCGCCCACAACCATCCTTGCAAGACAGCATTATGAAAACTTATGCGAAAGGTTGAAGCCGTTTGGTATAAAATGCGGACTTCTCACAAGATTGCAAAACGCAAAAGAGAATCAAAAGTTGCTTGCGGAACTTAAAGACGGCACTGTGCACATCGTTATTGCAACGCACAAAGTGCTTGCAAAGGATGTCGAGTTCCATGATTTAGGCTTGCTTGTGCTTGACGAAGAACAGCGTTTTGGTGTGGAACACAAGGAAAAACTTAAAGAAAAATATCCGCTCGTCAATGTTTTGACACTGTCGGCAACGCCAATTCCTCGCACGCTCAATATGTCGTTAACGGGAGTGAGAGACATTTCTATGCTCGAAACTGCACCGATAGGCAGATTGCCCGTGCAGTCGTATGTTGTAAATTATTCGGACGCATTGCTTGTGGACGCAGTGGAGAGAGAACTTGCTAGAGGCGGTCAAACATTTGTGTTGCTCAACAACGTTGACGCACTTGAGCCTTTTGCAAATCGCATACGGGCATTATGTCCTCAATCGCGTGTAATAACCGCCCACGGACAAATGGCACCGGGACAACTTGAAGAGCGTATGAGTGCGTTTTATGATAAGGAATTCGACGTGCTTGTTGCAACCACAATCATAGAAAACGGCATAGACCTCCCCGACGCCAACACGCTTATTGTGCTTGACAGTGGACGATTCGGGCTTGCTCAATTATATCAATTACGAGGCAGGGTGGGGCGTAGAGGCGTGCTTGCTCATGCGTATTTCGCATTGCCCGAAAACGGAACATTGACGGACACGGCGCAAAAGAGGCTTGATTCGTTGCTTGAAAACACGGATATCGGAAGCGGATTTCAAATTGCGCTTGCGGACTTGTCTATACGAGGCGCAGGCAATTTGTTAGGCGCAGAGCAGAGCGGTCATATCGAAAAGGTCGGTTACGAAATGTATCTGGAATTGCTCGACGAGGCAATCCAAGAGGTAAAGACGGGCGTTGTGAAGAAGGAAGCCAGAGACGTCGAAATGAAGGTTGATGTTGCGGCGTTTATAAGCGATGAGTATATAAGCGGAAGAGACAAACTGCGTGTATATAAGCAGATTTCAAAGGTTGCAAGCATATCTGCGCGCGACTCCTTGATCAAGGAATTAAGCGACATTTACGGTGCTGTAGATTTGCCACTTGAAAACTTAATCAACGTTGCACTCCTCAAAAATCTTGCGTCCAATTATGACGTGTCGAGGATAATTATCAATCGCAACGGGGCGGGCGCCAACTTCTATGATGCAGATATTTTCAAGAACGAAAGTCTTATGCGAGCGGTTGCGGATAACAGCGGAAGCGTGGTGCTTACAACTACAATTCCGCCATCTATGATATTTGAGGTCAACAAACTTACCGCCGAACAAAAACTTAAAAAACTCATAAATTTCTTTGCAAATATCGGTTGAATAAAATCGTGCAATAATGACAAAAGGCGTGTTTTAACACGTCTTTTGTCATTATAAAGTGCTGTTTTTGCAATATCTCGATAGCGTCACTCTATGCGCACAACCGTAATGTTTGCTCCGCTGAAACTTGCGGTTGCTCCCGATGCGTTGTGAATAGAAAAAGTTGTTCCGTCGCTTGTCACAGTGTACAGAATTGTCTTTGAGAGATTGTTGGGGTAAGTCCTTGAAATACTTACACCCGATATAATCTCGTTTGTATCGGCAACATCGTCGACGTATAGTTGTATGGAGACCGTTCCGTCCTCTTCCACGCCCGATGAACCCGTTGCGCCATAAGTTATAAGATAGGTGCCGCGATTGGCGACGACAGCATTGTCATTTAGAGACAATGTGGTTGTTGATGTTGTGCGAGACGATGTGAGCGGAATGACTGCGTTTTGTGCTATGTCTGTGCCTGTGCCATAGGCATAGATTGCGTCAGCGATTGCGCTTTCGCCTTGCGGGCCTTGAGGTCCCGTTGCGCCCGTCGCACCCTGTATGCCTTGTGCGCCTTGAGGTCCCATTGGCCCCATTGGACCCATTGGACCAGGAATGCCTTGTGGACCTCGTATATAACGAATGTTGTCGTTTGTGAAGAAGTTTGGGCGCTGATTGCAACCGCAAAAATTGAAAAACATAAATAATCCTCCTTATTGTTTATGTAGTATTTTGCGGATATGCTATTGAAAATATAGTAAAAAAGTGTTATAAAAGTATAAATGATATATGTGTGCGCAAGTTGCGTTGTTATAGATTATGTTTGCAAAATTTTTTGTGTGAATTGTAACCTGTGCGCAAATAGTGCGTATATTTTGTGAATACACGGCACGCAGTGCAAAGGATATAACCATGAAAGAAAGATTTAAAGCATTTTTAGAAGAACATTTCAGAAAGATTGCACCCACGCAATCCGCAATGGAATATCGCAAGGAATTGTTGAGAAAACTTGTTGACAGAGAGCAAGAGTTGCGTATTAAGGGTATCAGCGATGACGAACTTATTTTCAATATGGCTGTTTCAGAACTGGGCAACATCGACGAAGTCTTGCACGAATTTGAAAACAGACAGATTAAAAGCGGAGAGGTTAAACGCAAAATAAGCGGTGTTGGTATAAGCGCAATCGCAAGCGTTGCACTTTTGACAATCGTTTATCTCATAATAGGCGGTGTTACGGGGCTTTGGTCGCCGACGTGGCTTATTATGGTGGGCGGTGCCTTTGTTTCGATAGGTATTGTTCTTGCGTATGTAGGCGTAAGGTTTGCAAAGAAGAGAAAACTTTGGATAAGCAGAATTTGCGTGGCGGTAGGCGAAGTGTTGTTGTCTACGTTTGTGTTCTTACTGCTCCAACTCGTGTTCCACATCAACGGCGCATGGATGACTTTCCTCGCTATGGTCGTGCTTATACTCGGCACGGATACGGCGATAGCGTTTGCGTCCAATAGCAAAATCAAGTGGTTTGAATTGCCCGTGTTTATCGAACTTTTGGGCGTAATGCTCTATGTGATATTGGGGCTTAACGTGTTGAACTTCTGGCACCCCGGTTGGCTTATGTGCCTTGCCGGCGTTGTTTGTGCGCTTTGTGAAATCATTGTCGTAACCGTGAAGAAAGTGCGTGCCAAAAACAAAAAAGAAAGCGCAAACAATTACGATAAGAATGTTAAAGTGGATGAGTCTTATTGGACAGAATGGGATGATTAACATGCTGTTGTGCAATGATAAACATCGGTTTTTGATAGATTAGGAGAAATTATGTCTGATACATTGAGAGCGGAAATGTGGGATAGAATGCAGTTCCTTTTCCGCAACTATTATGACAGAATGGTGCACCTCAAGTTTTCCTATAAAGGAAGTTTTGATATGGACGCGCTTAAAAATGCGGTTGTGTTTATGGTGGAAAAAGCGCCTGTTTTGCACAGCACTTTTATAACGACGGTAGCGTCGCCTTATTGGAAAACGCAAGACTACGTCATAGACGACATTGTGTCATATGAGAGAGTGCAGTGCGCAAGCGAAAGCGCCGACGAATGGCTTGTCGGGGTTATACCGTATGAAAACAACGTGCAGATTAAGATTGTGGTTTTTGAGGATGACAACGAGAGCGTGTTTTGTCTTCGAGTAAATCACATGTGTATGGACGGCGGAGACCTCAAATATTTTATGAGCGCGCTTGCCAACAATTATAATGCGCTTAAACGTCATGATTATGCAAGCATAAATGTAAAGAGCGGTTCTCGCAGTTTCGACCAAGTATATTCCAAACTCGAAGGCGAGGATTTGAAAAAGGCGAAAAATCTATATAAGAACATCAGCAAGACGGAAGACAAGGTGTATTTCCCGTGGAGCGAGAGTGTGGAAGAGGATGTCAATCGTATTGTAAAAAGGCAGATAGACGAGGCTACGTTTGAAAAATTGCGTGCAGTTGCAAAACATATGGGAATAACAATAAATGATGCAATAATGGCAATCACATTCCGTGCGCTCTATGAACTTTGTTCGCTCAAAGACGACGACAGTCTCACTGTGTCTTGTGCAATCGATTTGCGCAAACATATCGTGGACGGCGGACTTCAAGGAGGACTTACCAACCATACCGCATGGATGGCGGTGCGCACTCTCAACAAGGGAGAAAACATAAAAGACACTATCGTCAACATTATTCGCTCCACAAAGGAGTATAAGCGCGACAAATTTATGGGGCTTTATTCCTTGCCGCTTCTCAAATTGGCGTATACTATTTTACCGCAAGACATTGCAGAGTTTGCCATAAAAATAGGCTATACAAATCCTTTGATAGCGGTGAGCAATATGGGGCTTTTGGACGATAAGAAACTTGCATTTGACGGATTGGAGTTGACGGACGGATTTATTTCGGGCGCAGTAAAATACAAGCCCTTCTTCCTTATGTCGGTGACGACGCTTAAGGGCAGAGTAACGCTTTCCACCGCAATTCGAGGCAATCAAAAGGATGTTGAGATTGCAAATAGATATTTCGACCTTATCGAAAGCAATCTTAAAGAACTGATAGCAGAATAAGGATTGACAAATTTATATATTAAAAATCCCTCAAAAGAGGGATTTTTACATTTAATCATGATATTGTGTTTTGGATTATTATATCTCTCTTACGTATGCGTCGTGTTTAATCTCAAGTGTCTTGTCTTCAAGTTCAAAGTATGTGGCAAAGCGTGGGAATATCGGCTTTACGATTATAATTTTATCCAGCATTTTCCCGAACAGACCGATAAACGTGCCGCAACACACAGCCATTGCAAGCGTGCCCCAATATATTCCTTTAAATTCGCCAAACATAAGCAAGGTCATAGTTGTGCCGATTGCAAGCAAGGTAAAGTCGAAAATGGTTTTTACAACGAGGTTCTTTGCGTGGAA
>CAZCKS010000014.1:0-27771 GCA_964499325.1 uncultured Bacteroides sp. | reverse complement strand
CGACAGGCAAGAATCCTGAGGTGATAAAAAAATATATACAGAATCAACTCAAACAGGATGAAGAAATGATGCAACTAAGCATAGATTATCCCGAAGACCCATTTATGGGTAGCAAGTAAAAATCGCAAGGACTGCCAGGTCGCCATACGAGTGCTAAGCACTCGGCTAGTAAACAAGGGCTATGCCCGAAAATGAAGAACCACCGGCTTAGCCGGTGGGTTTCTTTTCCATATTGTATCATATAATAAAGGCAAGTTTATAGGACGGAAGCGGAGCGTGAACAATAAAAAACAAAATGATTAATGCGACATTTGGGCGAGATGATTATAACTAACAGCATACCAAACTGTGGTGTTGGAGACTTTTATTGATGACCAAAACTAATAATTTTGTGGTTTATATTTTAGAGATTTGCAAGCATAGATTTGCGAGTCTCTTTTTGTTCGGAAAGGCGAGAGATTGCGTTTTGTTGTGCGGTATCTTTTGCGGTGTTGTAAGTTTGAAGAGCGTTCTCGATGGTGGATTGTATTGCGGATTTTGCATCTTCGATATCCGAAAGGTCTTCGTCTGAAAGCGCCATGTTGTCAAGAGCGCTTTGGGCTATTTTAGACAGGATGGAAATGGCATTATCGATGCTTGTTGCACTGCTGTAATCCACCGATGGAGTGCAGTCGCTTATCACGCTATTCACAATGTCTTCAACCACATCGCCGATACCGGCAGTCAATTCTTTCATAAAGTCGTCTTTGATTGCGTTAATTGTGTTTTCAACGTCTTTTATCGAGAAACCGACGTTTTCGTCAGACACAGTAACAACGGTAAATTTGTTATTAACCGCTTTTTCAAATGCGGACTCGATATTTACACGCTCTTCTTGCGACGCATTGCGATAGAGTTTGTTCATAAAGTCGTTAAAGGAGCGTTGTTCAAAGCGTACAAAGCCTTTATCCGTCGTTGCGTCAAGGCTGTCAATCAACCAATCGACATCAACATCCAGACTGTCTGCAATGCTCTTTGCTCCGAGCAGAGAGACGGAATAATCGGGATTTTGATAATATTGTGCATATCCTGCTCTATACAATTCAAGCGCGGTCAAATAAGCGTTTGCCGTGGTGTAGGCGAGTGCGCTCTTTGTTTTTGCGAGATTTTCAAACATGGAAGTTGCGTTTGCCAAGTCCAACGTCTTTTTTGCAAAATGCGCGATATAGAGCCCGCCGTCTATTGCGTTTATCGCATTTTCGTACACAAGCCTTGCTCCGCGTATTTGTTCGGAGTATTCAACGTCGTATTTCGATTCTGTAGCGGATTGCATTTTTTGAACTTTTGCGATAAGGTTTTCTTTTTTTGTAAGAACAGCATCTGTTACGGAGAGGGAATAATCGGCCTCTATGGCACGTTTGATAAGTCTAAAGTCGGCAACAGAAAGAGTTTGCACCTCTTCTTGCGAGGGGAATTGTTCCTTTATCTTTTGCAATTCTTGAGAAAGGGCAAGATTGAGGGCGTTTTCAAACTGCAAAGAGAGAGTATTGTCCGTGGTTGTTGCGCCTTTTTCAAAGTGTGAGGTTACGCTTTGGAAAATTTGAGATTGTCTGCTATCATCCGCAGATACAACGGAAATGTCGATAGTGTGGTTGTCGTCGGAGATATATTTATATTCCACGGCAAGCGACGCAATGTTTTCAATGGCAACATTGACGTGTGCGCCGACGATGCCGTCCTCTTGGAAGAGCAGCACTTTTGCGTCGTTATTTGCTCCGCCCACGCTCATGACGGTGTCGTCTTGATCCAGTACGAGTTCTATTGACGGATTTATATCTATGCAAACAAAAGTGGTTGCTTTTTGAGAAGTGAGGTTGGAAAGAGCGGTAGAATTGCACGCAATAAGGCACACAGCCATTAGCAGTGTGAGTGCGAGTGCAAATATTAACAATAGTGTCAATTTTCTATATGAGCGCATACCTACTCCTTCATTTTACAATATAGATAATATACCAAAAACATAAAAAGACAATAAATAGAATATAAAGAATCATAAATATTTGGCATTTTTTGATGAATTCTACCCGTTTTTTGCGCAGAAACATTGTTGAATATCAAGAAAATTATGTATTGAGATATATTGGACGATGTGATAAAATATTTCTATGACCAAGCAAGAATTAGACGAAAAAATGCTTCGCCTACAACAAGGTGACGAAAGCGCGTTCGAGGATATTTACAAAGATACCGAGCGCGGGCTTTTTGCGTTTATTTTATCCTTGTGCCGAGATTATCATCTTGCCGAAGACATGATGCAGACAACATATATCAGGTTGAGGACGACAATATCCATGTATCAGGCAGGCTCCAACGCTTATGCGTGGCTGTATACAATCGCAAAGAATGCTACCTTAAATGAGATTATGAGGCGCAAAAGAGAATGCGCGATAGAAGACTTTGAGGATGACGCGAGGTGGGGCACTTACGATATTGAGGACGAATCCCCAGTGACAAGAGTTATGAACAGGGTGCTAAACAACGAGGAAAGACAGATCGTAACCTTGCATGTAATATCAGGATTTAAACATCGAGAGATAGCGCAGATGATGGAAAAACCGCTCGGAACGGAACTGTGGACATACAACAATGCGCTTGCGAAGATAAAAAAAGAATTGCAAAAGGAGGGAGAAAATGAACGTTAAGGACATCAAAAAATCGCTTAAAGAAGAACACTCAAACAAAGATGTTCCAGATGTGCTCTCTCGTGCCAAACGCGCACCTATCAACAAACTTTTAATGGGGCAAACACCTTTAAGAGCGTTTGACAAGGCGCATGCGGTGAGACTTTTGTGGATAGTAACAGCAATTTTGCTTGTTGCGGTGCCTGCGGTTTTTGCGTTTATATTTCTTCCGTTTGGCAAGATTGCGGCTATTGAATCCTATGTCAGGATAGAGATTGAGGACGAGGGCGGTACGGATGTTATAGGCATTGTGTTTGGAAACGGTACCGTTGTGACGTGTCTTGCAGAGCAGTGGCAAAGCACACCTGTCGAACAAAATCTAAACAAGGACGGAGAAAGTGCAGAAAGCGCAATAAAAGATGTTTATCTGCCCAAAAACAATGATAAAGTGCGTGTTTGGGTATTTTGTAAGGATGAAGAAGTCGCGGTTGACATGGCACAATCCATAAAAAATATTATCGAGCAATGTGCCGATGGTATAGCAGATATAGACGTTAGTGCAACAGCCAACGATAAAGCAATGCTTGCGACTTGGGCTGAGTATTGCGGATGTTCGGGCGAAGAATCCGTGGATGTGATTATCGACAGATATCTCTTGAAAGTCCTCGAATAAGGGCGAAATAATATTGTAAAAATCGTGCCGAAGTGCACGATTTTTTCATAACAACGGCTTTAAAAGAGGTCGTTGCTTAAATTTTGGTTGAAAAATGATGATATTGTATGTATAATATATTCTAACAATTTACTTATACTAACCGTGCGTGTATGCGCCTATAAGGAACATTATGAAAAAAACGCTTACTGCAATTTGTATTTTTGCACTTGTGGCACTTATGTGCGCAATGCTCGTGGCTTGTAATCCCAAAGATATGAGCGATCCCGACGACAACGACTCGTCGCAAAACACCTACGAGCAGGCAAAGTATACCGTTACATTCAACACCAACAGCAACTTCACTTTTGAGGGAAGTGTGCTTAAGGATGTTGTCGCAGGCTCCAAAATCAAAGCGCCAACCAATGATAAGGGCGAAAAAATTGTGCCGATTAAGGCGGGATATACTTTCCAATTCTGGTCGAGCGACGGCACGACAGAGTTTGATTTTAATACTCAAACAATTAACAAAAACACCACGCTTATCGCACAGTATACGCCAAACAGATTTGTGCACAACGTGGTGCTTGACGCAACATATACCTATAAGGCTGACGGCACTATTGAGATAAACGAGGGCAAGTATAACGAGACAACGGGATATACCGCCTCTTTGGGTGCGGATACCAAACTTGTTTCTATTTATGCGTCCGCAGAGAATCTTGCATGTCCGACGGCGGTTAGGGGCGACGACAATAGCGAAAACGATGTGTTCTATTTCTGGTTCTACATTGACAAAGACGGCAAGCCCGTAAGATTTACAAAGATTGCAGGCGCCAAAGATTCGACTGTTGCAAGCCTTGAAAAGTATAGTGTTACGACAAGTTCGAGCGATGTGTTGACGCTTTATCCGATGTTCCGCTCCACACTTCCGAAAGTTACGGTTGAGTATTATGACAAAGATGGCAATATTGTGTCCAATGAAACAAAAAGTTATCCAATCTGCGACGCGATAGCCGAGGAATCTGCATATACGCCTCAAAATCTTTCAGAATATAAGTTTAATAATTGGTATTATAATCTTACTGATGCGGATGGCAACACGCAATCCTATGATATGCTGTTTAAGAACTCAAGCGTTGACGGCACGGCATTAATCAACACTGTTGACGACGGCAATTATTTTAGCAATGCCACGCTTAAACTTTATTCAAATTGGACAAAACAAATCAGCATTTCGTCCAAGTCGCAATATGACAACATATACAATGCGTTGCACAACGCCGATTTGACGAATGAGAGCAACAAGAAGAATGCAGAGGAAATTCTTACTGCAGACATTACCTTTGTTGGCACGATAGATTTGGGACAGACAAAATATGAGCCCCTCTTTGACGGTGAACATGTGTTTAGGGGCACCATTGAGGGCGGTACTTTTGACGATGGCAACAAGGTCTCGCAAAAGGCGGTCATCAAGGGCGGTGTGTTTGGCTCGGCAAGTCATGCGTCAATATTCGGATATGTCAACGGCAAGATAGCAAATCTTGTTCTTGAAAACAACACCTTTGAAGCCGTGTCAACCGACGGCGTGTATGATAGCATTATTTCCGTAGGCGTTTTGGCAACAGAGAATAAAGGCGTCATAAACGGCATTGAGGTAAGAGGTCAAAGATTCAATTTTACGGAAGAGGGACTTAACACTCTTATTATTGGCGGTATTGTTGCAACCAATAGCGGAACGGCAAGCGCAGGTACGGACGACGGATATATAAGTGATTGCGTTGTCGGCGAAAGCGATAATGTGCTCCAAATCTCTGTAGACTGCAAGTCACTTGTGTTTGGCGGTATTGTCGGCAGAAACGATCCTTCTTCCACAATAGTCGGATGTAAGGCATATTCTATGGTGCAAAACGCAACTCTTACCGATGCGAAAATCGGTGGTGTGGCAGGAAGAAACTCCGGACAAATAGACAATGTGTCTGTGTCTTTTAAGGTCGTCAATCTTTCTGCGAGCAACGAATGCAACTTGGGTGGAGCAGTCGGCGTCAATATGAGTGCGGTAAAGAGAGTTGCCGTTACGCTCTCCGTGGGCGCAGAAAATGCAATAACGGTGGGCGGATCCCTTTCTCAAATAGTCAATATCGGCGGTATTGTTGGTAAGCACGCAGGATATTTGCAAAACAGTTATGTAAATATCACGGATGCAATCAAAGTTAAACTTACAACATCATCGGCAGTGGTTGCCGTTGGCGGAATTGTGGGCAATAACAATAGCGGTACAACGCAAACAAGTGCAACGTCAACAAGCGACGGCGCCGTCTATTATTGCTACAGCACGGGCAATATTTCTGTTGATGCAAGCGCCGTTACAAACGCACAATTATATGTGGCTGGCATTATTGGAAGAAACTTCAAAAAGGCAGTCAACTCTTGCTTTACAACCGCAGATATATCTATTGCGAATGAGGGAGAGAGCGCAAATGCCAACAAACTCCATTTGGGATATGGCTTTGGCGCAATGGAGAATGAATCTCTTGTGACAAGATGTTATTATCTTGAGGCGAACAAGTTGGCGCTCAACGGTGAAAACTACAGCGTCTCGTACATCGACGGAAAAGAGGAGAGCAATTTTGAAATCACAACAACGGCAGGACTTCAAAAACCAACCGATGCCAATGCGTTTACCATTGCATCTTGGTACAATGACGGCAATGTCGAGTTTGACTCCAAGGTGTGGAATATTGAAAACGGCTCGTTGCCGACACTCAAATAAAACAAAACAATGACAATAAATACAAATCGCACGGATGTCCGTGCGATTTGTTTTATGTGTGAGTTTAAAGATTTTGGGCAGATTATTTAATCAGATTTGACATATACTCAAGGTATTTGTCGGCGGTGGATTGAGCACTTTGATTGTCCTTTGCACTTGTTGCAACATAGAACTTAAGTTTGGGCTCTGTGCCACTGGGGCGTACGCAAATCCAATCGCCGTTTTCGAGGTGGATTTTGAATGCGTTTGTTTTGGGCAGGTCGATATTTTCCACGGTGCCGTCCGCAAAGGACTTCTTGCCTGTTACAAAATCGCTTTGAGCAATGACGTTGTTATTTGCAATCGTAACAAAGGCGGTGTTGCGTATTTCTTGCATAATATCCGCCATTTTTTGCATCCCATCAAGACCGCCGAAAGTGATGGATTTTGCCTTTTCTACATAATATCCGAGGCGAGCGTATATGCCTTGGAGGACATCAAACACACTCATGCGTTTGCTCTCGAAATAGCACACCATTTCCGCAAACATCATGCTTGCCACAACGGCATCCTTATCTCTTGCGTGCGTGCCGACAAGCGAGCCATAACTTTCTTCAAAGCCAAAGAGGTAGGTGTATTGTCCGTTTTCTTCCCACTCCTTGATTTTTTCGCCGATAAACTTAAATCCCGTAAGCACGTCAAATGTCGTTACGCCGTATTCGTTGGCAAGTGCACGTGCAAGTTCTGTGGTGACGATTGTTTTTACAAGTGCTCCGTTTGTGGGAAGCGAATTGTTTTCCTTCTTGCGCAGGAAAATATAATTTGCAAGCAAAACGCCGATTTGATTGCCGTTGAGCAATATAAATTTGCCCTCATCGTTGCGCACGGCAATGCCCATTCTGTCGGCGTCGGGGTCTGTGCCGATGACAATATCGCTACCTATTCTATCTGCAAGTTCCACGCCCAATTTGAGGGTGTCCGCTTCTTCGGGATTGGGTACTCGCACGGTTGAAAACTCCGTATCGGGGAGCGCCTGTTCCTCAACAACGTTGACGGTTATGCCCATTCTTGACAATATTTGTGTGACGGGTACGTATCCGCTTCCGTGCACGGGCGTGTACACGATTTTCACGTTTTTACCATAAGTTTTTACTTCTTCGGGAGAGAGTGAGAGACGTTCGATTGTGTCATAATATGCGTTGTCGACGCTCTTGCCGATTATGGTGATATGCGGTGCGACTTGTGCATTGTCAAGCCCTTTTATACTGTCTGCCGTCAATGTGACGTTTTCTTCTGATATGCCGAAATATGGGGTTTTATCTATAAATTCGACCACTTTATCTGTCGATTCGGGCGACATCTGTGCTCCGTCTTCGCCGTATACTTTGTAGCCGTTGTATATTTTGGGATTGTGAGATGCGGTTATCATAACGCCTGCAATAGCGTTTAAGTGGCGTATGGCAAACGAGCACATCGGCACCGGATGAACGCTGTCAAACAGGTAGGCGTTTATATTGTTTTTTGCAAGCACTTTTGCCACTTTGATTGCAAAGTCGCTTGAAAATCTGCGTGTATCGTATGAGATTACCACGCCTCTTTGCATAGCATCTTCGCCAAGCGTTTGTATGTATTGCGAAAGACCTTGCGTTGCGCGCGCCACTGTAAACATATTCATGCGATTGGTGCCTACGTCAAGCACACCTCTCATGCCTGCGGTGCCGAATTGAAGGGGACGGAAAAACGCTTCTTTTTTCTCTTCTTCGCTTAAACTTGCAAGTCTAATTTTGTCTTGTTTGGAAACTTCGTTGCTGTTGAGCCATTGCTCGTAACTTTGTTGATAATCCATTTAATGCTCCAATGGTTTTTTTCTAACCTATATTATACCGTCATGCGAGCGTTTATGTCAACGGCGAACTTGTACTACCTCTCAAAACTATGCGTTTTTGAGGCAAATATGTGTCCTTGCGTATGAGTATTGTCTTGATAAGTTTTCCGTCTTGATAGTATTCTAAAAAACCTTGCGAGCGCAATCCCTCTTTTCCGTATGTGTCGATTATCTCTTCGCCGTCTTTCAAATCTTTGCTGTATTGATATTCAACATCGAATGGTAGAACTTCTATTGTTTGCGATTTTCTCTTAATAGTATAGACATCCACGCCGTATATTTGCGCGCTGACATATTTGCCGTCAGCCCTCATGCGTACCGTTACGGGTGCGGACGATGTGTTGACAAAACGGAAATCGCTTGACGACGATACCATTGCGTCGAAAGAGGGCGCAACGTAACTTACGGGCAAAGAGTGCGCATTGACGCAAGTTACCGCAAGATTTGCAAGCAGAACGCAGTTGTACAGTGTGCTTGACACCTGACACACTCCACCGCCGATACCCTCTATAAACTTTCCGTCTTGTATGATGTATGCGCTTTTAAAGCCGTTGCTTTCTGTGCGTGCGCCAACGGCGTCGTTGAAAGAAAACTCCTCTTCAGGATATAGAACATTTCCGTCTATTTTACGGCAGGCGAGAGCGACGTTGTCTTTGCGGTTTTGTGTGCTTTCGCCGTAATAGGTGCGAAATTGCGCTATTAATTTTTGCGTGCAGTCTTTTCCGTATGCAAGTTGTGGCTGTTGCACTATAAAACCTCCTTGTGCAAACATGAAGATAAGCACAATCGCAAAAACGCACCGCATAATACTTCCTTGCCGAATTGTTCTCATGTCTATAGTATGTGTACATGTTCTAAAATGAAACAAAATTCACGTTTTTTAATATTAACGGTTGTTAAAGGCGCGATGTTGTTATATACTGTTTTGCGAGAGAGAATATATTATGAATACACTTATTTTAGTACTGTCCCTTGTAGCCGGCGTTGTCGGCACGGGGCTTGGAGGAGTCATCGGCGTATTGCTCAAGAATAAGGGCAATAAGGTGATGGGCAGAGTATTGAGTTTTGCAGGCGGTGTCATGGTTGGCGTCGTCACGTTTGAGATGTTGCCCGAAGCCGTTGAATATTCTACTATCGAGGGCTCGATAGAGCAGTCCGGCATAATGATAGCCGTATCCGCACTTATTGTGGGTATGCTTGTTATTTTCGGACTTAACAAACTCTTGGATGTCATCGAGAATATGCGAGAAACGCACAGAAGCATTGAAGAGTTGCACCACGAGACTGCCGTTATCGAAGCAAACGACATGCTCAATGCTCCGCAAGAGGGCGCACAAGAAGCCGGCGTCGATAAGAAAGCGTTGCTTAAAGCAGGCATCATAATGCTTTTGGCAATCGCCCTTCACAACCTTCCCGAAGGCATGGCAATCGGAGCAACGGGCGCAACCAACGATAAGACGGGCGTGCTTATAGCAATTATTATTGCGGTACATAACATCCCAGAAGGCATGGCTATATCCGCTCCGCTTGCAAGCGGTGGCGTAAAGGCATGGAAAACGGTTTTGCTTACCGCTCTGGCAGGCGCCGCAACGGTGATAGGCGCAGTGTTCGGCTTGCTTATAGGCGGTATAAGCACGTTGGCAAGCGGTATTTGTATGGGGCTTGCCGGGGGTGCTATGCTGTATGTTACATTCTGTGAAATTTTGCCTCAATCCATACTTATGGAAGAGGGGCGTGTGCCTGCGGTAAGTATGCTTGTGGGCATAATATGTTCAATGATCTTTGTCTTTGCATTCTAAAATGAAAGAAATTTTGTCCGCAAACTTAATAAAAAAGCATCTTTCCTCGGCGTATGACGTCGAGGTTTTCGACGCTCTTGCGTCCACCAACACGCTTGCAAAAGACATCGCGAAAAGGGGTAGGACTAATTTCATTATTGCCGCAAGAGAGCAGACTTCTGGCAGGGGACGATTTGAGCGCAAATTTTATTCTCCCAAAGATTGCGGAATATATTTCAGTGTGGCGGTAACGCCAAAAAATGAAGAAGAGGTGTCTTTTGTTACTCCCCTTTGCGCTGTGGCTTGCGCCAAAGCGATACGAGAGTTGAGCGGAAAAGACGCCCGTATAAAGTGGGTGAACGATATTTATATCGATGATAAAAAGTGTGTAGGTATTCTCTGCGAGGGCGTGTCGACCACATCTTCTGCGATAGACCGCGTTATTGTTGGCGTCGGAGTCAATCTTGTGGAGGGGGATCACGTCGAAGACGAAATAAGAGATATTATCGGATACGTCGGAGACGTCTCGCCCAATGAGTTGCTCGCAAAGATTGTTGACAACATCGAGGTGTTGCGTGCCGATTTTAATAAAGATTATATTGCAAGGCAATATAAAGATTTGTCGCTTTTGATAGGAAGAGACGTTGTCGTGTCCAAGGCGGAGATGTCGGATGGTGTCCTTGCAACGGTGTTAGACATCGACAATGAGTGCCGTCTTGCTGTAAGATATGCGGATGATAGACGAGAAAATCTTGCAATCGGAGAGGTGCGCTTGCGCCTTAAATAATAATAGCGTTGTCGCCTATACGGCGACTTTTTTCTTTTATTGTTGGCGAGGTGTCGTAATATAGAACTTACACCACCTTAAAAACGCCTTATTCGATAGTTATCGAATGATATCATATTTTGTGCAAAATTATGTCTTGTTTTCATACGCGCGATGTGATATTATACTTTTATATAATTCCTAAACAGGAGAATGATATGCAACACGAAATTACTACTCAAACCGATTTGCTTAACGAAAACGGCAATATAGCACAGCCCGGCTTTGCGAAAAAGATGCTTTATACCTACAATCGCGAAAATGTCAAAGCACCCAAAACTCGTCTTAAAGAGTGGGATTATTACTATATTGGCAACAAAGAATATGCCCTTTGCCTCACTATAAGCGATATGGGATTTGTCGGCGCATTGAGCATTACCGTAATGGATTTTGTTACGCCTGCACAATTTACAAATACCGCAATCTGCCTTTTCCCGATGGGCAAATTTAACATGCCTCGCACAAGCGAGAAAGGCGATTGCTCGTGGAAGATTGGAAAGGTTGAGATGTCTTTTACCAACGACGGAGAAAAGAGACATCTTACCGGCGTTTATCCCAATGCGGATAAGTTTGGCACAGAGGTGAAATGGGATATCGTTTTGTCCGATGTTCCCGAAGAAAGCATGGTTATCGCAACGCCTTTTAACAAGGATAAGCACTTCTATTTCAATCAAAAAATCAACTGCATGAGCGCAGACGGATTCTTTACTCTCGGCGACAAAAAGTGCGAGTTTAATCCTTCCGATAGCATGGCTACCCTTGATTGGGGACGTGGTGTGTGGACTTATGACAATACTTGGTATTGGGGAAGTTTGCAAACTCGTCTTGAGGACGGTTCCACCTTTGGTTGGAATATCGGTTATGGCTTTGGCAATACCGAGGCTGCAAGCGAAGACATGCTCTTCTACAATGGCAAATCTCACAAAATAGGAAGAGTGGAGTTTGTTATTCCTGGTGATAGCGACGGCGAGCCTCGCTATATGGAGGATTGGAAATTCGTGTCCGACGACGGTCGCCTCGATTGCACCTTCCATCCGATTATCGACCGTTATGAGCCATTTGACCTTAAGGTTATGTGCATGATTCCTCACCAAGTTTTCGGCTATATCAGCGGTAAATGCGTGCTTGATGACGGCAAGGTTATCGAACTCGACAATGTGCTCAGCTTTGCAGAGAAAGTTCACAACAAGTGGTAATATATCGTATTTGAGGTAAATATGGAGTATAACGGAGAGGGCATACATGCTTTTGTGTGTGCTGTTGAGGATTTACAAAGTTCCAACTTGATTTTCATTGATAGAAAAATCAAGCCTCTTTTGAAATGCCTTGCGTATTATCCGGAATTTCGCGAGGTGCTGTCTTATTGCAACAAGGGCTTTGATTATAATGCGGAAAAGAAAAAGGCATTTGCAAGGCTTGGCGATAGCGATGTGTTTAGGTTGCCCAAGAATCCCAAAACGCTTGTCGCGCTTGTATCAAACATGCTTGTCGAGTTTGACGTCGGCAATATGGATATGGTGACGTTTTCAAGCAGATTTTTTGTGGCGGAGACAAAACAAGCAAGTTTTGAGCAGTGCTGTCACAAGGTTATCGAGCCTTTTAAACTTGCGCTTGTAAGCCTTGTTGTGGACGGTATAGAAGAGGAGCCTAAAGCGGTCGAAAGAGAGGTTGAGTTTGCCTCAAGCGGACTACATCAACAGGCGGAATATTTGCTTGTGGCAATATACAATTCCGTGCAAGAGGCGCAGATTGAAACAAGCGAAAGAGAGGATTTGGTGATAATGCTCGAAGGGTTTGCCGCTGCGCTCGACACAAGAGATTCGCTTATGATAAAGGCAATTTGGTTGGGGCTTAAGTCAATGCTGTCGTCGCACAGATTGTGTGCAAAAGAGATTGAAAAAGTCAACGAAACATTGAGGTTGTACCTTGTAACAAAATAATAAAACACGGGTTTTATCGTCCAAATGTGACACATAAAACCCGCGTTTTAATATAAGAGGGAAATATGAAGGCAAAAAGAATTATTGTAACATTAATGGTGGTGTGCTTGTTGTCCTCAACGCTTTTTGCGATAGTTGCGTGCAACAATGATGAGGATAACTGGAAGGACAAAGCAATAGTTTATGTTACCGCATTATTTGCCGGCGGTCTTTATGACAAGGAGACTGGCGAGGCAAAGTGGGAACCATTTAAGACGGAAGTTGACGCAATGAAAGTGATGTCTGGCGAGATTTCAATGGATGAATTGCTTGAATTGTTCGACGACGAGATGAGCGACATTATCAAACTTGCAATGGGTGCTATAAGTTATACCGAAGGTTCTCTGCTTTGGGAACTGACGCTCGATAACGACGGCGTAGGTTATAACCAAAACATCGTGCCTGCGCTTGATGTGGATATGGATATAAATTACGGGGCTTTCGGTCTTTACAAGCCGTTTGTGGACAATATCTCTGCAGAGTATGGCGACGAGTACGATGTGTTTGTATACAATCAAGATTGGCGCAAATCGCCTGCGGAAAGTGCCGCTGACCTTGAAAAATTGCTAAATAAGAGGGGATATGACGAAATCATATTTATGTCGCACAGTATGGGCGCACCCGTTGTAAATAATTATCTTGCAAGAAGTGAGGAAAATCGCAACAAGGTCAAATTGTATATGGGATTCGCTCCTGCCACGCTCGGTTCTTTTGACGCATTGGCGGCGCTTGCTTGCCCGGATGTTTATGTCAACAATTTCCTCGAAGGCATGGATTTGAGCGGACTTCCGTCTTGGATTAACATGAATAAAATCGTAGGAGATATACTCAACAATCCGCTTGGGGATTTCTTTAGGAACAATCAAGGTCTTATGTCGCTGGTTCCGTCTTGGCAGTTGATTTCTTCAGACCAATACAGCGATGAATATCCGGCAATCACCGTTGATGGCAAGGCAATAAGCAGCAAAGAAGAGTTGTATGATTTGTATTCTTCTATGCGCTGGGCAAAATATCTTGTACCTAAAACGTATGATGAGATAAACAGCGACGATTATGACGGCTTGAGATACCACAGAATAGTGGCAACCGACGGACAGCCTGCCGATGCGGATGGTTATCGGTTAAAAGATTTCGCAGCAAACCTCGATGAGTATTTTGATAATCTCTTTATTGACGGTAAGATTGCGTCCGAAAGCGTAAATTCTTATTACTTCCTTGGCACGGGCTCGGCGAATACAATAACGGGTATCAGCCTTACCACAAAACGCGACAAGAACGATAATATAATTTATGACGATTACGGTTGTGTGCAATATGATTATGAATTGCTCACAAACTATGGCACAGTTTTGGGCGATGGCACGGTTCCTTATTATAGTTCTATTGGCGGAAACACCGCCACCGCAGAATACATCCAATCGCTAGGCGACAGACTTGTCGAGTTTGAAGGCAAGGGACACGGCGATGTGGGCTTGAGTTGGGATTTGCTTGGCGATTACGTTATGGCACTTCTTCAACAAACCATTCACTCTGCCGAATAAATCAGCATAAAAGCATAATAAAAATGCGCCGACATCGCACGGCGTATTTTTTTGTGTAAAGATAAACATTGGATGGTCTGGTGGCGTCGCAAAACGGGCGTTGCGAGGCAATAACAAATAATATTTGTAATTCTATAAAAATAATGTTATAATGACTAAAAATAAAAACGACAGGGTGTTGGGTGTCCTTTTTTACGGATAAATTGTGCTTTTTGCAAGGGTAAAGACGGACAATAAAACACCCAATCGGCGGGAAATTGGGTAAATCGCATTGCGAGGGGCATGAATGCTTCGTTTAAAAATGCTTTGCACTGGATTTGATTCCGCTCACGGACCGGCTATGTCCAAAAGATTCGACATTTTTATTTTTGCATTTCTGCTGATATGTTTATCGGCTGTTTTGACGTGTGCGCTTTTACCGCAAGGCGTTGTTTTTGCCGCTGATACCAAAGAAGATATAGAGATAAAAGCAGAGGTTGACGGAGATGATGTCGTCTGGAGTATGAGTGGCGCAGGGGACGGTTTGACATGGGATTATCGGGGTGATTTTGTCTCTGACGATGCGATTACAAGCCTAAAACAAACGCTTGCCAGATGGCTTTGGAACAGTGGAAAAATAGGATACGACAAATTTGAAAGTTTTTATGCGACAGGTGAGTGGAATTGCCATGATTACTTTGACGTTGCGTTTGATTTCCCTGCAATAGACAATGTCAAAAACAGAGGTATAACGGAGACAGAATACACTCTTTCGCAAAGCCAAATAGTTATCGGAGCGGAGTTTAAAAGCATAGTTGCACTCTCTCCTCTCGTACACCTTGAATATAACAAGGTCGGCTCGCCAGAACGGCATAAGACGGCGGAATCTACAGACACCAACGTGGTTTTCGGCAATGGTGTGGATGTGGGGCAATATGATGTAACATACGTCGTTGCGGAAGCGTTTTCTTTTGACGGCAAATACTATAAGGTTGAAAGAAGGGCGACGTCGCCCATAACCTGCACCGTCAAAAAGGCAGATTTGCAAATGTCGGCAGGAGATGTTGTTATTCCGTACGGAACAAGAGCCTCCGATATAGGACAGTATATATTTAAAAGTATAGAGACATCGAGCGTGGCAGATATAACCAACGGTACGTTTGAATTGAGCGAGGAGCAAACGGATGATGTTTTTGAGGGCATATCGGATATTAGAGATATTCTTATAAACGTCGACAGTGCAACGCATAGGCTTAAATTTGATTACACGCACGCAAGCGGAAACTTCAACACTTTGAAAAATATATCCGTGAACGTGAAGGTTCAGCCCAAAGAATTGGTCGTTAAAATATCCGACATATATTCGCTTGTAGGGGATGAATTGTTATCTCTTGACGGCGTTGGATATTATATTGACGGCACCCTTATTGGCGACGATACGATAGATGACTTGGGCGTGCAACTGCATTGCAGTCCCGACAACACAAAGGTTGCGTGGTATTTGATTACGGCAACGTTTACAAACGCAAATTATACCCCTGTAAACAAGAGCCAAACAAGCCCGTTTATAGACGGCGGAAGATATATGGTGTTTGCAAAAAGTATCACCGTGGCAACAGAGGATGGAGAGGCGTTCGCTGTGTATTTCGAGGACGGATTTGTTTCAATTAAAAATGTTATTATAAGTGTCATTTCTGCGTATAGCCCCTTTGATGACAAAGAGATTGTGCGTGCATACAAAATAGTGCTTGCGGACAACGATTATAACCCTGTCGAGGTGCAGGGCAGTTATTACGTGTCTTGGTCAAGCGGTATGAGCGGTGCCCAGTGGGTAAGCGTCGGACAGGGCGACATTGTCGCAATCGGCAGTGTTGGCAACAGCGTTGCACTAGATAATGACAATAATGAAATTTACTTTTATGTAGATGTCGTAACAGAGACAACGTCAACCGTATGGACATGGCAAAACATTCTTTTGCTTGTCATATCTTGCGTGTTGATAGTGGGTATAATCGTCCTTGCGATTGTGTGGAATAAGGGCAGGAGGTATCTCAAATGACGGCGATTTTGAGTGCGGTACATCCTGCTGCAAATTTTGTATTTGCCTTGCTTCTTGCGATTGTGGGAATGCTTTTTGTGACATTTATAGTGCTTGCGCTTATGATTTGCCAAAGGGCAAAAGCGGATGGGCGGCGTGCAGAAAAATATGTTTATGTGCGCAAAACTGACGATAAAACCACTGATTGTGCGAATAAACAAACAGAGGATGCAAGCGGCACCGTGAAAAATAAGATGCGACACGGCAAGAAAAACAAGGTGCGCAAGATAGAAGAGGCGGACGTATGAAAGAGAGAGTAAAGCGTTCGATTATCCTCATATCGGTTGCTATGGCAATCAATATCGCACTTGCCATAATAAAACTGCATGTCGGGCTTTCATCCAACAGCCTTTGCATTTTGACAGACGCAACAAACAGTTTCTTTGATATTCTCACATGCTTGATAACGCTAATTGTTTTTGTGTGTTTGTTTATTAAAAGGAGCGACAAGGCACCATTCGGATACGGCAGGGCGGAATACCTTGCAGGCTTTATAGTTGCGGTTGTGGCGATTGTTGTCGGTGGAGCATTCTTTATGCGTTCCATAAATCGCATGGCTATGCCGGAACCGGTGTGGTTCGGCTGGCAAAACTGCGTGCTAATATCCATAGGTGTACCGCTTAAATTGGGTATCGGCATTGCATATTATTTTGCAAACAGGAAGATAAAATCAAAGGCAATTAAAGCAATTATGCTCGACAGTTTTCTTGACACGGGCGTGACTGCGACGTCGCTAATATCCTTTGCGATTTCGGCAAAGGTGGACTATGCCGTTGACGCGATTTTTGGCATAGCAATAAGCGTGATAATCATTGTTGTGGCAATCAAAATGGTGGTTGAAAATGTGAAGGCAATTATTGTAGGAGACGATTGCACCGAAGAAAAATCCACAATCAAAAAAGTGTGCGCGCAAAATGCGGTTGAGATAAACAAAATTGTGTTGCACGATTATGGTTATGCAATGAAGACTGGCAACGTATATGTGAATTGCTCTGACAAAGAGACTCTTTGTGACATGAGCGCGCAAGTAAAGGCGGAGTGTGGAGCAGAGGTGCTTTTTGTGCAGATGGAGTGTCTTGACAAAACCGATATTATTGAGAAATAATAAAATAGCATATCTATTATAGATCAGGAGGCAAACAAATGAGCGAAGAAATCAACGTAAACGAAAGCGTCGAAGAAACAGTGCCGCAAAAGTTGTCCGATGTGAGCGAAGACGTGAACGAGGAAAAAAACGCAATCGATGTGCAAGACGAAGCGGACGTTAACGAGACAAAAGGGATTCTGGGCGAATACGAAGAGAAAAAATCTGCTAAAAAGCAAAAGAAAGTTTTGACGCCGGAGCAGAAAAAGAAGAGAAGAATCAAGGCTCTTATCATAGCGGGTGCGGTAGTGCTTGTGCTTGCAATATTCTTTAGCGGATGTGCCATCGCAACTACCGTAAGCGTAAACGCTCTTTTGGAGCAGGCGCAAAACAACTTTGAAAAGGTGGAATATACCGAACACGACCAAATTGTTCCCGTATACGATGAGGCGTTGGGATATTGGACGTTTACAAAAGAGGCGGATAGAGACTTTAAGGTTATGCAACTTACCGACGTACATATCGGCGGCGGCGGATTTTCCGGAAGCAAGGACGCATGGGCAATGAATGCCGTTGCTACAATGATACGCAAAGAGCAACCCGACCTTGTTGTCGTAACAGGTGATATTGCATATCCCGTACCTTTCCAATCGGGAACATTCAACAACCTTAACGCAACCAAGGTATTTGCAAACTTGATGGAGTCGCTCGGCGTGTATTGGACGTTTGCTTTTGGCAACCACGATACCGAATACTACAGCATTTACTCTCGTGTTGATATTTGCGAATATTATGAGGAAGAATGCTTTGAATATTGCTTGTTCCGTTCCGGTTACTGCGACAAAAAGGATAAAATCAGCGACGATTCGAGAGGGTTTGGCAATGATATGATTGTCATCAAGAATCCGCAAGGCTCTGCACAACCTATAAATCAAGCGATAGTCACCATAGACAGCCACAGTTATACGGACGGCGACTATTTCGGAATGGCATGGAAATATGACAATATCCATCAAACGCAAGTAGATTGGTATACAAGCGAAATGGACAAACTCAAAGAGGCAAATGGTGGTGTAGAGGTTAAGAACCTTGCATTTTTCCACATCCCTCTTGCAGAATACCGCGAGGCATGGGCAAATGTCATTAATGCCGACAAGAAGGCGAGTGATATTAAGAGCGGAGACGTCATCGAGGGAGAAAACTCCACTACGACATTCATATACGGCAATATGGGCGAGTCGGATAAACAAAAGAACGGCGTGCGTACTTATGGCGTATTTTGCGGAGTAAACGGAGACGACCTCTATGAAGAGGGCTTGACGCACGGCTTGCAGGGCATTTTCTGCGGACACGACCACTACAACAACTTCTCCGTCATTTACAAGCGTAACGGCGATGAGAGAGGTATTAGATTGACTTACGGTATGGCGGTCGACTATCTTGCGTATCCGGGCATTTACAAGGAACACGCTCAACGTGGAACAACCGTAATCAGCATTAGCGCAGACGGCACGTTCGATTGTGAGCAACGCAACTATTATACACACTATGGTGTTGAGCACGAAAAAGATTGACAAAACATCACACTATGGTAAAAGGCGCCTATCGAGGCGCCTTTTTCATGCTCTGTTGACAAGCAAACGAGGCGATTTTGCACAAATACACTCTTCCATTTTGTACAAAAGTGTGTTATACTTGTTTTGTTATGGAGCAAGAGAGAGTAGAAAACAACGAGAATTTGCAAGCCGACAAATGCGATGCCACGCCTGTGGCGGCGGAGAGCAGGGACAAAATCAAAGTGGATATTTATGACTTTGACAAGACCGCCATCCCGTATGACAGTGCGTTGCACTATTGGTTTTGGAGCATGGCGCATTGCCCGTGGACTCTTATATTGTTGCCCTTCCAGTTGTTTTGGGGCTTTTTGATGGTTACAAAGATTCTACCTGTGCCCAAGTTTAAAAAAATTGCTTTTAACTTTGTGTCCTTGATAAACACAGAGAAAACCGTTAAAAAGTATTGGGACAAACACCAAAAGGATATATACGATTTTTTCAAACCCGAAAATCGCAATCCCGATCGCAAGACGGTGCTTATAAGCGCAAGCCCCGATTTCCTCATCGAAGAGATTGCAAGGCGCATGAAAATAGACTATTGCATTGCAACTCCGCACAGCAAAAAGAACGGACACTTGCAAGGCAAGGTGTGCAGAAAGGAAGAAAAGGTGCGTCGTCTTAACGAGGTATTGCCAAACATCGAGGTTGAAAACGTGTATAGTGATAGTCTCGACCATGACAGATACATCTTTGCGCTTGGCAAAAAATGCTATCTTGCCACCAAGGGTAATTTGAAAGAAATTGACTTTGCAAAAGCAATTCAAGAATACGATTTAAAGAAAAAATAACACCCAACAAAACGCAACACCGCCGTTTGCACGGCGGTGTTTTTCTATGTTGTAATGTCGATTATTTTATTAGCGATTGTGCAAATTACGGCTTTCTTAAATCTCCGTCCAGACCGCGAATCAGGAAGCATTTTCCAATCACGTTTTCAAGTTTTACGGTGCCATATATGCGACTGTCGTCGGAGTGGTTGCGATTATCGCCCATACAGAAAAGTTCGCCATAAGGGACGTATATATCTATGTTGTATTCATGTGGAAAAGTGGCGGTGTCATTGTTTATATAAGTCTCGTCAAGCAACTCCCCATTGCGCCACACCTTGTCGTCTTTTATGACGATATGGTCTCCGCCTATGCCTATAACACGCTTTACGAGCGAGATATATTCTCCGTTGTCGTTTTTTATCCATTCAGGCGTGAAGACCACAATGTCGCCTCTTTTTATATCGGCAACTTTATTGAGGTAGAGCGTCTCGCCGTTGGTGCGCTCTTCATTGGAAGAGCCTTCTTTTTGATCGCCGTTTCCGCCGTCGAGGGTGGGATACATCGATATGCCGTCAACGATAAATGACGATAGCACGTATTTCTTGAGAAGAAGTGCGGTTGTGAGTGCAAGAATAACGACCAAAAGCACGCAAATGATGCCAATCATCACACGTTTGCCTTTTTGCTTTTGAGAAGGTTCTTCTCGTATTATCGTAGGTTCAAATTCGTCGGTCATATCAAAGTATATTTTATCTTTTGCAAATTATTTTCAAATCCACAAAAAATTGTTGAGTATTGCGCCGTTTACATTGCGTATCTCGATGACTTTTGCGTTTGAGAAAGAGGATAGCGTTTTGCCTTCTTCGCTCTTAAAGTCGGAACAGTCAAATAACATTTTTTGCCAGAACTCTCCGCCGATAAGCGGTGTGTGCGCGCTATATCTTTTTAGGTCGGGCAAGGACAATACGGATATTTCAAATTCGCGCGGGGCACTTGAATATGCGTCAAGGTGCAAGGATGCCGAGCGTGAAAGTGCGCTCATTTCTTTTAGGTTTCTTGACAGTAACAAGTCACCCTCATCGAGAGTTATTCCTTTTATGCCGAATGGACCTTCTTTTACGCGCAAATTGTTCTCGTCAAGCAATGCGTCGTCGGTTTTTGCATTGAAAGAGGCAATGCCCATGCTTCCGTCGTATATTATGTTTGAACCGTATTGCATATTCTCAAAGACGGTCACGTTGTGTTTTGTTGCGGTTGTGCCTATAACTTTGGTGGAAATTATATCGCCGTCATCATAAGCGAGTGTTGCGTAAGCGACAATTAATTCGTCCCTATCGTATACAGGCACGTCGCAGACGTATTCGTGTTCGCCGACTTTTTGCTCTATGGGCAGAGATACCCAGCAACGTTGTTGAGAGTCGCTCTCGCCGTAACTTAAATACAGCGTTTGACTATGTGCTTTTCGCAAAGTATTGACGCGTACGTAAAGATGTCCTTCCGCACATTCAAATTTCAGAGAAGCGGTGCCTTTCTCCGCACTGTCGGTGGCAAGATAATCGTGCAACCACTTAAGGCAGGCAATGCCCGTGGATTTGGTCAACTGATGTCCGCAAGACGGGGATAGAATAAGTTGATTGTTTTGCGATTTGACAAGGTCTATCATGTCCCCTATGCGGTCTATGTCACAAAGCATGGAGTCTCTCGTCGCAATGGCAAGGGTGGGGCAGGTGATGAATTTCGCATACGTTTCGGCGCCTACGCCGGTGGAATATGCTAATTGTTCGTCGCTTTCGGGAATATCCGTGCTCAAAAATCTTGCGTTGCCCTTTGTCCAGCGATAACCGCCTCCGTTTGCGGAGATGAGGGCGTGCACTCTGTTGTCGGTTGCAGCGACTTGCCAAGATAGTTGTCCGCCTATACCAAAGCCCAACACTCCTATGCGAGAGTTGTCTATAATACTTTGCTCTTCAAGAAGGCAGATTGCTCTGCGTGCAATTTTTGTCCATACAAACCACGGTGTATTTCTTGCTCCGCCTTGTATGTCGTCAAGACGGTCTTTGCACTCTGGAAGGGACGCAAACGCCAAGTCTTGAGGAAATACAGTGCCGTTTTCGCCAAACAGACCGCAATAATCAAGTATGCATGTGACAAAACCTTCCTCTATGAGAGAGCGCAATGCGTCAAACGAAACGGGATTATTAAACGATGGTAGAATTAGAATGGCGGGACGTGCGTCTTGCCAGCGATTGTCGTAAAAGAACTTGCAACACGCGCGAATGCGCCCCTCGTTAGAGGCGTCGGCTGTGAAAATCTGTTGCGAGCAGACAATGTTATCCGTCGTTTGTGCGGAGATTATTGACGCTTCCAAAGGCGCTTTGTGTGCGTCGAACCCTTCCCACACTTCCGTGGGTGTCATAAATTTCAGTTCCATATACGCCATTATACCCTAAAAGCATCCCGATGTAAAGAAATAAAATGCAACGCACGAGCACCTGCGATTGCGTATCGACGCTTTCAGCGTCGTGCACACATTGAATTTCCGTCGTATTTGTATTCAAGAGGCGAGCATATTCCGTCCTCATTTTTTCCATGGTTTCGTCGTTTGGCAAGTCAAAATCCATAAAAGCCTCCCGTTTAGGATATGAAATTGCGTTAAACGCGGTGCTTATCCCGTTTCTTTTACGGATATTTTCACGTTGACTTCAAAAGAAAGGGTGTCGAGGCAATCTTCTTCAAGATCTCTACCTATCGATTGATATGCTTTTGCTTGCAAGTTGAGAAAGTCTATATTTTCCGCCCTTGAAACGTCGTAAAGATTATAGAATTTTTTCTCAATGTCATCTTCAAGCAAATCGGCGAATTTGCGCACGATTTCGCTTGCACTGTCAAGCACTTTATCCGTGTCGACGTGTTGCACGTCGCTCAAATCCAAAGACAATTCCACGTTGGCGACGAGATGTCGATCGTTAGCCTTTAATTTGACGTCTTTTTTGAGGATTTTAAACTCCATTGTTCCGTCATCTTCATCTGTTATATTTAGCGTGCCCGTAACGTCCTTACTCAAATAAAACGCAAGAATTTCGGCATATTCTCTCTCGATTACAACCGCTTTGTCATGATTAAAAACAAGTGCGTCGTTAAAGTCGAGAGTGTATGCGTCCTCGTCGTTTCCCTGTTGTCCGATGGGTGCATCTTGAAGTTTTTGCGCTCGTACATAGGGTACGGCATTTGCTTTGCTGCGAGACAGTGAACGGGCAAGAAAATCCTTTGCCGTGGTGCGTATCATGCCGTCCGAGCCTTCTTCGTTGACAAGTGCTTGTTGTAAAAAGAAGGGGGCACTCAATGTCGTGCCTATGCGCAAAGCAAGCAATTCTTTTGGCTTTTGGGGGCTTGATACAAGTATTGTTTGTTCGGGCAAAGCATACATCCCGGTCAGCGGATATATGAGTTGCATGTGGTCCAAGGTCAATGCCGATTGTGACAGAACAATGACATTACAGTGCGCAAGTGATACGATTAAACCCATTTTGCGTGAAATGCCGTCCATCGCTCCCGCTATAGTTTTTCCTTCTGCTGTATAAGTGTTGAATGTCGTATCTGTGGTGTCTCCGCTTGACGAGCCTACGATTGCGCTTTGCGCCGTAACCTCGAACGTGTCGTTGTCTTCTATATAATCTATGCCAATACCCAGCACTATTGCCGACTTGATGAGAGAGGGCGTGTCGACCGTGCGCCCGAACACTATAAGCACAATGGCGACAAGTAAAAACACAAACCATTTTGTGCGCATTAGATACGAGGGAATTGTTGTTTTTTTCATGCGTTTTCTCCTTGTGCGGTGGTGTATAGCCATTCGTCTTGGTTGTTTACTTGTCGGCGCTGTGGAGCAAAAGGGATATATTCGCAATCGACGCATTTTGATAGTGCTAAATTCCGCTTGCGAACAGTAAGCGCGCATAGCATAAACATAAACGGCAATAGTATCGCAAGGGCAAAGAAAGCATATCCGATTTCTCCTATCGCAAAGTCGGTCACCGCCTCTGTGGACGGGGCAAAGAGCGATGTGCATAATATTGCGAGAGGGCAGAGAATTTTGCAAGGCGTCGCCGTTCCTATTGCGCGTCTACACGCCTGCATCGCGCCGTTGTATAAAAAGGCAATGGAAAATACGGACATAAAGAGTATGACAAGCAAATTTGTCCATTCCATTCTGCCGATTTCAAGGGAGAGTTGATTGAAACTTGCTATATGGATAAGAAGGTCGGATACCATTTGCAAGGAGTTGCCGTATATTGCCACCCCCAACGCAACGATGAGGTTGGACAGTGTCCATGTTGTGGCAAATCCGACGGATATATAGGGCAGACGTTTATTCTTTATTCGGATGAATGCTATGGGGAGCAAGTCGCCGAGCCAAAGTCCAAAGTGAGGGAGTTGCGTGAAAAATTTTATCGGCTTTACAGAGAACACAGGTAAGTTTCGCCCTAAATCCATATCGGTGTCCAAGAAGGCGAGATTTAAAATAATTACTGCCAAGAACAGCAGCGAGAACAATTCGCAGGTGCGCCCTATCGACCGAGTGCCTTTTAAACCCAAATATGCAATCGGTACAATAAGCAACAAATATATCAAATAAGGCTGTGCGCCCGTAAACAATTCGTGCGTTAAGTAAGACGCACAATAGCAAAAATAAAAGGTGCATTTTGCACTCAAATAAATACTGCAAACAAGGCACGTAATTTTGTAAATGCGATTGTTTGTAGCACGCAAAAGAGAGTCGCCGTCAAGGCGCACGACGACAAATACCATTATAGCGCACACCACTTCGCAAGCGGAAAATATCATGTATACCCAAAGGGTAGACGATTGAAATTGCGAAGATATTATGCCCGGGACTTCAGACAGTTTAAAGGCAATTCCCAGCATAAAAATGATTGATGCAACCTGACTGTTGTACAGCATGCCGTCGGGCAGATTTTTGCGTAATTGATGTTTTATCTTGTATTTTTGCATAATAAAAGCCGTTTTATGTTATTTTCTTATGCGCCGCCTGTTTGCGGTGGGGATGGAGTATGGGCGCAATTCCATCGATGATGCACCCGCCTTTAGCAATCCGTCCTGAAGGTCTGGGATTATGCGAGGCGCATAAGGCGCAAGGTATGGCGTGCCGAAATTATCGAGGTCTGCAAGATATGCGATTATGACAACAGTTAGCATAATCATTCCCACAAATCCAGTGACTGCGCTTATGCAAAGATATAGGAAACGAAGTATTGACATCGGTCCCACTTGGTCGGGCACGCAGAAGATACCGATTGCAGAGAGTGCAACCACAAGCACGGACGGCGAGGATATTAAGCCTGCCTTTACGGCGGTATCGCCCAGCACGATTGCGCCTACGACGGAGAGCGATATTCCGAAGTAGCGAGGCATGCGTATGGAGGCTTGATTTAATATTTCAAACAATGTCATGACTAGCAACATTTCTATCGCAGGAGGGAAGGGAATATTGTTCGTTGCCGACATTAGCGTCATCAAGAATTTGATTGGCAAAAGTTGAAAGTGGTATGTTTGTAGGGCGACGTATGCCCCAGGCAAGAATATTGTCAGCAATGCACCAAGCAAACGGAATGCTCGTATCATCGAGGCGCGCCAATCTCCCGAATAGTAGTCATAACCATCTTGAACGTCCTCGAATATAAGATAGGGCAGTGTAACGGCAATCGGAGAGCCGTCGACGAGTATCGCAACTCTGCCTTCAAGCAGTTTTGCGCTTACAACGTCGGGTTTTTCCGTGGTGCCTGCCTGTATGAAAAATGAGTTCTTGTTTGTTTGTATAAAGGATAGGATATATGCGCTGTCAATCACACCGTCAACGTCAATGGCGGATATTTTTTCGCACAGGCGTTTAACAATGCTTTCATCCGCAACACCGCTCAAATACATAAGCGACACAGAGGTGTTGGAATATCTGCCGACGGTAAAGTTCTTTGACACCAAATCGGGCGATTTTATACGTCTGCGAATCATAGACGTATTGGTCTTGATTTCCTCTACAAACCCCTCTCGAGGCCCTTTCATAACAGAGGACGTCGGCGGTTCTCCTATGGCTCGAGCACAAGGCTTGCGCAAAGAAAAAATATATGCGTCTTCCTCGCCGTCCATATAAAATGCAATGTCGCAAGAGGCGATATTTTGCGGACTGTCTTCGATGGGAACAACCTCTATTTCATCTGAATAAGCGAGGGTGTTTTGGAGCCATTGAAGATGGGGTGCATCGATATGTGTGGCGTTTTTCAGCGGACGTAAAACGTCTTGCTCAAAAAGCAATTTATCGATGTTTCCGTCAATGTAGGCAAGCAAGCAGCGAGTGTTTCCAATGGAAAAAGCGCGACACTTGAAATCGTCGCTTTGAGAAAATCTATTGCTTAATCGTTGTTCGAGAGATGATATATCCACAAGCGACATTCTTGCCATAAAACATATTTTATAAGCGCAGAACGCACAATAAAATGCATTTTCGTGTAATTATTGCAATTTTCGACATACATGAATGCGCTTTTTATAGAATTAAAACATCACGCTATGCGTGATGAAATAAAATTGTCTATTGACATTGCAACAAGGGCTTGCTAAACTATTTGTAGTATATTTTAGGAGAAGTCTTATGGACGAAATCATCAACACGGAAACTATGTCCGAAGAAAATCAAGACTTGCAAAATGCGACGGAGCAATGCTCGGATGAGCAAAGCGTCGAGGATGTAAAGAGTGGTATTCTTTATGAATACAATCTCAAGTTTGCCGAAAAGCAGGCAAAGAAAGAGAAGAGAAAGGGCATAATGCAGTTTGTGAAATATGCCCTGTGCGCCGTCAGCGCAGGCGTTATTCAACTTGTGCTGTTTACGGTGTTGCAAGCGGTTATTCCTGCAACGGACAAAACAATACATTTTATTGTTGAGGACATGAATGTCGTTACGTTTGTAGCAACGACGGTTGCGCTTGCGGCGTCTATACTTTGGAACTTCACGTTCAACAGAAAATTCACATTTAAAGATGCGGGAAACGTGCCCAAAGCAATGGTGCTTGCATTCTTGTTCTACGTGCCGTTTTATCCCTTCCAAACTTGGTATGTGCACACAATCAAGACTCTGCTTGTAGAGCATATAAGCGACGGTTTTGCGGGAATTATTGCAGAAGGCACGGTAATGGTAATCAACTTTGCGCTCGAATTTATGTGGCAAAAATTTGTCGTGTTCAGAAAGAAGAAAGAGAAAGCGGTTGCGGGGGAAGAAAACCCCGTTGAAACACAGATGGATGGGGAAAGAGGGAAAGTTTCATCATCAAACGAAGAAGAGTAATAAAGAGATAAGACAAACATAAAAGGCACGCAACCGCGTGCCTAATTTTTTGCGAATTTCCCCTTTTCTCGCGTGTTTACTAAGCACGCCCGAAATAAGTGTAGTACGAACATATCAAATGCAATATCACCCCTTCCCTTCGGGCATTCCCCTATTGCTCAAATATCCGTCATTTCTCTACAAAAGTTAGTCATCGTTCGCAAGAGGGGAAGTCGGCACTCCCATAGATAGGGACAATTCACTTATTATGCCACTGCGCTTTGTGCGCCAGCCGTGGGCAACAATACGGCGCAGTCGCTTGTACTATTCGTCAAGGTCGGCGCTCCAAAGGCTCGGCGCCTTGCGCCTCGTGTTACGTCTTCGAATTGGCACATAAATGTAATAAGAAGTAAAACTAAAATTTGCGCAAATAAAAGAAAGACACGCCACCGCGTGTCTTTCGTAAACTTGCGACAAATTTTAGTTTATGCCTTGCGCGAGCATTGCTTCATACACCTTCTTAAAGCCTGCGAGGTTTGCGCCTTTGACAAGGTTGTAATCAAGACCGTATGCATCGAGTGCTCCGCAGATTTGATCATGGATGCCCTTCATGATTTGTTTAAGTTTTGCATCCACTTCTTCGGATGTCCAAGCAAGACGTTCGCTGTTTTGAGACATTTCAAGACCGCTTGTTGCGACACCGCCTGCATTGACCGCTTTGGACGGCGTGACAAGCACGCCGTGTGATTGCAAGTATGCGATAGCCTCGTTGGTTGTGGGCATATTTGCGACCTCGTTGAGTACGGGCACGC
>CAZCKS010000013.1:0-28088 GCA_964499325.1 uncultured Bacteroides sp. | reverse complement strand
CTGAAGTGATAAGACCTACACCGCCCTTTGCACGCTCTTCAAAATATTTGAGCATTTTATTGTTGGGACGTCCAGTCTCTTCTGCCATATCGATATTGCCCATCGGAGCCATGACAAGACGGTTCTTAATGGTAAGTTTACCGATTTGAATAGGCGAAAACATTTTGTCGTACGGATAGAGATTGTTGGTCATTTCGGGAGTTTCAAAACCGTTGTTCCACCAATCGCCGTAACTTTGGCACAAATCAAAAACTTTCTTTTCATTTGCGCTGAGAGTAGTTTTTTTGCTCATAACGTTCTCCTTTTTATTTTTGCAATATTATTGCTCTATTTAATAACATTTTAGCATATAGATAAATATTTATCAATAGCATATTTCCACTTTTTAGTGGATTTTTCAATGTTTATCCGCCTAAATTTTGCCCAATGAACACGACTTTACAACCGCAAAGCACGCTATTATACAAATTGTGCAATATTCTCTTTTTGTTCAAAGTCCCTCTCGGATAAACTTTTGCAATAAAAAACGCCTCGAATGAGGCGAAATTTTATTGTTTTTCGATGACAATAAACGGCACATTCAATTCATCATCGCAAAGCCCTGCGTGCATTGCTTTAAACGCATACTCTTGAATAGGTCGCACGTCGAGGCACAAATTGCTTGTTGCTATTGCAAGATAATCGCCGAGAAAATCCCCGAATTTTTCACACTCGTCACCGCTTCCAAACAGTCCCTCGCTTACAACCTCGTCGTGAGAAAGAAGAATATATTTGTCCGAAAAATGCGATAGAAATCTATCCTTAAATACGTATTTATATTCCTCTTTCACAAAGAAGGTCAATGCGCGCGACTCTATTGACGGCACTCTTTCAAGGCACTCCCACACGTCAGGATAGTCAAGCAAAGTTTTCCATTCTATGTCCACAAGTCCGTGATCGGCAACAACGACTACGAGCGTATTTTCAAGTTTGTCACAGAGAGTCTCAACACAATCATTTATCTGCTTGATTTGTGCGCTTATGCACTCGTCCGTCGTGCCAAAATCGTGCATATCGTGATCGGGCTGACTCCAATATGTATAGATATATTTTTTACCCTTTTGTGCGCAAAGTTTCTGCACGTTATCGGTTATTTCTTGCAAGGAATCGACTTTTATCGTTGCGTGGCGAGAGATGAAGTATGCTTTTGCGACACCTGCCTCGTTTATCTTATCTTCAATCGATTTGTACGGAATTATGCTTTTTGCAACATTAAACTCTTCAAACGGGATGTCGGTAACAAACTCGCTGTTCGGGAATAGATTTATCGTCTTCCCCACCTCTTTAAACCAAAGCGACCACCCCAGCCAACCGTGTTCATAAGGTGCTAATCCCGATTGTATGCTTGTTGTCGCTGCCGTTGTCGTAGGCGGAAAAACGGATGAAATCGTCCTCGTCAAATGCGCACGCAAAAAGGGACTTGCGTCCTTGTGCTTATCGAGGATAGCCGTTCCCATTCCGTCAAAAAGCATAACGACGACATTCTCGTATCCCTTTTCAAGCAAGTCATCCATTTCTTTCAACGTTGTATGCTTGCTATCCGCGCCAAAATATTTTAGCACGGAAGAAGCAAGCGCAACGAGAGAATTGTCATAATCGATTTTCTTCATAAGTTATTTAATTTTGTGTACAGCAACGTCGTATGCCTGACGTGTTGCGTCCGCAATTCTTCCCACCTTTGACGCGTCGCCGATTACAAACAAGTTGTCATATTTGCCCTCAAGCGATTTCGCAAGAGCGTTTACAGGACGTGCGCCCAAAGAGAGCACAACCGCATCGAAATCAAAGTGTGCAGAGGCGCCTATGCTCTTTGCCTTTTTATGTTTATCGAGTTTAACAGGTTCAAGCACAACGCCATTTTCGTCAATCGAGTTGAGTCTATGTGAAAGTATGTAGTTCGTTCCTTTTGCATCGAGTTTGGGAACAACGTCGTCGAGGTGTTGGAACCACGTGCCAGGAGCAAGCGTGTCTGCCATCTCTACGATAGTGACCTTATTGTCGTGCTCGACAAGCATTTCTGCCGTTTCAAGTCCCGTCATACCCGATCCGATAAGCGCGACTTTTTTGTTTTCAAGCACCACTTCTCCGCTCAAAACTTGAGTTGTGGTATAGACATTTGGCAAATCGACGCCCTCGATAGATTTCGGCTTAACGGCGCATGCGCCAGTTGCCACTACAACGGCATACGGCTCGTATGATGCAATAATTTCAGATGTAGCCTCAACGCCGAGAACAACCTCTGCTCCTGCCTTGATTGCATTGGTATACATATCTTCAAAACACCAGCCGAGTTTCTCTTTTTTAGGCGGTTTGTTGGCAAGTTGAATTTGTCCGCCTACCTCGTTTTCTTTTTCAAGAACAACAGGTTTAAATCCTCTTCTTGCAAGCATTTCTGCGCACGTAAGTCCAGCAACGCCGGCACCGACGATAACTACCTTTCTGCCCTCGCCGTCTTGTTTTATCGCATTAAATTCTCTTTCGCAACCGACCGTCGGATTGACAGAGCAATAGCCATGATCGCCGTGATAAGCATTGTCTTGCATACTTTGTATGCAGTATAAGCAACAAATACAACGCTTGATTTCATCCTCTCTACCCGATTGCGCCTTTTCTGCCCAATGCGGATCTGCAATGTGCGGTCTGCCTAAAGATACGAAATCTTGCACGCCGTCTTCAAGTTGTTTTTCTGCTTGTTCGGGAGTTCTGATAAGGTTTGCGGCAATGACGGGAATGTTTACAACCTTTTTAACTTCTTGAGCAAGATACTTTCTCCAACCTGGCTCGAAACTCGTCGGTTCAAGCCAATAGTTAAAAGTGTCGTAACCAGCGCTTGATACATCGATTGCATCAACGCCCATGTCTGCGATTGCCTTTGCGTACTTGACCCCCTCTTCCATTGTATAGCCCTTGCCGGGTTTGCCTATCTTCTCGTAAAACTCGTCAATAGTAAGACGCACGATAATTGGATAATCTCCACATTCTTTGCGAATACCCTCAATAATCTCTCTTATAAAGCGAAGTCTGTTTTCAAAACTTCCGCCGTATTCGTCCGTGCGATGATTGGTGTTCGGGCTCAAAAATTGTTGAATGAGGTATCCGTGCGTGCCGTGAAGTTCTACACCGTCAACGCCCGCCTTTTTACAACGCACTGCGCCGTCGATAAACTGTCTGATGACCTTTTTAACTTCGCATTTTTTAAGTTCTCTTACCCTGCCCCCTGCATAATATGCTGGCTCGCACTTTGATGCCGACACAGAAGATAATGCAAGGTTGTGTTTGGAAAGGAATGGTGCGATTTTGGGTGCGATTGCAAACAATGCGTTGGGGAATTTCTTGCAAATTCTCGTACATGCGATACAGAAAGGCACCGTGCCGATTGCAAGCCCCACGTTTTGTCTGCCTGGATGGTGTAACTGCACAAACAACTTTGCTCCGTGCTTGTGAATGCGATTTGCAAACTCTCTCAATCCATCGATTTGATAATCGTGGCTTGCGCCGAGTTGCGCAAATGCAGCAGAACCGTGCACGTCGTTGATACGAGTAATTTCCGTCATAATAAGCCCCGTACCGCCCTTTGCACGCTCTTCGTAATAATCCATCAGTTGTTCCGTCGTGCAGCCGTCAAACTGACCAAATCCCATAAGCATCGGGGACATAACGATACGATTCTTGATTTCGCAATTACCTATTTTCATAGGCGAGAACAGCATTTTGTAATCCATAATTCTCCCATAGCGCGTATGCGCGTATAATTTTATTTTTAATAATTGTAACATAGATAAATGGCACTTGCAATACGCAAAAGCGCAAAAAAGTTTACAATTTAACCAAAACAATGCATTTTTACAAGCAAAAATCGCCCTTTCGAGGCGATTTTTGATTATTATGTATTAATTTGTACAACCTTTCATTTTATATGCTTTGAGAGTGTTGTGCATTAGCATTGTCACCGTCATAGGACCTACGCCCCCCGGAACAGGTGTGATATACGAACATTTAGGTGCAACACAATCAAAATCGACATCTCCGCACAGTTTGCCGTTTTCGTCTCTGTCCATGCCGACATCAACAACGACTGCGCCATCTTTGACCATATCTTCTTTCAAAAACTTTGCTTTGCCAATTGCGACGCACACTATATCCGCTTGCGACGTAATATCTTTCAAATTTTGTGTGCAAGAATGACAAATCGTAACCGTACAATTTCTATCAAGCAACAGTTGTGCAAGCGGTTTTCCTACAAGATTACTCCTGCCTATAACCACTGCGTTTTTGCCCTCGAGGGGGATATTATAATAATCGAGCAGTTTCATCACTCCGTACGGTGTGCAAGCGACAAGACTGTCTCTGCCCGTCCACAATCTTCCCTTTTGCACATAATGACAGCCGTCAACGTCTTTGTCGGGAGAAATGAGATCGAGAAGTGCGTTTTCGTCAAGATGCTTGGGGAGAGGCAACTGCAAAATCATGCCCGTAACGTCGGGATTGACATTGAGAGACTTGATTGTATCTGCAACATCGTCAAAAGAACTTGACGCGTCCATATTGCACAAGAAAGATTTAATACCTATTTCCTCACAGGCTTTAATTTTGTTGCGCACGTACACTTTAGACGCAGGATCGTCACCGACCAAAATCACCGCAAGACCTATGTTTGCGCCTTGCGATTGGAGCGCTTGTACTTCTTCTTTCATTTGCGCACGCATAATATTTGCGACATACTTTCCGTCGATAAGCGTCATAATTGCCTCACTAAACACGTTTTGATAGATTATAACTTATCCCGTCGCAAATTTCAATAACAGAAAGTCACTTTTAAAAACTTTTGACGCAAAAAGGCGTTTTATCCGCTCAAAAGCACAAAACAACCCCGCAAAACAATGAATTTTGATAATTGATATTGACTTTTTATATCTTCGATAATATAATATTTAAAACAAATATTAGGGGCAATTATGAACACTTGGGCAGTTGTAGACGCAATACCGGATGTATGGCACTTTATCGTAAGAATGCTTGTTGCGGTAGTATGCGGTTTTATTATCGGTCTCGAAAGAAAATCAAGAAGTAAAGAAGCAGGTATTCGTACACACGCCATCGTGTGTTTGGCTGCATGTCTCTTTATGATTTTGTCAAAATATCTTGCGGAGCCTATTTTCAACGATTTGACTAGCGGAACACTCACCGCTGACGCAACTCGTATTGCATCGCAAGTTGTCACCGGCATAGGCTTCCTTGGCGCAGGTATTATCATGTATCGTCGCGACGTCATGCATGGTCTTACAACAGCCGCAGGCGTATGGGCGACCGCCGCTATCGGTATGGCAATCGGCGCAGGATTTGTCATTACAGGCGTTGTGGCAACTGCCATTATCGTCCTCATTCAACTTGTGCTCCACATCCCCATCAAGGCATTCACCACCCGTCACATCTCCATCATTAAGATGCAAGTATGGGTTGAAAACGATGAGATTTTGGACAAGATAACCGAGCACCTCGGTGCCAAAAAAATCACTTCATACAAGGCAAAAATGCAAGACGGCAAAATGTTTGCAACCGTTGAAGTCTCCACCATGGATGAATTTAGCGTAGACAAACTCAACGATGTTATGCGCGCCTTCCCCGACCACGTTATGTCAATCGAGCGTGCCGATGAATGATTTATAGCAAATTAAGTTTTCTAAAAAAGCGAGCAGTGCTCGCTTTTTTAATTTACAAATCATTTTTGACCGTTTTTTAAGTGCACAAGAAATAAGTGTAGTACAAATATATCAAAATTCCAATTACCCCCTCTTTCCGGACACGCCGGTATTTCTCCCACCACGCAAATAGAGGACACTTATCTATATAAACTATCCGTCGTTCGTGGGGGCGACAGCCTGCCTCCGTCCAAGGGGCATTTCTCTAATTATGCCTCTCGTTCGCCGATGAAAATCAACCACAGCGCATCGGCTCACTTGTACAACGAAGCCTCCCGTCAGGCAGGAAAGACGCTCGCCTTGCGAGCGTTTACACTCCGAACAAGCACATTCCGTTAATAAGTTATCTCTGACGCAGTTATTCGCTATTATTTTGCAATTGTAAAACTGCGATAAATAGATGTATAACGCGAAAGACACCCTTTGTTAACAAGCCTAACGTATATGTAATACGTGACTTGGAAACAACGGGTGTCTGACAAAGTTAGACGCTATTTAACGCGGTTGAAAACGGCAATATTGAGATGAAGAACAAGAAAGAGCCGTCTTTGTAGACAGCCTAACGTATATGCAATACGTGACTGGATACAAAGACGGCTTTGCCGCAGTTATTCGCTCAATAGTGCCGTTTTCTTACTCTTCGACGAGAGCACGTTTGCGATCATTAATAATATTCAAACTATCACGCATACTCTTCTCGGCACTGTCAAGAATATTGAATGCAAGCGAGCGTGCTTCATAATCCATTTTATGATAATTTTCTTCGGCTTCACGTTGCATTGCTTCTGCCTCTTGTTTGGCACGATTGTACACTTCCGTTTCGGTCATAAGTGCCTTTGCATTGGACTCTGCCTTATCCATAGTATCGTTTGCGTATGCTTCGGCTTTTGCGATTATCTCGTCACGCTCTTTTTTGATTTGAACAGCCTCACGCAAAACGACAGGATAACTTGCTCTAAACCTTGATATAAGGTCAAGCAAAACGCCTTTGTTTATAACAATATCCGTATTGCTAAAGGGTGCTTTTTTTGCCTTTAACACTTCGCTTTCAATCTCGTTTATGAGCATGTCAATAGTTTCCATATTTCTATCCCCTTTTGTATATTTTTCGTTATTTTCAACGCATAATGCGCTATATTTTCATTTTAAATTCTTAAATTCGCTCGATTGTACCAATGATACAACGCAAGCAGGCAGATGTCTATAATCGCCAATCGCAATCTCATCCCTCACACGTGTGGAACTAATATCGTTGTAGACGTCAAGTGTGATAAAGTGAGTCTTTACGCCGAGATTCTCGTTAAAACGAGCCATATCTCTTTCATAATCCTCATCTTCCTTTGAGCGTATACCACGCACAATAGCGCATGCTCCTGTCTCTTTTGCAACTTCAACGGCATAGTTATGAGACAACACTGCTCTTGCACCCTTATAATTTTGACACACGTTTTGACATATTGCAAGACGTTGCGCCTCATTAAACGCATATTTTTTATCGGGATTTATCAGACACGCCACGACAACCTCGTCATATAAGCACAATGCCTCTTGCAAAAGCGCCTCGTGTCCCTTTGTAAACGGATCAAAACTGCCCGTCATCAAAGCAATGCGTTTCTTTGTAATAAACTCCGCCGTGACAGTCCCCATTTTCTTCGTTCGCACTTTGAATGCGGGATTGTCCATATCAAAAGTTTTTTCGCTTCCGTGTTCAAAAACAATAATGCCGTCATCTTTCAGCAGATTGAGTTCGACAATAGTTTGAATGGCAAGTTCGCCCAAGCCCGTTGCGTAAGGCGGATCGAGGAAAATAACGTCATATTGCTTTCCCGATAGAAAACTTGAGCGCAATGCGGAGGCAAAATCAGAGTTGAACACCTTGTAATTGCCGTCTATTCCTTTAAGATTTTGATAAACAAGGGATATGCTTTCCTTGCTTCTATCGACAAATGTGACATCGCTTGCGCCACGAGATATACACTCTATGCCCAGCGCGCCACTTCCTGCAAACAAGTCAAGCACTACAGCGTCCTGAATGTAGCCTTGCAAGACGTTAAAAAGCGTCTCTTTTATCCGAGTAGTGGTCGGGCGCACGCTTTCATCCTTTGGAGAAAGTAAGTTTTTACTCTTATATTTGCCTGCTACGACTCTCATAAATTGTCTCCGTAAACATTTTTTCTTTCACCGTCTATTGTGATAATACGGCTTTGCGTTACAATGCAGTCAAGCGGAATGTCGTATTTGTCCGTTTCAAGTCCGACAACGTTTTGACAATCGAATGCAAGACCTATCTTATAACAATCATGCGTGGCAAGATACCTATCGTAATATCCCTTGCCGTGCCCTGCTCGTTTAAGTCCGTCAAAAGCGACGAGCGGAAGAACGCAAACATCCACATCGTCTATCACATGACATCCGACAGGTTCCAAAATCCCCCACTTATTCCTCTTGAAATTGGTAAAAGGCGAAATAACCACGGAATCCATGTTTTCTCCTCGTACCCTTGGCACGCACACTACTTTTTCAAGCATAAGCGCAAGCCCGACAATTTCTTCTGTATCAGGCTCGTTATTTGTGCCCAAATAAACAAAAACTTTGTGCGCGCGTGTATACTCATCAATACCGCTTAACGCATCGCAAATCGCACCGCTTGCCCATTCTTTTTGTTCATCGGTCATCTTTAAGAGATTCTCTCTCGCAATACGTCTTGCACAGTTTTTGTCCATAATATATCCTATCAATTCGCCCCTTCCAACATGTAAAGAGCGTATATTCTATCGTGTTTCTCTCTTGCACAATTTGCCGTGCAATATCATCGTCAAACAACACGACCTCTTCACCGATTTCAGGAAGAAAATCGCCTGTTTCAACAACAAACATATCCATGCACACATTGCCCAACACCTTGCAAGGTTTAGAGCGTATAAAGGCGTAAGAGGGATTTTCTCGAGCGATACCGTCAGCATAACCGCCGAAAATTACCGCCGTATTCATATCTTGCTCTGCAACAAAATTGCCGTAACTTACCCTTTCTCCACTTCTAATACGTCTTGCGTCTATCACTTGCGAGACAACACGCAGGCATCCTTTATATGCAGATATACCCAATCTTACACCGTCATAGCACAATGCCTCATTATTGAGCGAATGGCTGGACGCGACGTGACAAACGACATTGGAAAACGCGCTTTTTATCTTCTGCACACAAGCGTCAAACACCACTTTGTTGACAAAATTTTTGTCTCTCAAATGCGTATATATACCGACGACATCGATATCGTTGTTCTTTAGCGTTTGAGTGGATTTTCCGCATTCTAAACGGATATTTTTCAGCCTTTTCAACACGCAATCCACATCACTTGGAGCAAAACCGAGCCTATGCATTTCACAATCGATTTTAATATGCACACACACATTCTTGCCATCGATTTCACCACTCAATAAAAGCGCTTCGATAGCGTCGATTTGCTCGAAATTATGCAACGCAATCGTAAGGTCATAATTTATTGCTGATTTCAATTCATCACAGGCGCAAGCGCATACCAATATGTTTTTGCTAATGCCTGCCTTTCTTAAGGCGACGCCCTCATCGAGCGACACAACGCCGAACGAATCCACAACGTCCTCAACGAATGTTGCTACTTGTTGCATACCAAGTCCGTATGCCTCGGCTTTGACCATAAGCATTACAGGCACGTTGACTTGCCTGCGCACTTCAAGAACGTTTTGCCGTATTCTATCGAGATTTATCTCAACTTTTAGTCTGATAATCGCACCTCGCAAGCATTATATGCTTATCAGATGCCGATTGCGACGTTTAGCCTCTTTTATAATAATTAATTAAGCAACCGTCAAGAATAATCTGTTTTTCGTTGTCCGTCAGAGCGTCCATAGACACGTTTACACGGCTTGCCTTTCCGTCTCTGACAAGATATGCGTCAAACTCTCCGCCATTTTGCACGCTTTCTCTAACGTTCTTAATGACGACGATGTCGCCTTTGCGATATTCGGTTTCGCCATCGAGAAGTGGCAACATTCCCCAGTTTATCAAATTAGAACGATAGCGTTTTGTGGCATATTCTCTTGCGATATTCGCGCTACCGCCAAGGAAACGTTGACAACTTGCCGCTTGTTCTCTTGCACTACCGTCGCCGGGCTTTACCGCAAACACGCAAGAGCCAATAGTCGTATCGTCAACATCTGCTCCGACAACGCTTATTGCGTCTTTTATGTCCACATTATCACCATCTCTCACGGCTTTGGACGAGGCGACATAGAGAGGATCTTTCCTTGAGAGAGCAAACTCTGCAAGTCTTAACGGATTACTTCTGTATGATGATGTTTCACCTGACGGTATAAGTTCGTCCGTAGTGGTAACGGGATCGTTGATAACCGAGCAAAGTTTGATTGCAAGATTGTTTTTGAGCGGTTGAATTGCGGGAATATCGGTGATATTCGGTCCATAAACAAGTTGTACGCTCTCATCCGCTTTTCCGTAACCGTTGTATACTCTTGAATCGTATACCGCTTTATCGTATTTAAATTCCTCAAAATTGTCGTCAAAATCCATTCCTAGCGCGCTTGTAAGCACACCGCCGTTGACAGCAGTTGCACAAATCGAGCGTGCGTCCATCAACGCAACAGAGGCAATCTGACCGTCTTGAGGCTTACTACCCTCTCTCCTTTCAAAATTGCGAGTGGTATGGCGTATACTGAAGCCGTTGTTGCAAGGCACGTCGCCTGCGCCGAAACACGGTCCACAGAAACAAGGTTTCAATATCGCACCGCTTGCAATCAAATTGGCAATCGCACCGTTCTTGACAAGCGCAAGATTGGTTGGTTGAGAGCCGGGATAAACACTCAACGAAAATTCACCGCTACCAACGCTTTTACCTTTCAAAATATTGGATGCGCACATAAGGTTGTCATAGGTACCGCCTGCACATCCTGCAATGACGCCTTGCGACACTTTGATTTTGCCATCGACAATCTTATCGGTAAGTTTGAAGGCGTCTTTAAGCCCCAGCAACTTGTTGCCGTCTTGTTCGACTTTTGTCAAAATTTCATAAGGATTGGCAATAACGTCTGCCAATTTGTACACGTTGGACGGGTGGAACGGGAGCGCAATCATCGGTTCGACCTTGTCAAGATTTATCCTTACCGCTCCATCGTACAGTGCGCCGTTTGAAGGTTGCAACACGCAATACTCATCCTCTCTTCCGTACGCCTTAAGATATTGTTTTACCTTATCGTCCGTGCACCAAATGGAAGACAGGCACGCGCTTTCCGTAGTCATAACGTCAATGCCGTTGCGATACTCAACAGATAAATGCTCAATACCGTCGCCGACAAATTCAAGCACGGCATTCTTAACAAATCCACTCTTAAACACTTCTCCTATAAGGGCAAGTGCAACGTCTTGAGGTCCTACGCCCTTACGCACCTTGCCCGTAAGTTCAACGGCAATGATGCGCGGATAATCTATATCATAAGTACGCTTCAGAAGTTGTTTTACAAGTTCTGGTCCGCCCTCGCCTATCGCCATTGTTCCCAACGCGCCATATCTTGTATGCGAGTCGCTACCTAATATCATCTTTCCGCAACCGGCAAACATTTCACGCATATAACTGTGTATAACGGCGACGTTTGCAGGCACGTAAATTCCGCCGTATTTCTTTGCGCAAGACAACCCGAATACGTGGTCGTCCTCGTTTATCGTTCCGCCGACGGCGCAAAGCGAATTGTGACAGTTGGTAAGCACGTACGGAATAGGAAATTCTTTAAGTCCGCTTGCTTTTGCAGATTGAATAATTCCTACGTACGTGATGTCGTGAGAAGCCATTGCGTCAAAACGTATACGCAATTTATTGTCGTCTTCGCTTTGATTGTGTTTTGACAGCACGCTATACGCGATAGTCCCCTTTTTATCGGGCACTACACCGAGTTTTTGCGCATCGTCAAAAGGTATCAACTTGTTGTTAAAATAACAGGTTTTTTGATTAAAAACTTGTATCATTTTGTCCTCTGAATGTAGATTAAGCACATAGTGCTTACATATTATTTTTCGTCTTTATCTTTTTTCTCGGGCGTGAACACTTCAACAATCACGTCCCCCACTTTGTCACGCAAAGCCTTGATGAAATCATCTGTTTTGTTTGCGCTGATATTCACGTGGAAACTTATATCACTGTCCTCCGGCTTGAGTCCCTTTGTGATGATATAAAGGTCTTTTGTCTCTCCGTTTTGCTTGAGACAAACAATATCCTCATAGGCAAATTTGTCAACAAAGAAGCCAAGAACGGTTACCATTTTGTCATCCTTAAAATTGTAATAACTGTTGAATATCACAAGTGAGGCACCGACAATAATAATCACTGCGGCGCAAAGCGATACGCATGCGATTGCAATATTCGGCGTCTGATCCGCAAGCATTGCAATATCAACGCCGACGATAGCAAGCGCGCCCATAATCACAACTGCAAGAATGATTGTTTTTACAACACCGAAATTCATTCTAAATTTCATATACACTCCTTAAATGCAATGACTGCACTATATCCTTTTATTGCTCATCGTCACGCAAATATTCGTCCGAATCGCTCTGTTGCTCCGCTCTAAAGCCGTATTCGACGGTTTTAACGACGTTTGTACCGTCCGTATAGAAATTGTAGCCCTTTGTCTTGTAATACCCGATAAGTTCGATTGCTCTCAAAACAAAGTAATACATTGACGGCAATATCAAGGAAATAAGTCCGCCCGTCGGTACAACGAATACAGTTGCGCAAAGATATACTATCGAGAACGTAATCGCATAGGATTTAAGCAATCCCCAAGCGTTTGCCTTTACATAAGTCAAACTTCTTGAAAATGCGGTAAATATCTTCTCTTCCGGATGGAAAAGCACACGAGGCAACCACCCTGCAAGCAACGTTGCACGCAAGGACAAGAACGTCACAAACAAAACAAGCAATATTGGCAACACGAAAAAGCCTATATACTCAAACAGTCCGAACAAAATCGTTGCCAACAATGTAAATATTGCAAGGTCGAGAGGCAAGGTGATAAGCAAGCGCGAAAAAGAATATTTGACGCACTTTTTGAAATTAAGCGCCATGTTGCTTGCAAATCCGAATTTCAAGTTGGACGCCATAAGATTGTTGATTATGTCTGCAATGGTATAGTATGACAATCCAAACATAAAACAATAGAACGCATAAAGAAAAATCCCTGCAAAAGTAAGACCTACCGCAACTCCCGTATCAGTGCCTATTGTCGCTAAAATATTTTTACAAGTAATTGTTCCTTGCGAGAGTGCACCTCTAATACTACTGCTACCGTCCCAGATTCCACGAAGAATATCTCTTAAGCCTTCCATATACACAGAGACGTCAGTCGAAGCAACTATTATGTCCCAAATAGGCAAAATAATCGCCGCTCCGATGGCAAGCGTCAAAACCAAACAGATAATAATCCATATAAGGATTTTGAACGCATATCCGAGATTTGAAAACAGCATTGACAATGAATACTTAAATTCCATATCCTATTCACTACCTTATTTTTTGGACCATAAGTCCTTATCTTTTTTCACGAGGTCCATACGTTCTGTACCCGTGACGTCATAAAACAAATTGTACATCAGCACGATGTAGAAAGGCACAACAAGCGCATACGCAATAACGTCGAGTATAATTTGCGCCACCACTCCGCAATTAAGCGCACCTGTGATAATCATGCACAGTTCTATCGGAACAAGCATAGAGAAAATAGTAAATGCGGTGCGAATAACGCGTCTTGACATACTATGCACAGCACGCGATAGAGCGTCGCGAGAACTTAATCCCGTATGCAAGCAATATGGCGACCAAAGTATAAGCCACGACATAATAAACAACGTTATCACTTGCGATATGATAAGCGTAAGCGAGGAAAAAACAAGCCACGTCACTCTATTGTCAAACACAACCCACCAAAAATAATAGATTGCACTTGTGACGAGATTGCCTACTTCCATTGCCAAAAACGCAGTAAAACCATACCTTAACGCTGTTAAAATATTGTGGTTAAGCCTATTTTTCACCGTGGACGGCGATATTGTAAACTCTCCGAGTCTCATGTGCCTGTCAACGACGCCCAAAAGCAAGGCGATTGCAAAAATCAACAACACAAGCCCTATAATGCCCAAATACCAAAACTCAAACGGTAAATCTCGCATGTCAACATACATATCGGCAAAACTTGTCGGATTTATCGTCTGATACCTAAACAAATAGTAGAGCGTAGACGAGGGAGAGAGCAAAAACGGCGTGAGGAGAGACGGTGCTATACATATAAGCACCAAATATGCGCCCTTGTCTATAAAGTACTTCCACGTCGCCTTAAAGCAATCGAGGTTTTTTGTACTATCAATTATACGCATGCCTCTCTCCTTAACGTTTTCTGTCTACAATGTCGCTATTGCGAATTTCGATATGAGTTTTCTCAATCGAACATTGCAAGTTTATCTTTAAGTTTTTCAAGTTTGTCCAATGCTTTTTCAAGTTTTTCTCTCTCGTTATCGATGAGTTTTTGAGGTGCTTTGGAGACAAAACCTTGATTCGCAAGCAAGTTTTTCGTCTTTGCGATTATGCCTTCCGTTTGGACAATTTCTTGATTGATACGCTCTTTTTCCTTATCCTCGTCAATGAGTTCGCCAAGCGGAATAAGCACTTCGGCGTCATGCGTAACCACTGCACTGACCTTTTCGCTTATAGCACTCTTATCATCAATCAAAGTGACTTCGCTTACACCGGCGAGTTTTTGAATATAAGGTATTGCGGAGGCAATAAATTTTACGTCTTTTGCAATGATGTATGCGCTGATTTTCTTGGAGGGAACAACGTTCATTTCATTGCGGACATTTCTGATTGCCCCTATAATCTCGCGCAATCCTTCAAATGACGCCTCTTCCTTGCGGAACACTCTGTGCTTGTTGTATGCAGGCCATTCTTGCACCATAAGAACACTGCCCTTGGGGGCGTACTTTGAGTAAATCTCTTCCGTGATAAACGGCACAAACGGATGCAAGAGTTTGAGTATCTCGGTAAGCACATAAGCAAGCATTGCGATTGCGTGATTGTGTTGCTTCTTGTCGTCGCTATACAGCATAACCTTGCTCATCTCGATGTACCAATCGCAAAATTCACTCCACACAAAATCGTAAACCTTTGCAGCGGCAAGACCGATTTCATATTTATTGAGGTTGATTGTAACCTCTTTGATAACGTCGTTGAGACGTGTGAGTATCCACTTATCTGCGCCATTAAATCTCGTAGGCAAAGACAAATCGTCGTCGTCTTTAATGTTCATAATGACAAAACGAGACGCATTCCAGAGTTTGTTTACAAAATTTCTGCAACTCTCCGTCTTGGCTTCTGTGTATCTTGTATCGCTACCCGGAGCAACACCCGTTGCAAGCGAGAAACGCAATGCGTCCGCACCGTATTTGTCAATGACTTCAAGCGGATCTATACCGTTGCCGAGGCTCTTTGACATCTTTCTACCCTGTGCGTCACGCACGATACCGTGAATAAGAACTTCGCTAAACGGCACTTCGTCCATAAACTCGATACCACTGAAAATCATACGTGCAACCCAGAAGAATATGATGTCGTATGCGGTGACAAGCACATTCGTGGGATAGAAATAGGACAAATTCTTTGTCTTTTTGGGATAGCCCAATGTGCTGAACGGCCAAAGTGCGGAACTGAACCACGTGTCAAGTACGTCTTCGTCTTGACGCATCTTGCCACCGCACTTGGGGCAAGTGTCCACTTTAGTCTTTGATACGACCATTTCTCCGCAATCGTCGCAATAATATGCAGGTATGCGATGTCCCCACCAAAGTTGACGAGAGATACACCAATCCTTGATGTTTTCCATCCAGTTGAAATACGTTTTTTCAAATCTCTTGGGGATAAATTCCGTCTTTTTGCTCTTCACTGCCTTGATTGCAGGCTCGGCAAGCGGTTTCATCTTTACAAACCATTGTTTTGAAACCAACGCTTCAACCGTCTCTCCGCAACGATAGCAGGTGCCGACGTTGTGCGCATACGGCTCTATCTTTACCATAAGCCCGAGTTCCGTCAAATCGTTGACGATAGCCTTTCTTGCGGTAAGTCTGTCCATGCCTTGATACTTGCCAGCGTTTTCGTTCATAAGCCCGTCCTCACCTATGCACTGAATGATAGGCAAGTTGTGACGCAAGCCGAGTTCAAAGTCATTGGGATCGTGCGCAGGCGTAATCTTGACCGCGCCCGTACCAAAGCCAATTTCGCAATAATCGTCTCCGACAACGGGAATAACTCTGTCGGTAAGGGGAAGTTTGACGTTTTTGCCAATGTATTTTGCCATCTTTTCGTCTTTGGGGTTGACGGCGACAGCAGTATCGCCAAGCATTGTTTCAGGACGAGTAGTAGCAATAATAATTGCGTCGTCTTCTCCGACTACAGGGTACTTGTAATACCAAAGATTTGAGTTTTGCTCCTCATATTCGACTTCTGCGTCGCTAAGTGCGGTATGGCAATGTGGACACCAGTTGATGATGCGGTCGCCTCTATAGATCAAACCTTTTTTGTAATATTTTACAAAGGCGTCAAGCACTGCGTTGGAGCAGTTTTCATCCATTGTAAACGCTTCTTTCGACCAGTCGCAAGAAATGCCGAGCGCCTTCATTTGCTCGACGATTCTTCCGCCGTATTGATTCTTCCATTCCCAAGCACGCTCCAAGAACCCGTCTCTGCCAACATCGTTTTTGGTGAGACCGTCTTGTTTCATCTTTTCGACGATTTTTACCTCGGTTGCGATAGATGCGTGGTCTGTGCCGGGAAGCCACAATGCCTCGTATCCGCACATACGCTTAAAGCGAATGATAATGTCTTGCGTCGTTTCGTCAAGAGCGTGTCCCATGTGAAGTTGCCCCGTAATATTCGGCGGTGGCATCATAATGGTAAACGGCTCTTTATCGGGGTTTACGTGCGCCTCGAAGTATTTGCCCTTCATCCACTTCTCATAGATGCGCTTTTCAAACTCCGGATTGTAAGTCTTGTCCATCTGTTGCATAATAAAAACTCCTTGCACCCTATCGAGGGTACATTAATGTATAAAAATCTTATTTATCGTCAAAGAAATTATCAGCCCTCAAAGGTGCCGTCTTTCTTTTCTTGAACTATTTTTTGATCCTCTTCCTTGACGGATTCCGCCGTAGCCGCTTGCATTTTGCCCGCCTTGACAAGTTTGACTTGTTTCATTGTCTCCGTCAAATAGTTGAATGCCGCGGCGTAAGAAAGTGCGATACCCCAAGCAAGAATACCCCAATCGGCATATTGTACGTAATTGTGGAAGAATGCCAAAATAACACCGACGGAAATTGTAAATGAGGATACTTTGCCAAGCCAATTCGCCTTGACCGTCGCTCCGTTTTTAAGCACATAAAGAGCAATCATCGCTTGTACGAATTCTTTGAGGAAAATCAAAATGACAAATGCGTAATGTACAAACCACGGATTGTCAAGAACGCCTTCCGCAACAAGGTTTTGACCAAGAGGCGTCAACCCAGTACAAAACGCAAGACATGCCAATACCGCAACGTGCATAAGTTTGTCCGCAACGGGATCAAGAACCATGCCTATACCGCTTTGCATGTTGAATTTTCTTGCAATCCAGCCGTCAACCAAGTCGCTTGCAGATGCAAAGAAAAATACGCCCAAAGCAACATAGAATAACACAAAGTCATCTCTTACGCCGGCAAGTGCCATAAGAACGGTAAATACCGGCACACACAAAATACGGAAATAAGTGATAATGTTGGGGATTGTCCAAATCTCCTTAAAATCGACTTGACCGATTTTTTTAGCCATACTTCCCTCCAACGCGCGTATAAAGCGCGCATAAAAAATAGTTTAAATTATTATAACAAATTTTATCGCACGTGTAAACAATAAAACGTAAGCATTTGCACAAAATATTGTCAAATACAATAAAATGAGTTTATGCCAAATATGAAAAAATGCCTTATTATAATCAACTTCAATGCAGGTTCAAGCAAAAAAATATCCTTTGAAAAAGTGGAAAAATGCTTGGGTGAACGGTATAGTTATGCGCACTGCTCCCTTCCGAGCGACAAAATACCCTCCTTTATAGGATTTGACGCCATTGCCATATGCGGTGGGGACGGAACACTCGGCTCAATACTGCAAAATGCTTATAAACTACCCCTTAAAATATATTACTTCCCCGTCGGCACGCTAAACGACAAAGCAAAAGCACAACGTTATCGACACGCAAAATCATCCTGTCCAAGTGAACAAAAGACCAATTTCAAGCCGATAGTTATCGGAAAAAGTCAAAAAATAATGACCGACGACGGAATTGATTATCTTGACTGCAAAGAAGACATATTCTCATACGTACTCGCATCTGGCGCATTCACTCCGATAGGCTACACGTCAAGCGTAAAGGAAAAACAGAAATTCGGCACTCTTGCGTACGTGGGTAAAATTGTCAAAGAATACAAGCCAAACTTTATCGGCGCAACAATCGTTTGCAACAACAAAACGTACACGGGCGATTTCAACTTGATAATGTTTTTGAAATCTTCAAGATGTTTCGGATTTCATTTCAACAAGGGTTTTGACGTGTCATCACAAAGCGGACATCTCATTGCGATTCGATCTCCAAAGCACAAAGGTTTGCGGGGATCGATCGAGATGTTTTTCCCCTTCTTCCGCACCTTTTTTATCGGGCTGAAAAAAGAGCGAGACAAAGGTAAAATCATATATAAAAAATTCTATTCGCTCAACCTATATTTGCAGGATGAAAACACATTTTGTAAAGACGGTGAAAAACTTGTTTTGACGCAGGCTCCGTACAAAATATCCTTTGCTCGAACACTATGCGACTTTACCGTAATAGAAAAATTTTAATAAAAAACCGACAACAAATATTGCTGTCAGTTTTCCACTAAATAGTGCGTAATTTTTATAAAAACAAGGAAAGCATTTTAAAATTCGGCATTTTTTAAAATACTTTAATTACAATTTTGCACAAGTTTTATAATATCTTGCGGAGTTTTGACAATATAGTCCGCTCCGTACTTTTCAAACTCTTCTCTGCTGCCATAGCCGTACAACACTGCGCAAACGTCGACACCGACAATTTTTGCACCCTCTATATCATAAAGCCTATCACCCACCATAAGCACCTTATCCTTATCGGTAACGGCAAGATTTTCAAGCACGGACGCAATGACATCACACTTCAATTCTTTGCTTGTATCGCTTGATGCGGCGCCTATAAAATCAAAGTATTTTTCAAGGTCAAAACCTTTCATAATTTGATTGGTAAACTTCTGCGGTTTGCTTGTGGCAACAGCAAGTTTTTTACCATAAGATTTGAGCGTTTCAAGCATTTCTCTCACGCCGTCATAAACACTGTTGTGCGCCCAACCGTACTTTTCATACTCTCCCCTATATAGCCCGATAAGTTCTTCTATCATAGGCATTTCGAGCCCTAAAAAATCGTGCATCGAAATTCTAAACGGAGGTCCTATCATTTTGTCAAGAACGCTGTCCTCATACTCGATACCTTTTGTGTCAAGAGCAAATTTTATACACTCTTGTATGCCGACTTTACTGTCGGTGAGCGTTCCGTCCAAATCAAACAAAATATAATCGTAATTCTTCATTTTTCTTCCTTTGATTGTGCTATTTACAGTTTAGATAAATCGCGATATTTTGTCAACGCATTCACCCTCCAAAAGGTGTGATATTGGTATATCGAGCACTGTTTTAACTCCAAAATCACCCTTTTTTGCCCTTATTGCATTACATTTAGCATAAGAGAGCAAAATGCTCGCAGTCAGATGTGGATTACTCTGTGTCCTCAATGAGAAATCAAAGGTACAGTTATTACCGCAAACATTCGCGCTTGCAATCACTTCTCCGCCGTGCGCCAACGTGTTGTGTTCCTTATAAAATGTATTTTTATCTACAAAATGTACTTCCGTTTGATATCCGAGGAAATAATCTGGCATATTGATGATTTTTTCTTGTGTTTGCTTCATAAGCATCTGCTTTTCACGCAGATTTTCGCACTCTTTAATCACAACATAGCACTCTCTTATATGTCTATCAGTGTCTTTCAGCCCACCACAATTACCCTCTCTTGCGCTTTTCAATGCTTGAATACTTGGTACGGTATACTCTTTTGCATCAACAACGCCGTCAAGTCTACGTATCGCCTCGCTGTGTCCTTGCGAAACGCCTCTTCCCCAAAAGGTATTTATGTGGCAAGATGGCAAAATCTCCGAAAAATACGCGCGCATAAGCGAGAATATGCCGGGGTCCCAGCCTATACCGATATAGTGCAATGTTTGCGATTTTACCGCATTAGAATGCAGTTTTTGATAATAGTCAGTCATTTTCGAGTGTGTATCGAAACTGTCTACGGTGTTGAAAGCATTTGACAAGCGCAATGATATATCAACCAAGTCGCATTGAGAACCTACGCAAAGCGCAAGTACATCAATGCTGTCCTTAAAATCAAAAATATCCTCAAAAGAGTACACTTTGCTACCGTATTTCGATATCACTTTTTGTGGATTTCGGCGTGTAAAAATTCCCTTCAATTCAAATTCTTTGGAAGAAACTGCAATTTCCTCACACGCTTTGCCGAGATTGCCATATCCTACTATTCCCAATCTAACCATATATGCCTCTTATTATGTCAATTTTGCGCATAAACGACACAATTTCTCACGTATTTGAGCCAAAGAGGCATAATATGCAGTGTGTCGCAAGCGTTTTGTAGGCATTGTATGCATAACTTTGGCGATTGTTGACAATAATCTTTGCGAGTTATGGAAATGGTAAAACGAGGTGAATTATATTATGCCGATTTAAGCCCGGTAATAGGAAGCGAACAAGGTGGTGTGCGCCCTGTTCTCATCGTGCAAAACAATGTAGGCAACAAATATAGCCCTACAATTATTGCTGCCGCCGTTACATCGCAACTTGACAAAGCAAAACTGCCCACACATATCGCTCTTCCTGCCGGCACATACGGCTTACCCAAAGACTCTGTTGTACTTCTTGAACAAATACGCACGCTTGACAAAAAACGCTTAAAAGAAAAAATAGGCGAATTGCCTATCAATATGATGTCACGAGTAAACGAAGCATTGCTTGTATCTCTCGGATTTTTTGAAACATAAATTAAAACTATAGTTATATAAATTTTATTTCAAAAGTCGCGTTTGTATAAAAATACCGCATTAGATTGCTTGTTTGTTTGAAAAAATTGTTAACGTGTTGCACAGTGATTAAACTATAGTGATAGTTATCTGTGCTTGTGTGCATAAAAAAATCGGCTGTGTGCCGATTTTTAATCTTCATCGTATACGTCAAACATATTTGACAAAACTTTGTTTATAATGCGCCAATCAAAGCCCTTTTGATATAGATGTGCGCCAACCTTTTGCGCTCCGCTTTTATCGACGATTTTCTTTTGCTTTGTATACTTTTGCGCCATTGAAGTTGCGGTTTCAATCTGCATATCATCGTCCAAGTTGTCGAGCAAAATATTGTCTACAAGCCTTTTGTCAACGCCTTTTTCAGTTGTGAGTTTGTATGCGATTTTCTTTGCGCCATAGCGTTTTTTGTTGAACAAAAGATAAGTGCGCACATATTCGGCGTCGTCGATATATTTATATCCCTTTGCCTTTTCAATGGCATATTCGACTTCATTGCGGTGATATCCCTTGTCGTATAACTTGTTTTTGCACTCCTGTTCGGAGCGAGCGGAAAGCGCGAGATACTTTACAAGTGTCTCGTATGCCTTTAATGCTCTTTCTTCGTCAAGTGGATATACTATTTCGTCTGTCATAACAAATTTTTGTAGGCAATATTGCCCGTATTGACAATTTGAGCGCGCCCAATCGTCGTCTCTGTTAAGTTGCCAATGAAACTCTTAACGTCGTCAAGAGGCACGTATACACAGCATTTGACGTCGATGTCGTATACAATATCGTCTATAATGGTATTATTCTTACGCAAGAACTTCTCAACAACGGCGTGCGTTGCGTAGTCGGAGGTTATTTCAATCTCCTCACACTCGACCTTAACGTTGATTTTAGCGCAAGAAACGCCTTTTGACGCGCTATCGGAATATGCCCCGACAAGTCCGCCGGCGCCAAGTTTGATACCGCCGAAATATCTTGTGACGACTATTGCGCTTTTGACGATATTTTGCTTGCGCAACACGTCGAGAATGGGTTGTCCTGCCGTACCCGACGGCTCGCCGTCATCACTAAAACGCGTGACGTTGCCAAGTCCATCTGATATATACGCATAGCAATTATGCGTTGCGTCGGGATATTTTTTGCGAACGCTCTTAACAAATTCCTCTGCGCCGAGAGCGTCCACCTCGCCTTTGACGGAAGCAATAAAAATCGAGCGTTTAATCTCGATTTTTACTTCATATTCTCCGTCTATATAGCGATAAGATTTCACTCAACAGTCACCTTGTAGAAGTTCTTTTTGCCTTTTTGCAAAACAAATCCTTTGACAAGTTGCTCTGCGATTACTTGCGCCATAATATCCGTGACCTTTTGGCTATCGACGGATATTCCACCGCCTTGGATAAGACGTTTTGCCTCACCCTTGGAGGGCACTTTTGCGACTGCAACCAAAATGTCTGCAACGCTTGTCATGCCCTTAGGAATGGTTGCGCTTGGCATATTTGCACTGTCACCAGAGAATGCCGCGTGCGCCTTGTTAAGCGCGTCGTTTGCCTCGTTTTCGCCGTGCACCATCTTGGTGAGTTCATAAGCAAGACGTTCCTTTGCCTTATTCATACGCTCGTCATTATATTTGGTAAGTTCGCTTATCTCATCGAGAGGCAAGAACGTGAGGTATCTAAACACCTTTTCCACGTCCGCGTCGTCGATATTTCTCCAATATTGGAAGAAATCGTACGGCGATGTCTTTTGAGGATCAAGCCAAACCGCACCTTTTGCCGTCTTGCCCATTTTCTTGCCCTCGGACGTTGTGAGAAGAGCAAACGTGATTGCAAATGCGTCCTTTTGCTCCTTTCTGCGGATAAGATCCGCACCGCCGAGCATATTTGACCATTGATCGTCGCCACCGCATTGAAGCACGCAACCATACTTGCGATTGAGCACCAAGAAGTCATAAGATTGCATGAGCATATAGTTGAACTCAAGGAAAGTCAATCCCTTTTCGAGGCGTTGCTTGTAGCACTCCGCCGTAAGCATACGATTTACGGAGAAATGCGCGCCTACTTCACGCAAGAAATCAATGTAGTTGAGGTCAAGCAACCAATCTGCGTTGTTGACGAGAATCGCGGCATTTTCGCCCTCAAATCGGATAAACTTTGCCATTTGCTTTTTGAAGCAATCGACGTTATGTTGTATCGTCTCTTTTGTCATCATAGAGCGCATATCCGTACGTCCGGACGGATCGCCGACCATTGCCGTGCCACCGCCGATAAGGATAATGGGACGATGCCCTGCGTCTTGCAAACGCTTTGCGACTATCATTTGCATGAAGTGTCCGACGTGCAAACTGTCAGCCGTGGGATCGAAACCGATATAGAAGGATTGAGAACCCTCGTCAAGCATCTTTTTGAGGTCATCCTCGAACACGACTTGTTTTACAAGCCCACGCTCTCTAAGTTGATCAATAATGTTTTGTGCCATAATAGTACCTATATATTTATTTATGTAAAGATTGTAACACCCCACCGCTCTTTTTGCAACTTGTTTTTGCTTAAAGCAAAAGACGGCAAGATTTTGCCGTCTTTTGATAGGTGTTGTGATAATAAAACAAGGTTATTCGGCAGTATTATCACCTTTTTCCTTGGGGCTTTCAATGCCACCTGCATTGTCACCGTTGCCGTCTTCTTTTTCTTCTTCCTTGATATCGCCAAGGCAAACAAGCGTATATTCGGCATATTTATCCCAGTTTGAATCTTTAACGATTTGCGACCATTGCTCCGACGTGCCAACGTAGTTGACGGTGGTCACGGATGAAGATTCATAAAAGATTTTTGCACCGATATTGGTGACGCCAAGACCTATTGTCACGTTTTCAAGTTTTGCACAACCGCCAAAGGCATAATCGTCAATATCCGTGATATTGTCGGGGATAACAAGTTCAGTCAAATCTTTGCACATAGCAAACGCATATTCGCCTATAGACGTCACGCCCTCCGTCGGGATTGTGAACGCGCCAAACGCCATAATCAATTTGGATTGCGCCTTGTCAATTACGCAGTTGTCTGAAACGTAGTACGTTTCGTTGCCATCATCGATGGTAATGCTTGTCAAATTGGTGCATTCTGTGAAGTTAAACACGCTTATTTTTGTAAGACTGCTCGGAAGCGAAATAGACGTCAAGCAGTCGCAACCCATAAATGCATCTTCACAAATAGACAATGTACCATCTTTAATGGTGATTGACGTATTGTCGGGCATTGTGCCGATATATTTGTACGCAACCTTACCCACATAAAGCAATCCGTCGGGACGAGAAGAGAGCCATGCGGTGTTGTAGAACGCGTCGGTACCAACCTCGGTAGGTTCGCCCTCAAAAGTGATATTTGCAAGCGTGGCGCAGTTTTTGAAGGCGTTGTTTGCTATGCTTGTAAGGCTTGCCGGGAGCGTAATGCTTGTAAGCGCACTGCAATCGCAAAACGCGCTTCCGCCTATACTTGCGACGTTTGCACCAAACGTAATGCTTGTAAGCCCCGTGCACCCCTCAAAAGCATATTTGCCTATATTTTCTACGCTATCTGTCAACGTAACGCTTATCAAATTTTTACGGCGTTGGAGTTCAAACTCGCCCACGTCCCCCAATATTACGACGTCGAAATTCGTAGAGGAATTTCCATAGATTATTTTGTCTATGGTGTACGCATTGGCGGTGGCGGTGGTGAGTGCCTCACATCCGGAAAAAGCAGTCGATGGGACACTTGCAACCGATTTGCTCAATTTGAGATTAGTCAAAGACGTGCAGCAATCAAAAGCAGATGCGCCGATTGTAGAAAGTTTCGCATCGACGTTAACTTCAACGCTTGTCAAATCATAGCAATATCTGAATGCCGACTCTTTTATGTATTCAACACTGTCGGGAATGGTGATAGAGGTTATTTTGGTGCTTGTAAACGCCCATTCTCCGATTACTTTAAGACCGCTCGGAAGAATTACGCTTGCAATCTCCACGTTATATTTCACAGGATGATACAATCCCTCTCTGAATATTTCGGTAACTTGTGAAGGCAATACAAGATCTGTTTGATCGCCAAAATAGTCCACCAAAACATTATTGTCATAAAGCACAAACCCGTTGTCGTCAATTGTCAATTTGTTTCCTTCGCTATGCGAATAAACTTGTTTTGTATATTGCGACGCTCCGCCATATTTGTTCTCTTGCAAAAGATATCTATCGCCTATAGGCGTTTTATCGCGTATTTGGACAATGTGATCACATGCCAAAAAAGCGTCGTCGGCAATAGTTTTTACACTGCTGCCAAACGTCACGTGCATCAAGCGACCGCACCCCGTAAATGCTTGTTCACCTATTGTCGTAACGTTGTCCGGAATAACAATATGCGTCATGGTATCGCAAGTTTCAAACGCAGACGCCTCGATTGTCGTAACGCTATCGGGGATAGTGATGCTTGAAAGGTAGTGACAATGATGAAACATTCTTTCGGGTATTGTCGTCATATTGCTTGGCAACGTTACACTTGTAATATAGCGACTGCCGGATAAAACGCCCTTTCCGATATTTGTCACGTTGTCGGGAATGGCAAAACTTGTCAAGCCATCACACTCGGAAAACGCGTAATCTCCGATAGTAGTCACGTTGGAGCCAATCGTTATACCCGTAATTCCGCTACCTTCAAATGCTTTTTCGCCTATTGCAGTAACGGCATCCGGCAAAGATATGCTCGTCAATTTTTCACACTTATAAAATGCTTGTTCGCCTATCTCGGTAATGGTATCGGGCAACGTAACCGATGCCAACTTACTATCATTAAATGTATAATTCGGCAATATCGTACCGCTTGTCACAGTCGCGCTAAAATTATTGTTTGCTCTACATGCCTTAACGACTGCACCCATAACGGTTGCGTTTGCCGTGATCGACGTCACGTTGCTGCATTCATAGAAAGTCCAGTAACCACCCAAACTTGTGACGCCTTCGGGAAGAGAGATGCTTTTCAAACTCGAGCAACGACGAAACGCTTCGTTCCCGATGCTTGTTACGTTTGGACTGATTGTGATATTTTCCACGTAAGAATAAGCAAAAGCCCCCTCGCCAATGCTCGTAATACTATCGCACATCGTGACGTTTTTTACTTCCGCACTGTTGAAAGCATTGTCAGGAATGCTTGTTCCGCTTGTAATATCAACGTCTACGTGGAAAATATTTGTTGCTTTCATAACAGCGTCAGCCGCATATACAGAGCCGGTCACCTTATTCAAATTACGGCAACCATCAAAGGCTTTGTCACCGATTTCGGTAATGCTGTCAGGAATTGTAACGCTTGTTATTTTTTCGTTTGAACTGAAAACGTTTTTATTGATTTTTGTCAAACTGCTCGGAAGAGTGAGCGTTGTCGCACTACCCTCGTACCCGATAAGTATTGTGCCGTCATAAATGACGTATCCATTGTCGTCTCTGGAGATTTTGTTGCCTTCTATTGGGCTTGTGGAAACGTTGAGCGCAGAATATGCGACGTAGCCGTAATCCTCACTGCCTGCAGTTATATTCAAGGAAGATCTGTTGTAAATCTCAACAAGCATATTACAGCCCTTGAACGCCTCGTAGCCTATGCTTTGGACGCCGCTACCAATTGTTATCGTGTTCAAACCGCTGTCGATGAAGGAATTGCCGATTTCGGTTACGTTGTCGGGAATAACCACGTTGTTTAAGGCTTTACAATTAGAAAATGCCAATCGTCCAATGCTTTCAAGGCTGTTGCCAAGCGTCAAATTGAACAAACTCGTGCAGTTTTCAAATGCTTCATCTTCAATGCGCGTAACGCCGTTTCCGATTACTACACTTGTCAATGACGTGCAGCCGGAAAAAGCGGAATATCCGATTGATTGAACACCGTCGGGTATTACAATTACGCCCAACGACGTACAACCGTCAAAAACGTAACTACCAAGTTCCTCAAGTCCGCTTGAAAGAGTTACGCTTGTGAGCGAGGTGCAAGATTGAAACACGTTATCGTCTATCGCCTTCACACTGTTTGGAATAACGATGCTTGTAAGTTTTTTGCAACCGCCAAATGCACCCGAGCCAATTCGTGTAACATTTTGCCCAAGAGTTACGCTCTCCAAGTTCCCACAACCGCTGAACGCGCCATAGTAGATTGTCTTTATGCTGTCCGGAATGGTGAGCGTCTTAATGGAATTATTGTTGGCAAAGCCGTCGTCTCTGATTTCAACAACAGGCTTACCATTATACGTGGAGGGAATTTCCAAGTTTTCGCAAACGAAATTGCTACCTGCCGAAACGCAATAGCCGCCGTTGCACTCTTCGAATATCAAACTTGAACCGTCGCCATTGCCACCGTCGCCGTCACCACCGTCGTCGCCGTTATAACCGCCGTTGCCGCCATCATTGCCGACAGGACCATCGCCGTCATACGTTTCACCGCAAGCGACAAGGCAAAATACCGTCAAAACGACGATTGCCAAGATAAGTAAATACCTAAACTTCTTCATAAAAGTTCTCCTATAACGCGATATACGCATAGATGTGTATATAATATATACATTTTGTCAAATAAAAACGACAGTACACTATGGTGCATTTTTCACGCAAATATTCACTGTAGTGTATTGTGGGCTTATGAACAACTTATTTTCTCAAAGACTGAAAGAACTTATCAAAATCGAAGGCATAACTCAAAAGGACCTTGCAACAAAGATTGGCGTTTCTCAATCTTGCGTGACCTTTTGGATAAAGGGCGAAAGACAACCTATTGCAGAAAATATCTACACCATTGCAAAGCATTTCAACGTCACGTCCGATTATTTGCTCGGCATTGATGAAATCTGATATCTAACGCACTATTTTTGTTTTAGATTGAAGATTTTTGCACATTTTGATTTAAGCACTCCCCTATCCGTGCGCAAAAAAAGAACATTTTGCGCGCGCTTTGTTGATTGTTTTTTCTTGATAAAATTATATCTATATGGTAAAATATTATAAATAACAAATATAAACTCTTTATGGAGGCAATTATCTATGCAATATTCAAGTGAAGTCGAAAAGA
>CAZCKS010000012.1:0-28306 GCA_964499325.1 uncultured Bacteroides sp. | reverse complement strand
GAATTCTATCCCAAGGGAAGAAATCTCTCAAGAGTAAGCGAAACAACATTAAAAAAGAATCTGGCGTTAATTAACGCCAGACCTAAAAAGATACTAAACTACCAAACACCAGCAGATTTGTTTGAACAAGAATTAAACAAAGTGTTGCACTTGGTTTGACAAATCACCATGCCTAACATTGCACTTGTGCAAATGCTATGCATATAAAAACAGCATAAGTGGATTGCCGACTACGGCTGGAGACCTGCGGAGAAAGAGATGTTCTTTGCAATGCAACGACTTACGTCTTCTTCTAAATCAATAGTCATCCCCAAAGCGCTCATATATGCCGTTGCAGTTGCAAAATAGGCATATATGTAAAAGCAACGGTAAGTAGTTTTATTTTTAAAATTTAAAAGAAAATGAGGGGATGTGTGAAATCGTTTGATTTTTTGGTTGAAAAGTGGTTTAATCTATATGCGAGTTAGCCGGACGGTCGCATGAAATATTTGAGGAAAGTCCGAGCATCATAGGGCAAGGGTGCCGGGTAACTCCCGGTGAAGGCGACTTCAAGGACAGTGCAACAGAAAAATACCGCCGTTTTATACGGTAAGGATGGAAAGGCGAGGTAAGAGCTCACCCGCAATTTGGCGACAATGCGCGATGTAAACCCCACTCGATGCAAGATCGGGAACATAAAAAGTGGCCCGCAAGTTCCCAACATCGCTTGAGGCGTGCAGAAATGTACGTCCTAGATAGATGACCGTCAAACACAGAACTCGGCTTACAGACTAATCTCGCTATGAAAAGAGAAGGCGCAAGAGCCTTCTTTTTTCTTACCTCAAAACGTTATTGCTTGCAAATTTTCTTTTGATAATAATAAATAAATATCGTTAAAATATCTATTTCTGCGTTTTTTGACAATAATCATATTATGATTTACGCAATAACAATATCAGTTGTAACCTTGTTTGTCACCATTTACCTTTTGACAAAGAAAAAGGACAGGGAATTGCATTATGCACTGCTAAATGAAAAAAAGTTTATTTTAAAAGCCAACAATTTTGCATCACAAACGCCTTTGCCGTCAGAGGGCGGAATATCTAATGCAAAAAAATATATAAATTCCATAAAATTCAATCGATTTCTGCTAAAAAACAAGAAATACAAAGGTACATTCAGTATGTTTTGTGAAGATATACAAGAAGTTAATGTGCTTTTAAAGGCGGATTATTCACAGATTGAGAATTTGCCAAGCATAGACCAAGAGGCAAGAATGGTAAAATTCGCAAGGGTATGTTTGGCTCATAGCGATTATATTTTTGTACAAGAGCGTGTGAAAACGCTTTTTGATGAGTTTAACAGGTCAAAAACAATCACTTTCAATGAAATAATGCACTCAAAAGAGGCGTTTTTATATGTTTTGCTTGAAAAGTTGCATTACATCTATGATAATCTTCACACTTTGACTAAAGTTTATAAGATCGCAGAAAAATATGTCAAGGACGATACGCTGTTTATAAACGACAAAAAATTTAAGTCCTATCTGCAGTCCAAATTATTTATAAGTATATGCGCAGTTTGTGCAAATTATCAGGGGAAAACACATCAAAAGGCATTTGAAGAAAAACTCGACGAGTTGTACGACGAATATTGCAAGGTGTTATCATCTATGCAGTGTGTATTGCTATATGATTTCACGAAGCATTATACACCGCTTGAAATATTTGATAAATTCGATAATTTTGCCAATGCAACCGAAAATCAAAAAACCAATTTGATATATGCGTTTTCAAAGTTAAGCGACAAAGAAAACCTCGATGAGTTTATGTACGCAATCCGAGTAGAGAAGTATGTATCAAGTGCAAGTCCGTCCGCTTATCGAGTTAAGAATTTTTCTGTATTCAATAAGAAAATATGCTATTTTTCTCGTAAAAACGACATATCGTTGATTGTGTCTGCGCTTAAATCCAGATTCTTTATGGATGTGTTCTTTAGCGATGCAAAAAGCGCAAAACGACTTAATAGTATTTCAAAAATCATTGATTTTGAGAATACATTCGAGCCATTTTACAAGTTTTCAACGATAAATTTCGGGATTTCTACCGACGGTGACGTGTTGCGTATAAAACCGTATTTACCAAGCGAAATATTATCTTGTTCTCTTGTGTTTACCGCAAACGGTATTGAACACACAATGCGCATTGAGCATGGCGATGACAATAAGATTTATCTGGGAAACACGCAAATAAAAGGTACAAGAATGATTAAACTATCAAGTAATCCGCTTGATTTATTGGTGGTTGTAAAGAATAAGCAATCGCAAAAGTAACAGCACATCTTTCACAGATATACACCTCGACTAATGATAACGTTCTGTTTTTGTTTGCATGTTTGGATGCTGTTATGTTGTTATAACTTGAATTTTCTTTATAAGGCATTTAATCCTGCCTCATTTTTACTGTTTGGCATATTCTGTTGACTTTATATGTTAATTTTGTTAGTATTTTATAGTTATTTGCGCACGCACAATGCGTGCATACGTTAGGAGACATATATGAAAGAGAAGATGGACGGCATCAAAAATGACGCGCTTCAAATGATCGAGAAGGCAAACACCTCTCAAGAACTTAACAACATCAGGGTTAAGTATTTGGGCAAAAGCGGAGAGATTTCTTTGCTTATGCGCGATATGGCAAACGTTCCTAAAGAAGAACGCCCCAATATGGGCAAACTTGTCAACGAATTGCGCGGAGCAGTAGAGGGCGCATTAAACGAGAAAACCGCTCAAATCGAGTTGCAAGAAAAACTTGCAAGATTGAAAGCGGAAGAAATCGACGTTACCTTGCCCTCAAATTCAAAGGGTATAGGTACGCTTCACCCCTTGACTCTTATTACCAACGAACTTATCGACATATTTGCCGGTATGGGATTTACCGTTGCGGAAGGTCCTGAAATCGAAAGCGACCTTTACAATTTCCAACTGCTCAACGTGCCCAAGGATCACCCGGCACGCGATATGCAAGACACTTTCTATGTCAACGACAATGTAGTTTTGCGCACACAAACATCGGCAGTTCAAGCACGTATTATGCAAGTGCAACAACCGCCGATCCGTATAATCTCTCCGGGCAAAGTGTATAGAAGCGACGATGACGCATCGCACTCTCCGATATTCAACCAATTTGAAGGCTTGGCAATCGACAAGCACATCACGATGGGCGATTTGCAAGGTTGTTTACAAACATTTGCAGAAAAAATCTTCTCGAAAGATACAAAAGTGCGTTTGCGCCCGTCATATTTCCCGTTTACCGAACCATCGGTTGAAGTGGACGTAACATGCTCTATGTGTCATGGAAAAGGATGCAGGGTGTGCAAGGGCACAGGCTGGGTGGAAATCCTTGGCGCAGGTATAGTAAATCCAAAGGTTTTGGATATGTGTGGCATTGACAGTAAGGAATACGGTGGATTTGCATTCGGTTTCGGTATAGACCGCATTGCAATGATAAAATACGGCATTCCCAACATCAAAATGCTCTATGAAAACGACGTGCGTTTTCTTAAACAATTCAATTAAGGAGGCACAAAATGTTAGTTCCGATTTCATGGCTTAAAGATTATGTAGATATAGACGTCAAACCAGAAGTGCTTGCAAAAAAACTTGTTGCAATCGGTTTTGAGGTAGAAGAAATAATTTATCAAGAGAATCAAGCGACAAACGTTGTCGTCGGCAAAATCGTAAATGTAGAAAAACACCCGAATGCCGACCGTTTGCGTGTTACTCAAATTGATATTGGCACAAAAACAATCCAAGTGGTTACCAATGTCCCTGTAGAGGGCGGAGAAACTATTGCAGTTGCACTTGACGGCGCGCACCTTGCCGACGGACACGATATAAAAAGAGGAGAATTGAGAGGTGTATTGAGCGAAGGTATGCTTTGCGGACTTGAGGAAGTCGGCGTAACGGAAGATGACGTTCAAAACCAAAAAATGGGAGACATTATCCGCTTTGAAGATGGCACTACTCTCGGTCAAAACGCACTTAAAGCACTGGGCTACGACGATATTATTCTCGATATGGGCGTAACGGCAAACCGACCCGATTGCAACTCCATTTACAAAATGGCAAAAGAAGTTGCCGTTGCTCTTAAAACGACTTGTAGAGAACCACAAATCGACTATAAAGTCACATCGACTGCAAAAATATCCGATATGGTATCAGTTGATGTTCAAAATCAAGAACTCTGCCCCAGATATATGGCGTCCGGTGTGAAAAACATCAAGATTTTCCCGTCTTCGCAAACAATCAAATCAAGACTTCGCGCGGTGGGAATTCGCCCGATAAACAACATCGTTGATATTACCAACTATGTGCTTACCGAGATTGGACAACCAATGCACTCCTTTGATAAGAGAGAACTTGAAGGCGACAAAATTGTGGTGCGCAACGCTCAAGCAGACGAAAGCATTGTTACGCTTGACGGCAAAGAGAACAAACTTAATGAAAACATGCTTGTCATTTGCGATGCATACAAACCCGTTGCCGTAGCAGGCATTATGGGTGGTGCAAACAGCGGTATACAAGACGATACCACTGAAGTTGTGTTTGAATCCGCAAAATTTGCACGCGACAATGTGCGCCGTACATCCCGTGCGCTCAATTTGCGCTCGGACAGCAGTGCAAGATTTGAAAAAGGCATCGATTTCGCATCACAAGAATACGGCTTGAAGCGTGCCTTGACGCTCGTTTATCAAATGGGCGCCGGCGACATTGTCGAGGGCATCATTGATGTTAAAGTCGATTATCAAAAAGTGCGTGAAATTCCTTTCACGACAAAGAAAATCCAAGAAATTCTCGGATGTAAGGTGCCTAAAAACACGCTTATCTCAATCCTTGATCGCTTGGGCATAGGCGTTGAAGAAAGAGGAAAGACTCTCGTTGCACTTGTAAAAGAGGACAGAGAAGACGTCGTCGGAGTAAACGATATTGCAGAAGAGTTTATCCGTGTATACGGCTATAATCACGTCAAACCGACTTTGTTTGAGTACGCTCCGCTTACAAAGGGCGGTGTTCCCTCAAAGATGAAATTCAACAATGTAATCAAGAACACATTGTGTGCAAACGGACTATCTGAATGTGTAACATACTCCTTTACATCGCCGAAATTCGCCAATCTTTTGAATCTTGACGAAAATAACGATGCAAGAAAGGCAATAAGACTTGTCAATCCGCTCGGCGAGGCATTGTCCGTAATGCGCACAACCCTTACACACAGCATGATTGAGACGATGTGCTACAACATCACGCACTTCAACAAGAGTGCAAAACTCTTTGAAATCGCAAAAGTGTATTTGCCCAAAGAACTTCCTCTTGTCGAATTACCTAAAGAAGAAAACAGGCTTTGCATCGGTATGTATGGCGAAGGCGTGGATTTCTATACTATAAAGGGCGCGCTCGAAGAAATGTTTAAAGCGCTTCACATTAACGAGAGTTACGCAAGAGGTGTTAGACCATTCTTGCATACGGGAAGAAGCGCAGACGTTATCGTGGACGGCAAGTGCGTGGGTTATGTCGGCGAATTACATCCCGACACAATGGACGCATACGGCGTAGATAACTTCCGCCTGTACGTGGCAGAAATTTCTATTGACGCAATTTTCAACGAGAATTGCCTTGAAAAAACAAAATTTAGCGCATTCTCTAAATTTCCAATTATCGAACGCGATCTAGCCGTTGTCGTGGCAGACGAGGTGCAAGCAGGAGATATGATAAATGCGGTTAAAGGTGCAAAAATCAAATTCCTCAACGACGTAAAAGTGTTCGACACATACAAGAGCGAACAAATCGGCGAGGGCAAAAAGAGCGTTGCAATGAGTTTTGCATTCTCATCGCTTGACAGAACGCTTACCGATGACGAGATTGCTACCGAAATGGCAAAAATCCTTTCCGCCCTCAAACGCAAGTGCGGAGCAAAAATAAGATAAACGGACTTAATAAAGCAATACTATGTTCGATACAAAATCACTAAACACTCTCGAATATCCTGTCATACTTGCACGGTTGAGCGATTTTGCGCAATCGTCGGGTGGAAAGATTAAGGCAAAGAATCTTTTGCCTTTTTCGACAATGAGTGAGGCAAACGACGCTCTAAATGAAACGGCGGAAGCGGACAAGGTATTGTTTGAATATTCGCTCTCACCGTCATTTGCCGTTGACAATATCTCCGACGTGCTTATAAAGGCAAAAAAAGGCGCAGTATTATCGATTGCGGACATTTTGAAAGTCGGGCGTGCGCTTAAAGTCGCACACAAGATTAAGCGCACGTTGACAAGTGTGAAAGACTGTCCGATACTCAACGACATTGCGTTTAGGTTGTATGAAAACGAGCCTTTGGAAAAGCGTATTTTTGAAGATTTTTTAAGCGAAACTGAAGTTGCGGACAATGCCACTAACGAACTAAAGCAAATACGCATACGCATACGCAAACTCAACGACAACGTACGCACAAAACTGCAACTTTTTATAACCTCTCCACAATATTCCAAATACTTGCAAGACAATATCGTTACAATGAGAGGGGACAGATACGTGATTCCTGTGAAAAGCGACTGTAAAGGTGCCATCGCAGGGCTTGTGCACGACCAATCTTCGTCGGGCTCGACGCTCTTTGTGGAGCCGATGCAGGTTGTGGAACTTAACAACGAACTCAAAGTCGAACTTGTAAACGAGCAGTTGGAGATTGAACGAATTTTGCGCAATTACTCCTCGACGATTATGGGGAATGCGGACAACATCTCTTGGTCATATCAGAATATCGTCGATCTCGATTTTATATTTGCAAAAGCGCAACTTGCAAGAGAGTATAAGGCGACAAGACCTACACTCAACGACGAGGGGCGCATATCCATACGCCAAGGTAGGCATCCTCTTATTGACGCACACAAAGTAGTACCCGTATCGCTCAATCTTGACAGGGATGATAACATGCTGTTGATAACAGGTCCGAATACAGGTGGAAAGACAGTTACACTTAAACTTGTCGGCTTGTTTACAGTTATGGCAATGAGCGGGCTTTATATTCCAGCAAAAGAGGCTGTTTTATCAATTTTTGACGGCGTATACAGCGACATCGGTGATGAACAGAGCATACAACAAAGCCTTTCGACATTCTCGTCGCACATCAAGAATACGATTGGCATCCTCGATGTTATAACAAACAAATCACTTGTTCTATTTGACGAATTGGGCGCCGGTACGGATCCGAGCGAGGGTGCATCGCTTGCCGTGAGCATTGCTGAACATTTGTTGTCCGTCGGATGCAAATCGCTTATCACGTCGCACTTTAACGACTTAAAGGAATTTGCACTTGTCACAAAGGGCGTCGTTGTAGCGTCAATGGAATTTAACAGCGAAACGTTCTGCCCGACATTTAAGTTGGTTATGGGAGCAATCGGTGCGTCAAACGCACTTTCTATAGCCCAAAAACTCGGACTTCGAGAGGACATTGTAGAGAGAGCAAGGAGCAAGATTTCTTTTGAAAAGAAACAGTTTGACAGCGTGTTGACCGCCGCTGAACAAACAAGAATGAAAGCGGTGGAACTTGTCAGCGAGGCGTCTATTGACAGAGAAAATGCCGCAAAAGCATTGCAAGACGCTCAACTTGAAAAGAAACGTCTCGAGGAAAAACGCGAGAAACTTGACGAAAGTATACGCAAGGAAACAAAACGCCTCATCGAAAACAGCGTGGAAGAAGCAAACGACATGATTGAGAAAATCAAAGAAATTCTCAATAAACCTGTCGTTGAAGACAAAGATTTGTTTGAGGCAAGAAAACTTAAAAAACAACTTGAAAACATGTCTGCCGAATATGAAAAAGAAGCAGTTGTCGAGGATATACCCGACAATTCTCCGCTTAAAATCGGCGATAACGTGTATATAAAGTCGCTGCAAAAGAAGGGTAAACTCATTTCAATCAACAAACGAGGCGAGGCGGAAATCTCTTTTGGAAAACTTTCCACAAAAGTTAAAAAAGACGACTATTACAAGGTGAAATGATATGACGCAGAACTACAATCAATCCGTTGATGTTCAAATATCATCCAGCGAACGCTCAAAGCAGTGGATAGGCATTTTCAGTATACTGTTTTCGCTGGGCTTTGTCATGGTTTCAATCTTTTACAGTTGGTACTTTATGATTGGATTTGCCCTTGCGTTTGCCTTTGGTGCGTTCAATTTACACGTATACAATAAGACCGCTAAAGAGTATTTGTATGAGTTTTCTTTGGATAGGCTCACGATTGTGAAAAAAGATGTTGTAAACAGACAATATAGGGCGTTATCTTTACTTATAAAAGATATAACGGACTTTGATATAATGACTGACATGTGCGAGGATGAAGATGCTTGTTTATATTGTTCGAAAGCATACGATAGAGGAGTGTATCAAATAACATATCGCTATCAAGGCTCGCTACGCAAAGCACTCTTTGCTCCGGACGAATATCTGATTGCGCTTATAAAAGAGGCAATAAAAGAAAATACACGTTTAGATGATTAAAATATGAGTAAAATAATATATCTTGACAACGCTGCGACAACAAAGATTTACCCCGACGTCGCAGATATAATACACAATGAAAGCATAGAGGATTATTTCAATCCTTCTGCGCTTTATAAGCCTTCCGTGCAACTTGCGATGAAAATCAAAAACGCAAGGGAACAGATTAAAACCGCTCTTCACGCACCGGAGGGCGAATTGTATTTTACATCAGGCGGAAGCGAAGCCGACAACACTGCGCTTTTCTGCACAAGAAAGCCAAAGGGCAGTCGCATTATCGTCGGACTGGGCGAGCACGACGCGATTATCAATAGCGCAAACCAACTTTCGGTGCAGGGTTATGATGTTGTTTTTGCGCCTATAAACACCGATGGCTCAGTAAACGTTGACTTGTTTAAGGAATTATTAAACGATAATGTTTCGCTTGTATCAATTATGCACGTAAGTAACGAAACGGGCGCAATCAATGACATTGCAAGGCTTGTAAAACTTACTCGCAAATTTGCGCCCAACGCCGTTTTCCATAGCGACGGTGTGCAAGCGTTTGGCAAAATTAAGGTAAATTTGCGTGCTTTGGACGTCGATTTATATACGATTTCCGCACACAAAATCCACGGTCCAAAGGGTATCGGTGGTCTGTTTGTCAAAAAAGGCACATCGATTAAACCGCTTATTTACGGCGGAGGACAGGAAAAGGGGTTCCGCTCGGGCACGGAAAATGCTCCGTCTATAATGGGATTTGCAAAGGCGGTGGAGATTTCCGCTCAAAATCTTGCAACAGATACTGATAAAAAAACGCAATTTAAAAATGCGCTTAAAGAGAAAATCTTGCAAGATATTCCCGATACGACGATTATTTCCCCGAATGAAAATTGTGCGCCAAACATTTTGACTGTGGCGTTCAAAAACGTGAGAGGCGAAGTTTTGCTGCATGATATTGAAGACAAAGGCATTCTCGTCGGCATTGGCTCGGCATGTTCAAGTCATCATGAAAGCAGATTTAAATCTTTGCTCGGTCTTGACGAGAGCCACAAAGACGGCATTATACGCTTTAGCACGTCATTTGAAAACAACCTCGACGACATCGACTATATAGTGAATACAATCAAAGAGAGCCTACAAACTCTTACCGATTACAAAAGGATATAAGGAATTGATATGAATAAAGTTATAATCATTCGCTATGGCGAAATCTTCTTAAAAGGCAAAAACCGCGATTATTTTGAAAGTTTGCTCATCAAAAATATTAAGCACTCGCTTTACGGATTGCAATTTGACTTCACACGCTCGCAAGGCAGATACTTTGTTGAAAACTACGACATAGACGACGAGGGCGAGATTGTCGATAGGCTCAAAAAAGTATTCGGAATATATTCCTTGTCCATCGCCTACAAGGTAGAGACTAAAGCAGATGAAGGATTTTGCGACATTAAGGAGTGCTTGAAGAATATTGCCGTGCAAGCAGAGGAAGATTGCAATATTAAGAATGCAAAATTCAGAATCACTGTAAAGCGTGCTGACAAGCGCATACCTAAAGCATCTTACGAAATTGCAGGCGAATTGGGCGGAATTGTGCTTAAACACACCCATTTTAAGGTGGACTTGACGCAATTTGACTATGATTTTATGGTGGATATTAGAGAAAACGGATATTCGTTTGTATTTAGCGATGTCATCAGCGGTGCGGGCGGATTGCCCGTTGGATGTTCAAACAAGGGACTTATGTTGCTTTCAGGAGGTATAGATTCTCCCGTTGCGGCATATATGATGGCAAAACGCGGTATGAAACTTTGCGCAATACATTTCTGCTCTCCGCCGTATACGTCAGAAAGAGCAAAAGAAAAAGTCATTGAACTTCGCGACATTGTAAGCAAATATGCGACGGATATTAAACTTTATATCGTGCCTTTTACGGAAATTCAGATGGAAATACACAAACTTTGCCCGGCTGAATTTATGATTACGATTATGCGTAGATTTATGATGCGTATCGCAACGATAGTTGCGCAAAAGGCGGAATGCAAGGCAATAATCACAGGTGAAAGCCTCGGACAGGTCGCCTCGCAAACCGTGGAAAGTATGACATCGACTGAAGATTGCGCAGGGCTTCCGATATTTAGACCGCTAATTGCATTCGATAAGGAAGAAACTATGGCACTTGCAAGAAAAATCGGCACTTATGAAACGTCTATTGAGCCATTTGAAGATTGCTGTACAATTTTCTTACCCAAAAATCCAGCAATACGTCCGCGACTTGAAAAAGTCAGAGAGGCAGAAAAGGCAATGGACATCGACGCACTTGTACAAAGAGCAGTTGAGGGCATCGAAATAGTCTAATTATCAAAAGACCAATCAATCAATATGTCGTCGACGAATATTTCCTTCGTCGACGATTTTTTTACGGAGGGATTGGCATTGATAATGCACTCAACTCTATATTGCACGACGTTAAAAGTCGGCAAAGGAGCGTCAGTTATGGTTTTTGTCCCATCACTGTTTGAAATTGTCGCCACAAGTCTATCGCCAAAAACGTCCTTACAATAAATGTTATAAGTGTATATGTCTTTTGCATCAAATGTGATTAATACATTAGCGTTTTGCTTTTCAATTTCAAAGTCAAAATCGTCTATACACTCAAACGTCGATGATATTTCAAAAATCTGCGACTTGTCAAATATTTCTCTTTTTCTATATTCTAACGGTGTGTTTTGACTGGCAAGCACAATTCGTCCCTGTGCTGTCGTCGTGTAAAGGTCAATATCGAGATATGTGGTTTGCTCACTCTTTTGTAAATGATTATCCAATTCCTTTTGTTTGATTATCTCCAGCCAAATATTTTTGCTTTGCATTGTCGGATGACCACCGCCACGTTCGTTTGTACCGCTGTCGCTTCCGTGCCATACGCAAATTGTATAATTATTGTTATAACTTACGCACCAAGCGTCGCTGTTTTTATTTCCTTTTTCGACGGTGCCGGTTTTGCAAGCAACCTCAATAGGAAGAGTAGATAATGTGCGCGCAGTTCCGTCCAATACAGTGTCTATAAGTGCAGATGTCATTATGGTAGCGCTTGATGGCTTTATTACTTGCTTTTTCGTAATTGCATTCTCGGTATTATAAATCTTTCTTCCGTCAGAGACGATATATCTGATAAAGGAAGATTTTTCGTACATACCGCCGTTTGCGAGGGTAGAATAAGCATCGGCGATTTCTTTTGGCGTAACAGTGTTTGTGCCGAGTGCAAGCGATAAATTCTTGTCGAAGTATTCTAATTTTATGCCAAAATTAGAAATGTATTCGGCAGATTTTTCAATTCCAACATAAGAAATCGTTTTTACGGCGATTGTATTTATTGACTTTTGTATTGCAGTACGGATAGTTGTATTGCCGATATATTTATCACCAAAATTCCTCGGGCAGTAACCGCTATAGTCGATTTTTTCATCGCAAATCGGAGTGCAAAGAGATATTAATCCCATATCGATAGCAGGAGAATATACCGCAATCGGTTTAATAACAGAACCTGCTTGCCTTTTTACCTCATACGGCAAAGTCGAGCAATATGCAACAACGCTCGACGTTTTGTTATCGATAATTATAATAACGCTTTCAACATCCTCATTTTCATAATTCGCAGACGTTTTTGCACTTTTATATATACAATCTTGCAGATTTTTATCAAGGTTTGTGTATATCTTATATCCACTATTACCCAGTTGATATTTTGTTATTCCCAGTTTCTCGCATGCCTCTGCAATCGCTTTTTCCATATATACAGAACAGAAATCTTTGCTTCTTTCGTTACGGCTTGCAACGTATAAATCTTTTCCGCATTCGCTGTTATAAGTGTTTTCGTCGATATATCCCTCGTTTTTCATCACTTTCAGTACAAGATTTCGTCTATTCTTGCACTCATTTACATTAGAAAAAGGCGAATACTTCTTTGGATTTTTGACAATACCTGCAAGTGTGGCGCATTCACCAAGCGTTAAATCGGCTATATCCTTATCGAAATACAATTTACTTGCGCTTTTAACCCCATAAGCACCATTGCCAAAATAGATGACAGACAAATACATTGACAAAATCTCGTCTTTTGAGTATCTTTTTTCCACTTTTGTTGCTATTGCAATCTCTTTTAGTTTTCTTTCAATCGTTCTTTCGCTACTCAAATGAGTGTTTTTTACAAGTTGTTGCGTAATTGTGGACGCACCTTCTTTTAGCGATTTTGATTTAATATCGTTAATTAACGCACCGCCGATGCGAACAATATCGTATCCTTTGTGAGAATAAAATCGTTTATCTTCAAGTGCGATAAACGCATTCTTTAGATTGAGGGGAACATCTTCAATATTGACAAAATCATTTGTTAGATAGTCGATTTCATTGCCGATTGAATCATAAAAAACAGGAACCGCCTTTGCGGTTGGCAAGAGCGTTTCGTCAAGTTCTACAGTGTTTGCCCATATCGCAAAGCCCGCCACTGTGGCACCCAATATAATTGTCGGTATCAAAATTAGACACAACAACGTTACGATTACAATCTTTTTTCTTTTGCGTTTTTTGTCGGATTTTTGCGTTAAATTTTCAATTTGAGATTTTTTCATTGAAATTATTATTGTTTTCTAGTTTGTTTTTATGTATAATAAATTGTTAAGAAATATTCGCGCCCATACGCGCGCAAGGATAATGTCATGTTTTACAAGATTAATACATACGGATGTCAAATGAATGTCCACGAAAGCGAAAAAATTGCCGGTATACTCGAAGAATTGGGGTATACGGATTGCCCCGATGGTGAAAGTGCTGACGTCATCGTCTTCAACACCTGCTGTATCAGAGATACGGCAGAACGTCGTGCGCTGGGCAATATCGGCGTAACAAAAGCCGAGAAAAAGCGCAATCCCGACCTCATTTTGGCAGTTGTCGGTTGCATGCCGCAACAAGACGGCGTTGCACAAAACATAAAGGAAAAATATCCTTATGTCGACATTGTTTTGGGCACAAGAAATATTCAAGACCTCAAAGACGAGATTGTCAAGGTGAAAAACTCACGCAAAAACATCCGCAAGAGAAGCGATAAAAAATATCGCTGTTTCAACGTTGAACAGCCTCAAAACTATCTTGAAATCGATGAAAAGACGCCTCAAACTCGCACAAGTTATCCAAACGCTTGGATAAATATCATATATGGGTGCAATAATTTCTGCACCTACTGCATAGTGCCGTACGTAAGAGGCAGAGAGGTATCTCGCGACATGAACAACGTGCTTGAAGAGGTCAAGCGTTGCGTTGACGAAGGCTACAAAGAGATTACATTGCTTGGACAAAACGTCAATTCTTATGGCAACGACGTGGACGATCCCAATGTCAACTTTGCCAATTTATTGAGAGAAATTGACAAAATTGAGGGCAAATTCCGCGTGCGTTTTATGACGTCGCACCCAAAGGATTTGTCGGATGATATTATAGATGCAATGGCGTCGTCGAGCAAAATTTGCAACAACTTGCACCTTCCCATTCAAGCGGGATCTGACAAGGTGCTTGCAAATATGAATCGCAGATATGACAGCCAAAAGTATCTTGACTGCATCCACAAATTGCGTGAACGCATGCCCGACATCGGCATTACGACGGACATAATGGTCGGATTTCCCACCGAAACGGAAGAGGACTTCCAAAAGACTCTCGAAATAGTGGAGAAAGTACGCTATTCCAACGCATTTACCTTTATCTATTCGCCCAGAAAAGGCACTCCCGCCGCAAAAATGGAGCAAATCCCGTATGCTATAAAGCAAGAGCGAATTTCGAGGCTTATCAAGTTGCAAAACAAGATTACAAAAGAGATTTCCGACACTTTCAAAGGACAGGTGTTTGAAGTGTTATGTGAAGACATTGCGCCCAAACACGAAGATATGGTGTGCGGACGCACCGAAGGCGGAAGGCTTGTTACGTTTGAGGGAACAAAAGATGACATCGGCAAGTTCTTCAATGTCAAAATTTATGAATCCAAATCCGCTTCGCTTTTCGGACACAAGGAGGAAGAATAATGGTTATTGACCGCAACAAACTTTCACCTATGATGAAAAAATATTTTCTCATAAAAGACGGCTATCCAGATTGCTTGCTTTTCTTTAGATTGGGCGACTTTTACGAGATGTTTTTTGACGACGCAGTCACGGCGTCGAGAGTGCTCGATCTCACATTGACAGGCAGAGACTGCGGGCTTTCCGAGCGTGCTCCTATGTGTGGAGTGCCATATCACGCTGTGGATAACTACATAAGAAAACTCATTGAAAACGGCTACAGAGTGGCTATTTGCGAGCAGTTGAGCGATCCCACCAGCACTCCCAGAGGCGAACTTGTGGAGCGTGACGTCGTACGCGTCGTGTCAAGCGGTACGGTAATGGAAGAGGACATCCTCGACGAAAAAAGCGCAAACTACCTTTGCTCGGTATATACCAATCAAAACGCATTCGGCATTGCCTGGACGGATATATCAACAGGCGAATTTTGTGTGTATGAATTTGAGGGCGACAACTATTTAGACAAACTTTCCAACCTTTTGGGAAGTATATCTCCCAGCGAAATAATTTGCAATGAGGATTTCCTTTGCAAATATCAAAAGGCTCAATATTTCAAAGCAAGCGAAAAGAGGGCAAGATGTTATCACGATTTTGCTTATTCTTTAAGCGTTGCGACAAAGAAGATTATCACATCTTTCAACGTGCCGTCACTCTCCGTTTTTGAAATCGAAAATCATCCCAATGCAGTAAGCGCAACGGGCGGACTTTTGGAATATCTTGCGCAGACTCAAAAACGCTCGCTCGCACAATTAAACAAAATAGTTTTCTTGCACGATAAGTCGTTTATGATGCTCGACAGCGCAACACGTCACAATCTTGAACTTACTCAACGCGCTCGCGACGGAAAAAGACAGGGTTCGCTTTTGAGCGTGCTTGACAAAACGCACACGGCAATGGGCGCACGCCTTATGAAACGCTGGATTGAGCAACCCTTGCAAGATAGCGACGCGATAAATCAACGCCTTGACGCCGTTGAAAATCTCGCTTCGTCAAAGGCAATTAGGGAAAGACTTGCCTCATCTCTTGAAATGGCAAGAGACCTTGAGCGACTCAACGGCAGACTTGCTTACGGCAATTCAACGCCAAAAGACCTACTCTCCATTAGCGATACTCTTGAAGTTTTGCCACAAATCAAACAGACTCTTAAAGAAACAAGCGCGCCGTTATTGAAAAAAATCAATGCAAATATCGACACTCTTAACGGTGTGTGCCAGACACTTCAAAGCGCACTTGACAGAGAGGGAGTAAACGGTTACAAAAACGGCGGATATATCGCACGCGGTTATGATGAAACTCTCGATGAAATGCGCTCGATAAAAATCTCTGCTAAAGAATGGCTTGCGTCTTTAGAGGCAAGAGAAAGAGAGGAGACGGGGATTCGCACGCTCAAAGTGGGCTATAACAAAGTGTTCGGCTATTACATAGAAGTCTCCAAGTCATTCATAGACAAAGTGCCGTACAGATACGAGCGCAAACAAACGCTTGTGGGCGGTGAAAGATATATCACACAAGAACTTAAGCAGTTGGAAGAAAAAATCCTCTCGGCAGAGGCAAATGTTCAAATGCTTGAAGACAAAATCTTTCAGGAACTTAAAGGCTTGTGCATAGAGAACTTTGCATCTCTTCAAAAAGATGCGCAAGCATTGAGCAATCTCGACTGTATTTTGTCCTTTGCAAACGTGTCCTCTACAAATAAATACGTTAAGCCGACAATAAACAAAAAAATCAAGAGCATAAATATCGTTGACGGCAGACATCCGGTTGTTGAAAACATTCTCGATAAGGGTGCATACGTGGCAAATGACACTTTGCTTGACGAAAACGACAACCGTACAATGATAATTACAGGTCCGAACATGGCTGGTAAGAGTACTTATATGCGACAAGTGGCAATAATCACTTTGATGGCGCATATCGGATGTTTTGTACCTGCAAAATCTGCTGAAATCGCTCTTACTGACCGTATTTTTACAAGAATAGGTGCGAGCGATGACTTAAGTGGCGGACAAAGTACCTTTATGGTGGAAATGATAGAGGTTGCAACCATACTCAACTACGCAACCCGTCAAAGTTTGCTTATTCTTGACGAAATCGGGCGCGGAACTTCCACGTTTGACGGCTTATCCATTGCTTGGGCAGTGCTTGAATACATAACCAAAAACGTAAAAGCAAAGACGCTTTTTGCAACGCATTTTCACGAACTTACCGAACTTGAAGACCTTGAAGGCGTCAAGAATTATAGAGTTCTAGTAAGTCAAGTCAACGATACGATAGTTTTCTTGCACAAAATTGTCAGGGGAGGCGCATCGCAAAGTTTCGGTATAGAAGTTGCGTCGCTTGCCGGCGTTTCCAAGCCTGTTATCGAACACGCAAAGAATATAATGCGCTCACTCGAAGAGGACTCTCGCAACCGTGACACCAACGAAATGCTTTTGTCGTCCGCAAAGAAAAACGTGACGGCGCAAGTCAGCCTTTTTGACACGGGAGAGAGCAAGATTGAAAAGCAAATACTTGATACGGATGTGGATAATCTCACACCGCTTCAGGCGCTGACAATCCTCTCCGATCTCAAAAAACAACTGCAAAATCGATAATCTAACACACTATAATTCAATTAGCAACATAAAGATTGCGGAGAATAATATGAGCAAAATCAATATTTTGACACCAAACGTTTTCAATATGATTTCAGCAGGCGAGGTTGTAGAAAGACCGTCATCCGTCGTGAAAGAACTTGTTGAAAACTCAATAGACGCAGGCGCAACGCAAATAGATATTGTCGTTGAAGAGGGCGGACTTAATAAAATTCAGGTAAGCGACAACGGCATCGGCATAGAAAAAGAGGATATGCGCAGTGCATTTTTACCCCATGCCACAAGCAAACTTTGTGAAATTACCGACCTTGACAGTCTTTCAACGTTAGGTTTTAGAGGTGAAGCACTTGCAAGCATTTCATCCGTAAGCAATGTTACGCTTACAACCGCTTCAAAGTCACAAAAAACGTCGTCACAAATTGTATTGCACGGTGGACAGGTTGCCTTTGAAGGCGAAAGCAATAGGGCGCAAGGCACTTTAATTTGCGTTGAAAACCTCTTTTTCAACACACCGGCGCGCTTGAAATTTCTCAAAAAAGCGTCAAGCGAGTTGAGATTTGTGCAAGATACCGTAAAATCGCTTATTTTAGCAAATCCGCAAGTTGCAATCTCGCTTTCAAATGAGGACGGTTTGATTTTGCAAAGCGACGGTGGCACTCTTGAGGACGCAATTTATTCTGTATACGGCGCAAAAACCGCTGATAATCTCCTCAAAATCGATACGGAACAACGAGGTGAAATAAGAATTGACGGATATACGTCCAAAATCGATTTCACAAAGCCCAACCGCACATATCAATCTATTATCGTAAACGGAAGAGCGGTTGAGGACGTAACGATTCAGACCGCAGTCGAAAGAGCATACGCCGAGTATATCATGAAACGCACATATCCTATGTTTATAGTGGATATTGTTATGCCATTTGAAGACGTAGACGTCAACGTACATCCGTCCAAAACAGAAGTAAGATTTAGGGATAAACAAGCCGTTTTCAGTGCGGTTTATCACGCAATTCAAGACACAATAGCAAAGAGCATGCAAAATGCTTCATTCGGCGTTGATATTTCATCCACAACGGAGAATAATACGGAAATTGCGCAAAATAACCGTATTTTACCGCAAAATCCCGTATATTTGCCCGCCGAAAATGAAAACCGACAGGAATTTATTCAAACGCATATCGATACGCAAAAACTATTCAGTGGTAAAACTCAACCCAAAAATTATAGTTCGTTCGATTTGTACGACACAAACGTCGACAAGAATAAATCTGTCCTTAATGACAACGTTATCGGAATTTTGAACAAAGATTTTACGCATAGTTGTCAAATTTGCAATATTGGACAAAATGAGAATACTTTTGATAGCGAGGAAAATCAAGAAATTTTTGACGGCAAAATCGTCGGACAAATCTTTGATACATATATCGTTTGCCAAAGAGGCGATCTTGTATATCTTATCGACCAACATGCAGCACATGAACGCATTTTGTATGATAGAATACTGCAAAAATTCAGCGTAGAATATGCGCAACCGTTGTTGATACCGTACAAAATTTGCCCGTCAGGCGAAGAAGCGGAATACCTTGATAAGATTTTACCCAATTTGAGAAGTTTAGGATTTGAAATAGAGGATAGGCACACATCGTATTTGATTAAAGCCGTGCCCGAACCCGTCGCAACCGTCAACTTTGGAAAGTTTTTCTCGGATTTGTTTGCAAATATGCTCAACGAAAACGATTTGACACTTGAAAATCTTCTCAAAGATAAACTATGCCAACAAGCATGCAAAGGTGCAATTAAAGGTGGAGATTCGCTTTCTCGCGCGCAAATCGAGAGAGTGCTCAAGTATTATGTTGACGAAAACGGCAATTTACCCACAAAATGTCCGCATGGCAGACCGGCGGTTATAGCGTTCAGCCAAAAGGATATCGAAAAACTCTTTAAGCGTATCGTCTAAACAAGATAAAACCAACACACATATATGGATAATATATATAATACAATCAAATATCCTACTATATATATTGCAGGACCTACCGCATCCGGCAAAAGTTCGCTTGCCATAAAATTGGCGCGTCTTTATCCAAGCGTAATAATATCTGCCGACAGTATGCAGATATATCGCGGATTGGACATTGGCACAGCAAAAGAGGATGCAAGCATCCGCCGAGAAATCCCGCACAAACTTATAGACGTTGTAAATGCCGACGAAGAGTTTTCTGTTGCGGAATTTGCGCAAATGGCTAAAGTGGAAATCGAAAATGCTCAAAATCAAGGCTTGCTCGCCATAGTCGTAGGCGGTACTGGATTGTATTTTGAATCCTTGCTTTATCCTATGAGTTTTGCAGGTACGATAAAAAATCAAGAATTAAGAGATAAATTGCAATCCGAACTTGATGAAATCGGCGCCGAAGCAATGCACGAAAAACTGCGCGCACTCGACGAACAGACTGCAAACAGGCTTCACGTCAACGATACCAAAAGAGTTATCCGCGCGCTGGAAATCATAATGTCAACAGGCAAAACGCTTGCGCAAAACAGCGACAGTCGCGAAAAACCCGACGTTATAATGATTGCGCTGACTACTGAGCGTGAAAAACTCTATGAGCGCATAAATCAACGTGTAGACCTTATGTTTGCACAAGGTCTCGTCAATGAGGTTTTAAGCGTCGGAAGTTTTGATTATCAATCCATGCAAGCCATCGGATATAAGGAATTTGCCGATTGTGCTTACCAAAAAACAGATAACGGATATATCGTTGATAAGGCGCAAATCGAGCAAATCAAGGATAAAATCAAGCAACACACACGCAATTATGCCAAGAGACAACTCACTTGGTTTAGAAAATACGATTTTGTAAAATGGTTTGATACGGATAACCAAAACGGCGCAATCGAATATCTGCAAAATCAAATAAAGCAAAAAACTCAACTACAATAGCAAAAAATCAATATAATTTTAGGTTAATATGGACAAAAACACGGCAAATCAACTCATCAAACAATGCGAAATCGAACTCCAAGACCAATTTGCACGCCTTGACGATATTGCGCTTTACAACCAAAAAAAGGTGCTTGATGCCTACAAAAATCAAAGCATTCAAGCACGCCACATGTTCGGCACCACCGGATACGGCTACGACGACATCGGCAGAGACACTCTTTGCAGACTTTATGCCGACATTTTCCATGCAGAAAGCGCAATCGTATCTCCGAATATAGTTTCCGGCACGCATGCGCTTACTCTAATGCTTTTTGGAGTTTTACGTCCCAATGACAAACTTTTGGCTGTTTCAGGTATGCCTTATGATACGCTCACAGACGTGATTTTGGCTGAAAACAAAGGTTCTCTCAAAGATTTTGGCGTAAAATTTGACAAAATCGACCTCAAGACTAATCCCGACTTAACGCCCGATTTTGATTATACCGCTATAGAAAACGCACTTACAGCCGAGCCGATAAAAGCCGTTTTCCTCGCAAGAAGTCGCGGTTATAGCCTTCGTCAAGCAATTAGCGTCGAAAAAGTTGCCGAACTTATCAAATTTGTTAAGAAAATTAGCCCCAAAACGCTTGTTTTAGTCGATAATTGCTATGGCGAATTCGTAGAAAAAATCGAACCTACCGACGTCGGTGCTGATCTGATCGCAGGCTCGCTTATCAAAAATATCGGTGGTGGAATTGCACCAACCGGCGGATACGTCGCCGGAAAATCCGACCTTGTCGAACAAGTTTCTTACCGTCTTACCGCGCCGTCTCTCGGCATGGAAGAAGGCTCGTATGTTTACGGATATTTACCGTATTATCAAGGCTTGTTTTTGGCGCCGTCTGCCGTAAAAAATGCACTAAAAGGCTCTCTTTTGTTTGCAAAAACCTATACTAAACTCGGTTTTGAAACGCTCCCGCGCGGAGATATGCATCCGTATGACATTGTTACAAGCATCAAACTCGGCTCTGCGGACAAACTTATAGATTTCTGTGGCGCAATTCAGGAAATTTCGCCCATAGACAGCAATGTCAAACCGATGCCTTGGGATATGCCCGGTTATCAAGACCACATTATTATGGCTGCAGGCGCATTTGTACAAGGCTCATCTATAGAATTAAGCGCAGATTCGCCGATAAAAGAACCGTATATTGTCTACGTTCAAGGCGGACTTACGTATGAACACGCATATCTTGCCGTACAACATACGCTCGAAACCTTGAAATTTGACCGATGATTTGACATCGAATATTACATCTTAAAAACCTACCCAAAACACCATTTTGCGGTAGGTTTTTAAAAAATCACATAATTAGGGCATGTATGAGGCAATTTAACGGATAAAAAACATATTGTATCAAGCGATATAAAATGTGGCTGAAATTAGTAAATTTAAAGCGAATAACTTGGATTTTAAACCATAAATCGCAAGTTTAAAATTTAAAAATCATAGCAAACATGTGACAAAATGCAAAGTTAAAAATCTTTTGCAAAAAAATCAAAAGCATTACTGTTTAGTACCATTTTTATCGCTTTCATTGCGTAAAGCCCGTATTTTACGAATAAATCTATTTAGGATTAATCAACAAAAATTCACTATTATTTAAAATAAAAAACAATATCAGACTTAATCAAAAATCCCTATACCCTTATGTTATGTAACAATCTAAAACTTCACTATATAGGACGTCGCGTTGAGACGTCCTATACGCTACTCTTTTTATTTAATTGTTCGTTAAATTCAAATAACAATCTTGCATGTATTTTGCATCTAACATTTGTGTTCCTGCCGACTCGCTCAAGATATGCGGAGTGAGATTATTATTGACGATAACTTCACAAAATGGTTCAAATTCAGGACCATATATGTTGTCTGCAAATGTCAAATGCTTGATTTCGCCTTTTGCACCATACATTATTTTGCTGAAATGCACGTGCATATTTTTGGTTTTCTCCTCGCCTATGCCGTCAAACATATCGTCAATAATGCGTTGAAAATCATCGGCGGATTTCAACGCTCCGCCCCACAAACTGTTAACGTGTCCGAAATCGACGCAAGGATATACGTTATCGGCAAGATTACAAAGTTTGATAACCTCATCTACAGTACCTATTTGAGCCTGTTTCCCCATTGTTTCGGGACAAACAATCAAGTCGTCCAAGCCCTCATTCTTAATAACGTCCAAGGCACGAGCGAAATTGTCGATTGTACGAGCAAATGCTTCGTTTCTCGGCTGTTTGCCTTCCGCCCCCGGATGAAAAACACATCTTTTTCCATTAAAATGTTTTAGCGCTTTGAGAGAACTTGTAAGATAATTTATTGAATTATCAGCCTTTTCTTGCTCCACCGATGCAAAATTGATAAAATATGGCGCGTGAACGCTGATTTCGATATTATATTTATCCGCCTCGTTTCCTATTGCCTCTGCCGTCTCGTTAGTGATGCGCACTCCTCTGCCAAAGGAATATTCAAACAGGTCCAGTCCTTTGTCCCTAAGCCATGACGGCATTTGAATTGTGGCACTATTTCCCTCTAAAGAAAACGTTTCATCATGTCCGGATGGTCCAAAAAGTGCGTTTTCGATATTATAAATCATAGTTTCCCCTCACTTGAAAGAATTTTCCTTATTTGTGCTTCGTCTTGGCGCAACTGCGTTGCAAGAGCCTGTTTATCTTCAAATTTGAATATGTCGCGTGTTCGTTTTAAAAACTGTATCTCGATTTCCTTGCCATACAAATCCTGTGAAAAATCAAAAATGTACGTCTCTATCGACGGCGTATCGTCGTCAAAAGTCGGCTTTGCACCGACATTGGTCATCGACGGATATTCCTTTCCGTCAATAACGCAAATTGTAGCATATATTCCGCTACAAAGCGGCAATCTATCATTGTTAATCGCAAGATTTGCCGTAGGAAAGCCCATTAATGTTCCATTATGCTTTGCATGTATAACCTTGCCTTTTACAAAATACGGATAGCATAAAAGCGAATTGAGGACATCAACCGCACCGCATTTTACAAGTGATTTCAATCGTGTAGTCGACAACTTTTCACCGTCAACACGCTCAAAAGGCACCACGCAAAGTACAATATTATGCTTTTCACAGTAATTATGAAGAAGATTTACATCTCCAAGCGCGCCTTTGCCAAACGTGTAATCCGCTCCGACAGCAATAAATTGAATATCAAAATTTGTGCAAAGATTATCAAGAAAATCATCTGCAGACATATTGATAAATTCATTGTTAAATTTCGCTCCGATTACCACGTCCATAGAAAGTTTTTCAAGTATAGAAACCCTATTTTCAAAATTATAAATCTCTTTTGACTTGCCAAAAGCAATATTAGGATCGTTTGAAAAGGTCAAAAGCGCACTTTGCACAGCGTTATTTTCCTTGCAATAGCCCTTAACGGCATCGACAAGACGTTTATGCCCAACGTGCATGCAATCAAAAAAGCCTAATGCCAACGCAATAGGTTGTTTATATCCGATATTAAAATCACAAATGCGTATGCCCATTATAGCCTCGTCTTAATAACCAATGCGCCGTTGACGCACTCACCTACGCCCACAATATCGCCTCTTGCCTCAACAAGAAAATATCCGTCGGGTAGATTGTCAAATTTCACTCTTACACCGTTTAACACCTTGTCAGCGACGCTATCGTCAATCGCAAAACGGTTGAAATCGACAAGAGCATCATCAAAACTTTTTAGATATCTAAACGGTTCTTTTTCAAATTGCTCGATTGATATAGAATCATCTATGTCAAATTGCCCGTTTTTAATGCGGTGTATCGAACTCATATATGCCACGCTTCCCAAACATTGCGCCATATCTCTTGCGATAGAGCGAATGTACGTACCGCCCGAGCAACAAATTTCAAATGCAAATTCGTTGGGAGAGAGCACTCTATCGCCGTTTTGCAGGTGCACAGTGCCGTTGACATCTTCAATGCGTCTTATATAATTTATCCTGACCAGTTTTGATTTCAACTCAACCTCGATACCCTTTCTTGCCAAATCGTATGCACGTTGTCCGTTTATAGATTTTGCTGAATACATAGGAGGAATTTGCTCAATATTGCCGCATAAACTATCCAAAACACTGTCGATTTGCTCTTTAGTAGGCAAAACATCGGACGTATCGATAATTTTACCATCAGTGTCGAGAGTATCGGTGGTTGTGCCAAAAACAAAGGTCGCTTGATATATTTTTGTCTTATTTTGCATATAATCGAACATTCTTGTCGCTGTGCCGACCGCAATGGGCAAAACGCCTGTCCCTTGAGGATCGAGCGTTCCTAAATGTCCGACTTTATTTTTTTGTCCTGAAAATTTTCTCAAAATACCGCGCACAATTACAACGACGTCGCTTGACGTCATTCCTTTCGGTTTGTTAATGTTTACAAATCCTTTAATCATAGTGCGCCTGTTTTTGCAAAAACAATTATAATTTTTGCAAGTTTTTAGAATAGTTTAATCAAATCCTATCGTTTGCAAGTTTGAGTAGCCTCTCAACGATGTCTTCATAATAGCCGTTGACTCTGCAACCCGACGCATTCTTGTGTCCGCCACCGCCAAAAGTCATTGCTATTTCACTTGCGTCAATATTGCCTTTTGTACGGATGCTTAACTTGAAGTTTCTCTGCCCGACTTGCAAAAGCGCATAGGCAACTTTAACGCCGTCGACATCCATAATACCGTTTATTACGCCTATCGTATCGTCAATACTTGCGCCTGTTTTTGTCAAATCATCTTCAAAAACGCTTGCAATAGCAATCTGTCCGTCACTATAAAATTTTGTCTTGGCAAGCACCCTGTTTTCAAGCATAAATCTTTCGATATTTTTGCTATTGAAAACATCGTATATCGTTTGTCCCGCATCAAAATTGTACTTCAGCAATTCGCAAGCAATCTCATGAGTGCGTTCAGTAACATTTGAATATGCAAAACAACCGCTATCTGTCACCAATCCCGAAAAGAGCAATTTTGCTATGTTATCATCCATTAACTTCATGTTTTTGAGCAGTTGATAGACAATTTCCGTACATGCGCATGCGCTGTCGTCAACATAACAAAGCGACGCAAATCTCGTAAAACTCTTGTGATGGTCTATTGCAATCTGTTTTTTTGCTGACAAATAACATTTCATAGATTGACCGAGCCTATCCAATGCGCTCGCATCGAGAGATATTGCCAATTCATGTACGTGTTTTTGCGGAAATATGACATTTTCGCTTGCATACAAACATTTAAGACGCTCCGGTACGGTGCAATCGCAGTATGCAGTAACATTTTTGCCCTTGTTTTTAAGCGCAACATACAATGCAAGCATACTTGAAAGCGTATCGCAATCGGGGTTTGTATGAGAAAAAAGCGCAATGTCGGTTGCGCGATTTATCTGTTTTTCGATTTCTACTAAAATCGGGTTATTCATTGTCATTTTGTGCGTCGTCGCTATCGTTTGCCACGCCTTTTCCCTCTTGTTCGCGCTTAATCTGATTGAGAATGCCATCAATCTTAATGCTGTAATCAACGCTGTCGTCGATAATAAAATTGAGTTCTGGCAACAATCTGATTTGAACGCTATCTTTGAGCATATTGCGAATAAACGTGCGTGATCTGCATATTGTGTAATACGCCTCATCGACTTTCTCTTTGCTGTCAGCATATATGGAAAGATAGACTTTTGCGTATTTCAAATCAGGTGTGGTATAAACCTTAGTAACTCCGACAATGGCATTACCGAGGCGCGGATCTTTCACGCTCTCGGCAATGACCTTTGTTATTTCTTTTGCAAGCGTCGCATTGATACGCTCCATTTTAATCTTCATTGGTTTTCTCCATTGTGAAGGCTTCGATAACGTCGTCGACCTTGATGTCTTGGAAGTTGGAAAGCATTATGCCGCAATCGAAGTTTCTCGCCATCTCTTTGACATCGTCTTTGCCATGGCGCAATGACGCGATCTCGCCTGTGTACTCGACTTTGCCGTTTCTGATAAGACGTGCTTGCGCACCGCGAACAATTTTGCCGTCCGTAACGTGGCAACCTGCGATTGTGCCGACGCCGCTAATCTTAAAGAGTTCTCTGACATCTGCAGAACCAAGTATGACTTCTTGGAACTTGGGATCAAGCATACCTTTAACTGCTTTTTCAATGTCCTCGATCGCATTGTAAATGATATTGTAGAAACGAATATCGATTTTCTTTTGCGCTGCAAGTTGTTTTGCATTGGTATCAGGTCTGACATTGAAACCGATGATGATTGCATTGGATGTCTCTGCAAGCAAAACGTCGCTTTCTTTGATTCCGCCGACTGCCGAGTGGATAATATCGATTGTAACTTCATCATTTCCGAGTTTAGCAAGGGATTGTTTGACCGCTTCGACAGAGCCTTGAACGTCTGCTTTAATAATAAGTTTGACGGATTTAAGTTCACCCTTTGAAATCTTATCGAACAAATCGTTAAGAGATACGGATGTGTTCTCCGTTTGACTTTGAGCAAGTTTAAGTTTACGTTCCTCTGCAAGTTCTCTTGCAAATTTTTCGTCAGCAACAACGTCAATTCTGTCGCCAGCCTCGGGGACATCGTCCCAACCCGTAACCGAAACAGGAACGGACGGACCTGCCTTCTTAACTTTTCTACCCTTGTCGTCAATCATGGCGCGAATCTTACCCGTGCATGTACCTGCTACAACGTTATCTCCAACGTGGAGCGTACCTGTTTGCACCAAAATGGTTGCGATTTTGCCAAGACCCTTATCAAGTTTTGCCTCAATAATCGTACCGCGAGCGTTTCTATTGGGATTTGCACGAAGTTCTTCAAATTCTGCACGAACAAGAATTTGTTCAAGCAAATCTTCAACACCCATACCTGTTTTTGCAGATACTCTAACAACGGGAGTTTCTCCGCCCCATTCTTCGGGAGTTACGCCATTTTCGGCAAGTTGAGAAAGCACTCTATCGGGATTTGCGCCCACTCTGTCCATTTTGTTGAGAGCAACGATAATAGGCACATTTGCTTGTTTTGCGTGGGAAATTGCCTCAATCGTTTGCGGCATAATTCCATCATCGGCGGCAACGACTAATATTGCAATATCCGTAACTTGGGCACCGCGAGCACGCATTGATGTAAACGCCTCGTGTCCCGGAGTGTCAAGGAATGTGATCGGAGAACCGTTGAGTGTAACGGTATAAGCACCGATATGTTGCGTAATTCCGCCCGCTTCGCCACCTGTAACGTTTGACTTTCTGATATAGTCAAGGAGTGAGGTTTTACCGTGGTCAACGTGTCCCATAATCGTGACAATCGGAGGACGCGGAAGGAGATTGTCAAGTTCTTCTTCGTCATCAACTTCGAGTTGAGCCGTCAACGTATCTTCAAAGGTTACGTCGGGCTTGTATTCTAGTTTGATACCGAACTCATCTGCAACGAGTTCAGCCGTAGCAAAATCGATACTGTCGTTTATCGTCTTCATAATGCCGAGCACGAAAAGCGTCTTGACGATTTCCGCTGCGGATTTACCGATCTTTTCGCTCAACGTCTTAATTGAAACAGGATCTGTCGTAATAACTGCGTTTTCAATAATAATCGTTGCGCTGTTACCGCCACCGCGGTTTTTGTTAACTTTGTAATTGCGCACAACCATTTCGCCGTCTTCGTCATAAGAAATTCTATCATCAACGATATAACCCTTCTTGAGAAGCGCGCGCTTATTCATTGTGCGATCGTCAAATTTATTGGAGTTTGCGCTATTGGAATTAGGCTTACCGCCCTTGCCTTTTTGCCCTGCCGGTTTAGGAGGAAATTGCTGGGCAACGTTCGCAAGTGATGCGGAAGGTCTGCGAGGACCGCCTTGCGCTTGTCCTTGTCTTTGTTGACCTTGACCGCCTTGTGCGCCTTGACCTTGAGGCTTTGGCCCTCTCGGAGTTTGGTATCCGTTTTGACCGAAAACTCTTGTTGTGACTTTTGGCTTCGGCGTGGGCGTTGGCGGAACATAAATACGTCTCGTTTCCCCCGTTTCGGTGTCAACTTGCACTTGTTCAAAAGGCGTCTTTTGAGTTACGACAATATGGGACTTCTCCTCTTTCTTGGGAGC
>CAZCKS010000011.1:0-30107 GCA_964499325.1 uncultured Bacteroides sp. | reverse complement strand
AATTCCGCAAGACTTGTGCTTGTCAACGTCCTTGACGGCGGTTATTTCGTCGTCTTTGACGAACTCAAAGAAACCGTCCGACTCGGTCAAGATATGGATTGGGACGGCTTTATCAAGCCCCAGCGCATTGCTCAAACGATAAAGACGCTAACGATGTTCCGTCGTTTGTGCGACGCAAACAAGGTTGACAAAATCTTTGCGTATGCCACGGCGGCGGTGAGAAGAGCAAAAAATCAAAAGAGTTTTCTTGATGAAGTCGCAATGACTTGTGGTATTAAAATCAAGGTATTGTCGCCCGAAGAGCAGGCAATGCTCGTCTATCAAGGCGTAATTAATTCCATGGATATTCCCAAGGGATTGATTATGGAAATGGGTGGTGGCTCCACCAATCTCATCTATTACAACAGGCGCAACCTCATCCACTTTGAGACGTTGCCGTTCGGTGCGGTTACGCTTACGGATTTGTTTAAGAATGACAGTTCCACACCGCAAGAGCGCGCTCAAAAGATAGAAGAGTTCATCGGAGATCAACTTGAAAAAATCCCTTGGCTCGACAGTGTCGAGCCGGATACGGCGTTTGTCGGCGTGGGCGGAAGTTTCCGCAACCTCGGCAGAATAAGCCGTCTTATCAAGAAATATCCCTTCAACATGACGCACAACTATGAAGTGGGCGTGCCCGAGTTTGAGAACATCTACAATACAATCAGAAAACTCGACCTCAACAGCACGATGAAGATAAAAGGACTTTCAAGCGGAAGAGCGGACATTTTTCCGAGTGCGCTTGCTGTGATGAAAGCGGTTATTTCTCGATTCTCCTTTGAGAAGATAACCATAAGCGGATGCGGACTTAGAGAGGGTGCAATGTTCCGTTATGCCGTGCCGGGCGTCAATGAAAGACCGCTCAGCGATGTGCTGGGACACTCCATTTATACGCAAATGAAGTATCACGACCTCAATATCCAACACGCAGAGCACGTATACAATCTCTCCATACAACTTTTCAAACAACTCAAGGTGCTCCACAAGATGCCCAGAGTGTACGTAAGAGTGCTCAAAATCGCCGCACTTTTGCATGATAGCGGTATGAGAATTAAGTTCTACAACCATCAACTGCACTCGTCATACATTATTCTCAACAGCAATTTGTATGGCGTACCGCACAAGGATATTGTGGTGGCTGCATTCGTGGCGGCGGGACATAGGAAGAGCGAAAATGCAAGAGATGAAATTCTCAAATTTAAAGATATGCTCACGCCTGAAGACGTAGAGGCTATCAAGAAATTGGGCGTGATTTTGCGTATCGCAGAGAGTTTTGACCGTAGTCAAAGCGGTGTCGTTACGGGGATAAATTGTGACGTACTTGGCGACAGCGTCATCGTTAAGACGGAATGTGAAAACGGTGGAGATTGCGCACTTGAAGTGAAGGACGCAATGAGCGCCGCTCCTGAATTTAAGGCAGCATACGGCAAAAACCTTGAGATCCTTTGATATATGAATAAGTTTGACAAAAGAATAATTCTTGCGTCGGCATCGCCTCGGCGCAAGGATATTCTCGTCGATATGGGACTATCTTTTGAGATAAAGCCTTCCGACGTCGACGAGAGTCGGATTAAAGCGGTTTTGCCCTTTAATTTGGTTAAGAAACTTGCACGTGCAAAAGCGGAGAGCGCATTAAACGTCTCTGACGGAGCAACCGTCATATCTGCAGATACGATTGTCGCAAAAGGGCTTAAGGTGTACGGAAAGCCGATAGACGAGCAGGATGCAGTGAATATGATTGGCGAACTCAATGGCAGGCACCATAGCGTTTATACGGGCGTTTGCGTGGCGTGTGGAGATAAAAAAATAGTGTTTTGCATAAGGTCAAGGGTGAAATTTAAGGACTTGACGAGAGAGCAAATACAAGATTACGTGCGTGAGTGCAAGCCTCTTGACAAGGCAGGCGCATACGGAATACAAGACGATAAAGTAGTAGAAAAATACAAGGGCAGTTATACGAATATCGTGGGATTGCCCAAAGAAAAACTCGCCGAAGTTTTGAAGCGAGTCGGAGTTATGTGATGGCAAATATAGAACTGTCTATTGACCTTGGAAGCAAATTTATCACAATATACCAAAAGGGCATAGGGCTTGTCTTGCGCGAGCCTGCTATTGCCATTGCCACAAAGGCGCGCAACCGCCTTGAAATCAGAGACGCCGGCTATCGTGCCGAAAGCGTTATGACAGGCGCACTGGGCGGTGCAAAAGTCATTGCGCCGATAAAGGAAGGCATTATCGTGGATGAAGAGATGGCGAGCATGCTCCTTGCCTATTTTATCAAAAAGATTATGCCTGATACGATTATTCCGCCAAGGATAAAGGCAATAGTGTCAATTTGTTCATCCTCGTCAGGCTCTGATAGACGCGCGGTGGAGAAGTGTTGCCTCAAGGCAGGCATAAAAGAAGTCACTCTCGTTGAGTCCGGGCTTAGCCTTTTGGCGTATACCAACAGCATAGGGGGGCTTTTTGTAGATATAGGCGGCGGTAAGACGGAAATTTGCGCCGTCACCAATCACGGTATTGCAACGGGGTGTTCCGTCAATATCGCAGGCGATGCGTTTAACAATGCCATCATCGATGATTTGTATAAGAATTATGGCGTAAAAGTTGGCGAATTTACCATTGAAAACCTCAAAAAATCCGCACTTTCTTTCTATGTCAACGATGAGGGCAGTTATGCTGTAAGCGGTGGATCCTCGGACGGTTCTCCTCGCAGTCTTTACGTGTCGGCAGAGACTATGCGTAATGCCGTTATCCCTCTTGTTGACGATATTATCGAAGTGATTATGTCCGTCCTCAATCAAACTCCGCCCGAACTTTCCGCAGAAATCTTGCGCAAAGGCATATTTGTCTCGGGTGGCAGTCTTCATATCCCTGGGCTTATCGATTATCTCGAGCAAGCCCTCGAACTTCCCGTCACGCCTCTCAAAGACATTGAGAATGCAATCGCTATCGGCGGAGCGAGGTTTTTTGAGGATCGTAATCTTTTGTCCGATATGCTCGGTGTAAAACTTTACTAAACCGCACTAAATAGCGAATAACTGCGTCAGAGCCACCCACTCGCCCAGTCACGTATTATCTATACGTTAGGCTGTTCGCTCGGGTGGCTCTTTCTTGTTCTTCATCTATTTAGTGCGGTTTATAATTGCGTTAGAGGTGCTATTTGCGCTCGCAATGACAGGGGGAAAAATAGCGCACAAAAGTGCGCTTAGAATGACCTATTGCCCTAAAATATCTTTTCTTGCAACAGCATATTCCTCTTGAGTTATTATATTGTTTTTCAGCAATTCATCAAGTTCTTTCAGTTTGTCAAGTTTTGTCGTTTGGGCGGGGATTTGATAACCGCTATTTGCGTATTTTTGATGTTCTCGCTGTTCTCGTTTTGCTATTTCTTCTTGTATTTTGTTTTGAATAAGTTGTATATTCTCGGCACTTTTATCTTTTATATGTTGTATGTTTTCGGTTCTTTTCTCTTTGCGCATTTGTTTTTGTTTGGCTTTTTGTTGTGCGAGTTCTCGTTTTTCTGTGTTGATGATTTGTTTTTTCTCCTCATTTGACAGATTTAACTCTTCAAACTCCCAACGATATGTTTTGTGCCAGTTTATCAGATAGTATATTGCTATGCCGTCTGCTATGAACGCAAGTATTATATCAATCCAACAATATGCCAAAGTCAATGCGTATAATGAATTTTTTTCAGCAGTTGTTATTTGATATTTTATTGCGCTACTCATCGTTGAGAATGCAGACAAAATGCCCAAAATCGCAAACAAAAACGTGATGACAAACCAAGCATTGTATCTCACTCTAAAATAGGGCTTATTTATGGTGTCGATTTGACGCTTAGTCATTATAGAATTGAAAAGTTCGGTGGTGATTCTTATTTTTTCGGAATAATGAATGCTACATGCGCTGAAAAAATACGACATAATTGCAATAAAGATTAAATATTTTGAATAGACTATCAATAATTGCCAAGAATCATTTGTATTATTAAAATGGCCTGTGATTATTAACGGAATTAAAATTATAAAGAGCATAGAAATAATAATTCGTGCAGACATTAGCGAACTATAAAGATAATTCGTCATTTTTGCCATTTCAGCGCGATGTATATTGTATTGGCTTTCGTTCCTTTTCGAGAGCCTCTTCCGCCCTTTGATTATTTTAGCGCGATGTCTCTTGTATTGGCTTTTGTTCATAAAATTGGTATGAGTCATCACCCCACTCCTCCTTGTCGGCTATTTATAGCCCTAATAGTATCATATATAGCCCACATTGTCAAATGGCGTGTGTTAAAGTTGAGTTATGAGAACATACGACTTGGTGCGAGATAGAATATTATGCCTGCTTGAGGAAAGACATATGTCTATACATAAGTTGGCGATTGAATCTGCCGTCGCTCCGTCCACTATTAAGAATATTTTGTATGGGAAAAGCGTAAACCCCGGCATTGTGACAATCAAGATGTTATGTGACGGGTTGGGAATATCGCTAAACCAATTCTTTGATACGGAGGAGTTTAGAAGCGCAGATTGCGAGAGTATTGAATAAGCACTTTAACCATTAGACAAACAAAGCATATTTTTTACACAAACAGACATTATTCAATGGTGTCTGTTTTTTATTATGAGAATATGAGAAAAATTGTTGTTACGTCGGGCAAGGGCGGTGTGGGAAAGACTACTGTCACTGCAACGCTCGGCAGAAAACTTGCGCTGGGCGGATATAGGGTTGTGCTTGTGGACGGGGACGTCGGGCTTAACAATCTCGACGTGGTTACGGGCATAGAAAGGCGTGTTGTATACGACATAGGAGACGTGTTGTCGGGGCGGTGCAGAGCCTTCCAAGCGCTTGTTTGCGATAGTGAGAGCCCTATGAGAATATTGCCCTCTTCCAAAGATAGCGCCCTATTGACGGCGCAGGCATTTAGAGGTGTAGTGGACGGTTTGTCCGATTTCGATTTTGTAATTGTGGATTGCCCTGCGGGCATAGAACAAGGCTTTCATAGGGCTGTGTCTGCGTGCGACGAGGCAATAGTTGTCACCACGCCGTCAGCGTCGGCGATAAGGGATGCGGATAAGGTAATCCGTTTGCTTGCAAGTTATCCCCTTAAAGACGTGTCCCTTGTGATAAATAGGGCGCGTGCGGATATGATTGCAAGGGGAGAAATGCTCGGAGCAAGTGAAATAGGCTCGTTGTTGCACGTTTTGCCAATAGGCGTGATACCAGAGGACGATATGATAACGCTATATCAACAGTTGGGCACCGTGCCCGAAAGAGCAATATCGGACAAGGCGTTTAATGCGCTTGCAAGAAACGTTGCCGATTGCACAAAGGCATTTGTCGATATTGTGCCGAAGAGACGATTTTGGAGGTTTAGATGAGGTCGGACAGGGCTATTGCAAACAGAATGAGAGAAATGCTCACAATGGATAATGTTGGCGTCAAAGACGGATTTGTGCGAGCGTTGAGTGCCGACGTTAATAGAATATTAAGGGATTATTTTGACCTTGACGGCGAAGGGGTAATAAACATCGTGCAAAAAGAGAGCGGAAAATACGAGGTGTCATTGCGTGCTACTGCAGTGCGTATAAAACAGTTTGCGACAACTATGGACGAGAAAAGATTTTGAGGAATAATTGTGGCGTATCTCTCATAGAGTATATGCGAGGTGATAATATGGATTTTGACGAAACTAAAAGACTTGAAGTTGAAGTGTCGCAAAACGACTTTGTTGAGAATCGCGCTCGCAAAAAGCGTCCTCGTCTAAAAGGTGCGCTCGACGCTTTGGATATAGCCATTATACCCGTTGCAATCGGTGTTTTTGTGTCTCTGGGATTTCTTTTTGCAGGGATATTTAGGGCGACGACAATAGTGCAAACGTTGTCTAATATTGCAAGCGTTTTACCATAACAATAACACAATCAAAGGTTTATATGTATGCAAATCAAGGTTAATCCATTGTTTTTTGCATTTTCTTTGATATTGGTTGCTTTTGGGCATGCAATCGATTTCTTGTGGACGATGCTTGCTCTTGCTTTGCATGAGAGTGCGCACGCCATTGTTGCGCGCTCTCGTGGTTTTGTGCTAAAAAAGACTGTTCTTTTGCCATACGGCGCAATGATGAGCGCAGGGGAAAATTTTGACAAGACATCGAGCATTCTCATTGGTCTTGCAGGTCCTTTGGTAAACATTGTGCTCGCGCTCATATTGTTGGGGATATGGTGGCTTTTCCCTGTAGCATATTCTTATACGCAGAAGTTTTTCTATTGCAATATGTCGCTGGGCATATTCAACCTTTTGCCTGTATATCCGCTTGACGGCTCAAGGGTGGTTTTGGGCGTGTGCAAAAACAGGCTCAAGGCTATAAAGGGATTGCGCATTGCAGGCATAACGCTATCCGTGATACTGTTTGCGACGTTTATAGCCTCTTTCTTTTTCGGGCTTAATTTTAGCATCGGTATAATGGCATTGTTCCTCTTTTACGGCGCAACTTTCGGCACCAATGAGGAAATGTATGCGAGCGTACTTGACAGCGCAAGCAAAAATTACGATATAGGTGTTGTGAAAAAGCGGGTGAAGATTTCAAAAGACGCGCCAATCGTGCGGTTTTATCATCACGTGAGTTCGTCGTCGGATACGGTGTTCGATATTGTTGGCGAAAAAGGCAACGTAACGGTGAGTTTGGACGAAAGACAACTTAAGGAAATTGCTATAAAAAACAAATTATCCAAAAGCATAGGCGAGTGCTTATAGTTTCTATGTAAAAAACACCGTTAAGGGTGGATGTTTGACTATTTTTTAAGGAATAAAGCCCAGGCATATATACAATATGTAGATTGTGTATAAATATAATAAATTGACATTTGTGCGGATTTTTAGTAAAATAATTTAAATACTATTTTGCAAAGTCTTTTAGACTTTGAGAGGATTTTTATGAATTACATTGGTATTGACATCGGCGGAATGACGATAAAAGGCGGAGTCGTAGACGAAAAGGGCGCGATTTCCACAAGAAAAACTATTGTGACCTCTCCCGGCAAAGACGACGTGCTTATAGTACGCGACATTGCAAATCTCATAGAAGATTTGGTGAGTGCAAGCGGTATTGATAAGAGCGAATTTTCAGGCGTCGGACTTGGCTGCCCCGGCTCTATCTATGACGAGAAGGGCATTGTAAGATATTCTTGCAATATCAATTTCCGCAATACTCCTATGGCAAAAATGCTTCAAGAGATGACGGGCATGGACAATATTAAGGTGAGTAATGACGCAAACTGTGCGGCACTTGCAGAGACGCTTTTCGGCGCAGGCAACGGCGCAAAAAATTCCGTAATGGTTACGCTCGGCACGGGCGTTGGCACGGGCATCGTAGTTGATGGCAAATTGCTTACGGGCAATCGTTCTGCAGGCGCAGAGGGCGGTCATATCCAGATAAATCTCGGTGGCGTTATGTGCGGATGTGGTAAGAAAGGCTGCTATGAGGCGTATGCGTCTGCGACTGCCCTTATGAATCAAGTGCAATCCGCTTGCGAGAGACACCCCGACAGCATGCTTGCACAAGCGGTAGAGGACTACGGTATTAGCGGAAAAGTGGTGTTTGACTGCGCAGAAAAAGGGGATAAAACCGCAATTTCTGTTGTAAAACGCTATATCAAATATGTTGGTGTTGGACTTGTTAATTTCGCAAATATTTTCTTCCCTGAAGTTATTATTATCGGCGGAGGCATTTCAAATCAAGGCGACAATATCATCAAACCGCTCCAAAGATACGTATCAAGAAACGTATATGGCGCGGCATATAGTCCCAAAATCAAAGTGGTTGCGGCAACTCTTCGCAACGACGCAGGTATTATCGGCGCAGCGGCGCTTTGTATGTGATTATGCAAGATTATAAGGAAAAATATCAATCGTTGCTTCTCGATGTGGAGAAGCCTGCAAGATACTCCGGCGGTGAGTGGAATACTCCAGATATGACGGATAGATCAAAGGGGGATATGTGTTTCTGCTTTCCCGAACTTTATGAGATTGGAATGAGCAATCTCGGCGTTGCCATACTTTACGACATTGTCAACAAAGCAAGCGGATATGTGGCTGAAAGATGTTATGCGCCTGCTCCCGATATGGCAAAGAAACTCAAGGAAAACGATATTCCGTTGTTGTCCCTCGAGACGAGAAAACCACTCAAAAATTTTGACGTGGTGGGCTTTTCGGTAGGCTTTGAATTGCTTTATACAAACGTGCTCTATATGTTTGATTTGGCAAAAATTCCTTTCCGCTCAAAAGATAGGGACGACTCATATCCCATTATGCTTGCTGGCGGACCGTGCTCGGTAAACCCAGAGCCGTTTGCGGATTTTTTTGACATTATCCTTGTCGGCGAGGGTGAAAATGCAGACATTGCCATACTCGAAAAGGTGTGCGAAGGCAAGCGCAACGGACTTTCAAAGGCAGAAATTTTGCAAAGCGTAAAAGGTATGGAAGGCGTTTACGTGCCGGCATTGCATGTCGATGGCGAAAAGGTCGTAAAAGCGGTTGTTCAAGACTTTGAAAATTGCGAATATCCCACAAGACCGCTTGTTGCCAATATCGAGGCGGTGCACGACAGAGCCACGCTGGAACTTTATCGCGGTTGCGCAAGCGGTTGCAGATTTTGTCAAGCGGGTTTTTGGTACAGACCGATAAGAGAGCGCAGTGCACAAAAGTGCGCTCAACTTGCAAAAGATATTATCGACAACACGGGCTTTAACGAGATTTCTCTTTGCTCGCTCTCAACAAGCGATTATACGGGACTTGAGGAACTTGAAACGGAACTTGGTGAATACTGCAAGCAAAAGCGTATAAATCTTGCTTTGCCCAGCCTCCGCATAAGCAGTTTTAAGCCCGATATGGCAAGCAATTCTCGACGCAGTTCGCTCACGTTTGCTCCCGAGGCGGGCACTCAAAGATTGCGTGACGTAATCAACAAGAACGTTGGCGAAGAGGAAATTGAAAAAATTGCAGTTGCATTTGAGGCAGGATATGACAGTGTAAAACTCTATTTTATGATGGGGCTTCCCACCGAAACGGACGAGGACATTGCAGGCATTGCCGAGATATGCAAGAAACTAAAATCGCTTTATTGGCAAAAGAGAAGTAAGAGAGGGCTGAATATCTCTGTAAGTTGTGCGGTGTTCATTCCAAAGCCGTGCACGCCTTTCCAATGGGAGGCGCAAATCTCTTATGAAGAAATGTTGCGTAGACAAAACTATTTGAGAGGATTGTTGCGCGAAATCAAGGGCGTAACTTTCTCTTGGCACGGCGCGGAAACGTCCGTTCTTGAAGCCGCTCTTGCCAGAGGGGACAGGAAACTCTCCTATGTTATAGAAAACGCATACGCACACGGAGCGAAATTTGACGGTTGGTCTGAACATTTCAAGTGGGACGTGTGGCAGAGAGCGTTTGATGAATGCAATCTTAAAATGGAAGATTATTACGGCGCAATACCGCTTGACAGACCTCTTCCGTGGGATTTCATAGACAGCGGAGTATCCAAAAAATATTTGCTTAAACAGCGCGAACTTGCATATCAAGGCGTGACGACAAAGAATTGTCGCGAAGGGTGCAACGGTTGCGGTGCGAACAGACTTGGGAGATGCACGATATGTTAGTTTTCAGATATCAAAAAACGGGCAGTACTTGCTTTATATCGCACATTGACCTTTTGCGCCACGTAGACCGCATAATAAGGCGTGCGCATATAAGCGTCAACTATTCGCAAGGCTTCAATCCGCACCCCTTGCTTTACTTTTCTCCACCGCTTTCGCTGGGCGTTGCCTCCGATGCGGAGTATTTGTCTATAGACAGCGATATGGATAAGGACGAGGCACTTGAGAAGTTCAACGGCGCAGTCCCCGATACGCTCAAAGCAAGCAAAGTGTTTCAGTGTCAAAAGAATCCGAATTTGCAAGCAAAAGTCGTATGTGCGGATTATGTTTTTCCGACGTCGTATGTTGATATAAATACCGATAATGGGTTTGAAATCGAATACACCAAAAAAGGCACTATCGTAAAAGAGGATGTCGCCGACAAGATTTATGCCGTGTTTGAAAAGGACGGATTGCTTGCAATGCGTCTTGCCAGCGGAAATCAAAACTTGCGTCCCGATAGAATTTTGTCCAAACTTTGTCAGATATGCGGTAAGGATATTCCTCTCGGCGGAGTTGTCAAGGTGGCGCAATACGTTGACGTTGAAGGCAAGTTGATTGATGTCGATCAATTCCTTTTGACGGTATAGCGTGTTCTCGAATGTCATCGAGATGTGTATGAATAATAAAATTTAGGATATATAAATGAAACAACTTGTATTGGACTACACGCCGTTTTATACGCGTGCAGGCTTGGTTGAGAACGGAAAACTTATAGATTTTTCCGTCGAAAGAGCAAGCGTGCGAGGTAAAGTCGGCAATATCTACAAGGGCAAAGTGGAGAATGTGTTGGGCGGAATGCAGGCTGCTTTTGTCAATATCGGTGAGGAACGCAACGGCTTTTTGTATACGGGCGATACTCTCGATGAGGGAAAAGGGCTTGATAACGAGATGCCACAAAAACACATGCATCTTTCCCCTGGCGACGTCATAATGTGCCAGATTGTCAAGGACGCATACGGACAAAAGGGCGCAAGACTTACTATGGACGTTACGCTCCCCGGATATTATGTTATATTGCTTCCGACCTCTGCGTTTTTCGGCATTTCGAGAAAAATCGAGGACGGACAAAGAAGGGCGTATCTCGAGGATTTCGTGCGCTCGGCATGCCCCAAAGGTATGGGGTGCATAGTGCGTTCTGCTTCCAAGACTGCCGATGAAAAGGATATTGCGCAAGAGATTTCAAGGCTTGCAAGAGAGTGGGAAGACATTTTGCGCGATTACAATAAGGCAAGCGATAAAAGCATGGTTTTTGAAGAGGCAAGCCTCTTTGAGAGAGCATTGAGAGAGACGTTCAGTGAAGATGTAGATAAAATCGTTGTCAACAATGAGGAAATCGCAAAAGTCCTCAACGGTAAGATGGGAAAGGAAAGATGCGAAGTGTATTGCGGAGAACGCAATATTATGCGACACTTCGGCTTGGACGCACAAATCAATCACATTTGCGATCAAAAGGTATCTTTCGGCGGCGGTGCATATATCGTTATCGACAAGACGGAGGCGTTGACGGTTATTGACGTCAATACGGGCAAATATGTTGGCTCAAGCGACCTTGAAGACACCGTTTTCAAAACAAATCTTATGGCGACGGAATGTATCGCAAGACAACTGCGTTTGCGCAACATCAGCGGAATTGTCATAATCGATTTTATCGATATGCAACAGCAAGCGCATAGAGACGCCGTGCTTGAGGCTCTTCAGAACGAACTTAAAAAGGACAGGCTTAAAACGTCCGCTATCGGCATGACGGGGCTGGGACTTGTAGAACTTACAAGAAAGAAAACAAGATTGCCAATCGACGACTTTATGTTGCAACCTTGCGAGAATTGTGCAGGCGGATTTGTCACAAGTGATTCGCAACTTGCGTTTATGCTCCGTGACGATTTGGTGGATTTTGTTATAGAAAAAGAGGGTGACATATATGTCGGAGCACATGCCGACGTGGTGAACGAAATCTTTGAAAGCAATATCATGCAAAACAGAGTGGAACAATGGAGAAACAAGCGTATTCATTTTTATTTGGACGAGTCGTTGCCCAGAGAAAAATGGAATTTTTCCTTGCAGGTTCCCGATAAAAAACATTATACGAGAACGCTTTGCTAACCACGTAACTTTATTGATTTATACGACAAAGTGTATGGCAACAATATCAAAAAAACTATGCTTGCGTAGACGTGTTTGTCTATGATATAATATCTGCAAGAAGGTGCTTATGAAACAATGGCATATTAACAACGAAGGTGCGGTGCTGGGCGAAGTGTCAAGCGTCCGCGAAGAAGGACAAGTCAAAGTTAAGATTGCAAAAGTCGCAATCTCTTCACAAGATTTATCAACCCTTGCAAATACGGATAAAGAGTCCGCAATAGTGCCGGGGCATTCTGCCGTTGCATACGTGTCGGAGGCGGAAGAGGATAGTGGACTTAAACTCGGCTCAAGAGTTGTTATCAGTCCTTACGTAAGCCGAGCGGAACACGGTGTGCCTGTCATCAAGACCATGGGCGTTGATCTCGACGGTCTGTTGAGCGATTTTGTGTGCGTGCCTTATGAAAACGTATTTGCACTTCCGGACGGAGTTAAGGACGAGGACGCGATTTTTGCAGAGTATATCGCAATGGGCAATAATGTGTTTGAGTCGCTTGAATGTGAAAAGGGCGATTACGTCGTCATAGTCGGTGCAAGCACGTTGGGACTTATCATAAGCCAACTTGCCATTTATTATCAAATTGTTCCTATCTTAATCGATATGGACGCAGATAAACTTGCGCTTGCTCAAAGTAGAGGCGTTTGCTATACGCTTAATCCCACTTATGACAATCTTGAAAGAAGAGTGGAGGAGATTACGGGCGGAAGAATGAGCGAGGGCGCTATTTTCGCAGGCGAAAGCGTTGATATCAATTCGGCAATCCGTCTTGTGAAAAACGAGGGCGATGTGATAATCGCAGGGTATGCAACGCGTGCAAAACACGCAGTGGACGCATATCCCATTTTGAAAAAACAACTCAAAATCAAAGGCGTATGCAACGGGGACGGAGAGATGTCATCCGCAATCAATTTGCTTGCCTTGCGTGCAATCAATACAGACGGAATTATCAGTGCAAACGCCAATTTCGAGGAAGTTCCGCAAGTGGTTGAGAATTGCGTTAAATATCCCTATCAATACAGCAAAATACTTATAAATTGCGACTAAAAAGTTAAAGAATTAAAGAAGCCACCGACTATACGCCGATGGCTTTATTTTTTTATACTTGGAATAAATTTTTATTGGGAAACAATGTTCCTCATAAACTCGACAATGTAAAATGCCGTAAGTGTGCGTTGCTCTTGTTTTTGCTCTGTCGTCGTGGCGTTTACGTCGTCTGTAAAGGTGGAAAAGAGCGTAAGTCCTATTGGCAACTGCACTATATCGTCTACTTGCGCAAATGCGGTATGATTTGCACTTTCAATCAATTTGCTTTGGGAGCCGTTGGGGAGTGCGCTTTTTGCTTCGCTTATTTGTTTTTGAGTGCGTACTTTATCGTTTTGTCCTTCTATGAGCAAAACGGGCTTTGTGAAATCGCACAGCGTCTCGTTTACCTTATATACAGCGTTTTCGTTCTCGTCAAGCACGGGATTGTTGTCTTTGTCGACAACGGGGGTGGAGGCGAGTATCGGCGCTATGAGTATAGAACCTAATATGTCGTTTTCACATTCATTGCTTCTGCGCACGCATGCGCCTGCGCCCTGATTGGAGTGTCCTGCGATAAAGAACTTCGTATCGGGGTATTTTTCAAAAGCACATTCCGTTTGAGTATAGTATTGGAGTGGCATATCGTTTTGCGTCTTGGGAATGACTACAACATATCCTTGTTTTGCAAGCGCATTGCCTAAATATGTGTATTGGGAGGGGGCTGTGCCTGTCGAAACGTAAAGCATCAAACCGTATTGTTTGTCGCAATCTACATTCGGCTCAAAAGACAATGCGTCGCTGTCCTCAATGACATTGACTGCGAACGAATTATCCTTGCCGTAATCAATGGAATTGTCCGTATCGTCATTGCACGCAACCATGCAAAACAGCATTAAAGATATGCAGATTATGACAAAACATGTGTATATAATGGCGTGTTTTTTCATTTTATTGTGTCCATAAACTTTATTTATGACATTATAACACGTATGTGGCATATTTTCCATAGCAATTTGTAAAAGTTGTGATATAATCTAATTATGAAAGGAAAATATCGCAAATTGTTTAATATGTATAGAAAAGACTTTTTGACATCTCGCCCCAAAGAGCGTGACGAAAAGTGCCTTGCCGATTTGCTTTTTGAACATGACGATAAGGGCGTTGTGCCTTTTCACATGCCGGGACACAAACGTGCCGATTTTGATTTCCTTTCTGGCGCACAAAAGATTGATATTACAGAGATAGAGGGGTTTGACAACCTCCATGACGCAAGCGGAGTTATTCTCGATTGCGAGAAGAGAGCAAGCATTCTTTACGGCACTAAAGCGTCGAGATTTTTGGTCAACGGCAGTACTGTCGGCGTATTGAGCGCAATGCGCGCGATGACGTCTAAAAACGATAAGGTGCTTGTCGGGCGCAACTGCCACAAGTCGGTATTTAATGCAATTGAACTGTTTTCGCTTTCGCCTATATATATTGAGCCTGCATATTTTGAAGAGTATGGCTTTTATGGTTCTGTAAGCGTACAGGGTGTCAAAGAGGCGTTTGAGAAGAACCCGGATATTAAATTGGTTGTTATCACAAGTCCGACTTACGAGGGCATCATAAGCGATATTTCGTCTATTGCCGACGTGTGTCATTCGCATGGAGCAACGCTCTTTGTGGACGAGGCACACGGCGCACACTTGGGACTTTATAAGAAGTTTGAAAAGAGTGCGAGAACGCTCGGGGCAGACGTGGTTGTCAACAGCCTGCATAAGACGCTTCCGTCTCTTACGCAAACGGCAATTTTACACGTCTGCACGGATAGAGTGGATGTGGACAAAATAAACGCAAACCTTGCAAAGTTTGAGACAAGTTCGCCATCTTACGTGCTTATGTCATCGATTGACGGGTGCTGTCGATTTTTGGAGAGGTTTGGAGTTGAGGCTCTTGGCGAGTGGAACAAGAATATAGACGTGGCAAGAAAAAGTCTTTCTCGTCTTAAAAATATAGAACTGTTTGACGGCAAAAAGGACGGAAGAGTATTTGCATACGATAAGAGCAAGTTTGTCTTTGTAACAAATCGTGCGGGGATGAGTGGCGTCGCTTTTAAGAAAAAACTTAAAGAAAACAGCAATATCGAACTTGAGATGGCAAGCGTATCGTATGCCATTGCAATGAGCGGATTGGGAGATGATCGGGTATCGTTCCATACGCTCGAAGAGGGAGTGTTTGCTATTGATGACAGCGTTGACAAAGACATTGCCATAAATAAAGCAATAACCCCAACATTACCACAAAAGGCTGTTAATCCGTGCGATATAGATGTGTTAAGTGCCGAATATGTGCCATTTGAGCAAAGCGACGGTCGAGTTTGCGCTGAAAATATTTGGGCATATCCGCCCGGCGCACCCATAATTGAAAAGGGCGAAATCATAGATTGCGATGTTATCAAATATGCGACTATCGCTTATGAAAGCGGTGTTAGCGTATCGAGCGAAACAAGACGTTTTCCCGATGGCGTGCTTGTGGTTAAAAACCTTGACAAATAGAGATTATGTTTCTATAATGTATTTATCAAAAGTAAGGAGTCTTTACGATGAAAAGAATTGTAACGTTGAAAACTCGCGATTTGAACGAAAGCAAAAAGAACGGCGGTTGCGGTGAGTGCCAAACGTCTTGCCAATCTGCTTGCAAAACGTCTTGTGGCGTAGCAAACCAAAAATGCGAAAAATCTGCAAAATAATATGCGGATAACACACGATTATTGCAAAAAATCGCCTATGTTCTCATAGGCGTTTTTTGTGCAGAGGGATATAATGATTCATTCTTTTAAACTCAACGGATATAACATAGTTCTTGACACTGCGAGCGCAAGTGTACATAGCGTGGATGAGGTTGCGTACGATATTATAAACGCATACGAGCACCACACCAAAGAAGAGATTGTGCGAGATATTTGCGCAAAATATTCCGACGTCACTCAAGAGGACATATGTGAATGCCTTGAAGATATTGAGCAACTTAAAGCACAAGGCAAATTGTTTAGCGAGGACAACTTTAAGCCGGATGTCAATGCTCTTGCGAAACGTAACACCGTGCTTAAGGCAATGTGCTTGCACGTGGCGCATACTTGCAATTTGAATTGCGAATACTGTTTTGCATCGCAAGGCAAATATCATGGCGAAAGAGCGCTTATGAGTTATGAAGTGGGCAAGCGTGCGTTGGATTTCCTTGTGGAAAACAGTGGGACGAGACACAATCTTGAAGTGGACTTTTTCGGCGGAGAACCGCTTATGAATTGGCAAGTAGTAAAAGACCTTGTTGCTTATGCGCGTTCTATAGAAAAGGAGCATGACAAGCATTTTAGATTTACGCTTACCACAAACGGCATGCTTATCGACGACGACGTTATAGAATTTGCCAATAAGGAGATGGACAACGTCGTATTGAGCCTTGACGGCAGAAAGGAGATAAACGATCATTTCCGCAAGACGGCAGGTGGCGTGGGAAGTTTTGATATTATTGTTCCGAAATTCCAAAAACTCGTTGAAGCACGTGGCGGTAAGGATTATTATATGCGAGGCACTTTTACACATCGCAATCCCGACTTTACCAAGGATATACAAACAATGCTCGATCTCGGATTTGACGAGTTGAGCATGGAACCCGTGGTATGTCCGCCAACGGATAAATACGCTCTTGACGAGGAGGATAAGAAGGTTATCTTCAAAGAGTATGAGAAACTTGCCGATATGATGATAAAAAGGCGTGAAGATGGCAAACCGTTTACCTTCTACCACTATATGCTCAATCTTGAGGGCGGTCCTTGCATTTATAAGCGTATATCAGGATGCGGAAGCGGTACGGAATATCTTGCCGTTACTCCTACGGGCGAATTGTATCCATGCCATCAATTTGTCGGAAATAAGGACTATTTGATGGGGGATATTTGGCAAGGCGTGACCAATCTCGATATGCAAAGCAAGTTTAAAAGATGCAACGCATATTCTCGCAAAGAGTGTGAGGATTGCTGGGCGAGGTTGTATTGTTCGGGCGGTTGTGCTGCAAACGCATATAATGCAACCGGCGACATCAACGGAGTGTACGCATACGGCTGTGACCTTTTCAAAAAACGTATAGAGTGCGCAATAATGCTTAAAGTTGACGAACAGCTTGGCGAATAAAATAAAAAGGGTGATTGATTAAATATATCAATCACCTTTTAACTTAATATATACCGTTTAAAATCTAATCTATTTGTTTTTCAAAGGTATGTCGTTTGATGTTGGATGTATTATTTGTTCAACTGAAAGCGGGAATGCGATAGGGCGGTCGTCAGCAATAATTTTGTTCCCACAATAAAGACACGTTAGATATCTTAAATTATTTGCTACATATTGGTGAGAGTCTACGGATTTGTATCCGCAATAGCAAGACGTGGTATGATTGTTTTCTCCATTATTTGTATATTTGTATGAGTGACTATGTGAGCTTAATTCGCAGGAACAGATAGATGCTCCGTTCGGAAGAATGTAATTGTTTGTGTGAGTGTGGGTATATGACGCATATATAATCGGCGCAGCAATGTATCCCTTTATGTAAGAATATTTTGAGAAAGAGTCTTCGTAGAATATATCGGTGTGTGTATGCCCAAGCCATCCGAAATGTGCAAATAATATATCATTTTCGTCATTGTAGTCATATGCAATTACAACGTGTCCGATGTTTTCATTATTTTGCTTGTTTGTGCCGGCAATGCTTACAATAACAGGTATGCCATTTTTTACGTAGCGAATAATATCTTGTCTCATTTTTTCGCTACAAGTGTAATTTTCATTTTGATATTGACTCGCATAATCGTTAAGGTGAGCATAATAATTGAAGGAAAAATAATCGGTAGGAATTCCGATAGATGTTAAATAATGTTTTAGTACTGTGTAGGTTTCGTCAAACGTTAATCCAAAGCTGTTGGATTCATTATTAGAGATATATCCCAAATCGTCGCCAATGGAGAGTAAGTGTGCATGAAAATTGGTTTGTTGCTCATACATATAATTTTTATATTCAATATCATTAAGAAAGTCATTTGAAAAGCATATTGGGTCGTTTATGCCGGGAGATAAATAATAATCTTCTTTGTTTGTACCGTAGATTTGTGCAGGCTTGTCAAACGATTCGCTTATAATGGAATCATTCCAAAAAGTATCGTAATAAGATAGCCACATCCCTATTGCTATGTAGCCGCAGGAACCTTTGACGTTTATTCCGTGATAAGTTAAGTTACTATAATATTGAGACAGAAAGTTTGTGGAAAACTCCTCATCTGATTTGTTTGTGGTAACAACAGGGGATTCAACCGTTCCGATACAGGAATCATGTGCAACTGAAACGCTAATAGCAGTGTACCTTGTATATTGTGGCATAAAGGATAATATGCAGGAATTAGTGCAGAATAAAAAGAGGAATAAGCAAGTAATTCGAGAAATGATTTTCATAATTCAAATATATTTTTGACGTGTGTTAACTAATGGATTTAACATATATTGTCTTTTGGGAATATCCAAACAAAAACGACACTTCTTCAATGTCAAGATTGGCATACGTTACGTTGTTGAATGTGATTTGATTCATCATATTTTTATCTCGGAAAAATGCCAACTTTTCTTTGTTTAGAGGCTTTCCGTATGCCGATAAAACAAAAGAATCGCTATTTAACAACTCATTGGTATTTTGTACTATTGAGATATATGAGCATTCGTTGAAAATATATTCGACGAATTTTGTGTTTGGTAAGCAGTATACTATATATAAATCCAAGTCGCTGTTTATTATGGCGTTATCGTCATATTTTATAGTGCAGTTTTTATCCGTATAGAACCCGATTGAAATAAAAGAGTTGTCCTTATTGTCATTTACCGAGTCAAAATATTTTGCCGTGGAAAATGTTTGACCTTTCTGTTGCGTAAAACTTTCGTATGAAGGTAAATAATCTGTGTCAAGTAATCTGTTCGATGGCAAAGTAAATACACGTATAGTGACGGTTTCATCCAAAGAGGTATCGCTGCATGAGGTTATAAATAAAAAAGATAACATCGATAAAATAATTGTAAATAAAACGCCGATGAACCGTTGTGTTTTGCGCATTTAATTTACCTCGAAGCACCAATATTGAACAAAAATATTATATAATGTTGTTAACACAAATGTCAACACCGATGTTTATCGGTTGATAAGAGAAAAATGGGGAGAGACTTGTGTTTTTTTATATGTAAAAGTGTTGGAAAAGTATCGATATTTAGGCTTAATCGATAAAAACTTGACTTTTAGAAGGATTTAGAGTATATTTTTTATCGATAAAGGAGTGGATTATGACAAGCACTAGCAATAAAGAAATGTCAAAAGCAACGCTTAATCGCTTGCCGTCATATTTGAAATATTTGTATCAACTTGACAAACTCAATGTCGCAACCGTCTCAAGCACTACAATCGCAAATGGGCTCAATCTAAATCCTGTGCAGGTAAGAAAGGACATTGCGCTTGTATCGTCCGTTGCCGGAAAGCCAAAGATGGGCTATGTTACCAAAGAGATTATTGCGGATTTGGAGGGCTTTTTGGGCTATAACAATACGCATGACGCAATTTTGGTGGGCGCAGGCGGACTGGGAAGAGCGTTCTTGGGATATGGCGGATTTGAGAATTACGGATTGAATATCGTGGCGGCGTTTGACAATAACGAGCGTCTTGTCAATACCAAAATTAACGGCAAGCCTGTATACGATGTAAGCAAACTTAAAAGCGTGGTGGAGCGTTTCAATATTCAACTGGGTATTATTACCGTGCCTGCCTATGCGGCGCAAGAGGTTGCGGATAAGATGGTGTCTGCTGGCATTAAGGCGATATGGAACTTTGCTTCTGTGCACCTCAACATCCCATCGACGGTTGCTCTTAAAAATGAGGATTTGGCATCGTCGCTTGCATTGTTGAGCCTGCAAATTCAATCAAACAGACAAGAATAATTAGACTTTGCACACAAAACGAAATCCCGCATTTTGCGGGATTTTTTGATGGAATTTTATCCGTTATTATCCTTTGATGCTTGTGCTCAAGTGATAATCTTATTTTCTACAAAGTCAGCCTCCTCTTGCATGTCAAATGAGTATCGCAGAGCCGAAGATATTGAGAGCAAGGCGTTGTTGTAATTGTCCAATAGACAATATGCGCCCAGTGTCGTGTCTCCTAAATAGCATTGCGCCGAGCAATAATTGTCTTTCGTGCGCAAGAGTGATGTCAGCGTATCTGCAAATATGCGAGGACAAAGTATAGTGTCAAGGCGAGAGGGTGATTGCGTTGCAAGCGATAGTGCGTCGCTTATATCGAGTGCGTTGACAGAGACATCAGGGTAGTCTTCATTTATATCCGCTACGATTTTGCGCCAAAGTTTTGAAGACAAAAGCGTATCGGCTTTATCTGCGAGTAAGAGAGATTTTTGCCTTGTTTGCGCATGCTCAAATGCGATGCGCGCACTGCGTTCTATCTCAAGTTCGCTGTAACGAATAACGTCAAAAGCCTCTCGACCAAAAGTGCCGTTGTTGGTATAACCGCTATCGTTTGCGCTTAAACCGCCGTATGCGTCACTTGCAATGATAGCGTCAAAATCTGTAGACAAAATGCGTGTAAGGCGAGTGTGGAGATTTGCATTTTTGCAAATATCAAGCATGCGCAGGCTTTCTGCATTGCAAACAAATACTGCGTGTGCGCTTTTTATAAGCGAAGCGATTTGCGAATCGTTGGATGTCGGGTGTATGTCTGTGATGCGAAAATCACGACGGAATGTATTTGCAACCTCGTTGAGCGTGGTGTGCACCGTTTTAAGGGAGTTGTCGCTTATATGAGATGATAGTGTCAATATATTGTAAGTCATATTATATACCTTTTTAAACAGTATAATATATCATCTGCGTTTTGTCATCATTCTTGAATATAATTGCATAATACGAGTGCTTTTGTATAAAAATTGCATAAAACGTGTATAATTATTAATAATATGCAAAAAAATGGAAAATTTATAAAATAATTTTGCAATTTTATGCAAAAATACTTGCTTTATTTTGTGTAAATTGGTAATATTGGCATTCGTTGAGAAATAAATTTTTCGGAGATATAAAATGAAAAAAATTACAAAGACAATAGTGGCAATTCTTGCTATTGTGATGATGGTTGGAATGTGTGTTGCACTTGTTGCCTGCAATAGCGATGACAGCGTTTCGGGTAAAAAAATAAATATGGTAAATATCGCACTTTCAAGCGAGCAATACGGTTTCGTGTTTAAAAAATCAGACACCGCATTGAAAAACAGCGTCAATGAAATTCTTGAAAACAAGGCGGACGAGATTAGTGCGATAATGGATAAATATCTTGGCGCAACCGCAGACGAACTTGGCTCATTTGGCTCAAATATTAAGAGCGAGCCGAGTAACAGCGACAGTGAACTTGTTGTGGCTACCAATGCTGAATTTGCTCCGTTTGAGTATAAGAACGGCTCTAAATTTGCAGGTATAGACATTGAAATTGCACAACTTATTGCCGATGAACTTGGAAAAACGCTTGTTGTTGTACACATGGACTTCGAAGCAGTTGTGCTTGCGGTTGAACAACAGGAGGAGTTTGACATAGGTATGGCGGCTCTTACCGAGACGGAAGAGAGATTGCAACAGGTCGATTTTTCAAATCCGTATTTTGACACGACGCAAGTGCTTTTGACAAAGGCAAACAGTGTTACGCCTTTTGACTATTGCACCACAAACGACGAGATTGTTGAGGTGTTAAGGTCGCTTAAAGGCGTAAAAGTCGGCGGACAAAGCGGAACGACGGGACAACAATATTTTAAGGGCAGCGAGGCTTTCGGATTTAAGGGCTATGAAAATATTGAATTTTTAGGATACGATGCGCCTGCGCAAGCGGTGCAATCAATGCTTGACGGCAATATAGATTATGTTGTTGTCGATAAGGCAATCGCAATCTCTTTGCTTAAAAACCACAACGCATAAGGAGGTGCGTCGTGGCACAAAAGTGGCAGATTTTTATCAAAACCTTTGTTGAAAACGAAGGGTATCGCGATGTGTTAGACGGGTTGAAAAACACCGTCTACATTGCTCTTTTCGGGTTTTTGATAGGCATATTTATAGGCTCGATTATTGCAATAGTAAAGGTGTCGAAAAGCAGAACAAAATTCATGCGCGCGTTGTCTTGGATTGGCGATATATACGTCGGCTTTTTTAGAGGAACGCCGATAATCGTGCAACTTTTGCTGATATATTACGTATTGTTCCCGCTTATTGGGCTTAACGTTGATAGGCTGATTGTTGCAATCGTGACTTTCGGACTTAATAGCGGTGCATACGTGAGCGAAATTATGCGTAGCGGAATTATGTCCGTAGACAAGGGACAACTTGAGGCAGGTAGAGCGTTGGGACTTTCATATCCGACTGCAATGTTGCGAATAGTTATTCCGCAAGCACTTAAAAACAGTTTGCCTGCGCTGGGCAACGAACTTATCGCACTCGTCAAAGATACGTCGGTGGCAGGCTTTATAGCGGTGTTTGACCTTACGCAAGCGTTCAAACTTATAGGCTCGTCGTCGTACGAATTTATGATTCCGTACATTATGCTTGCGCTGTTCTATCTTGTCATAGTGCTTGCGCTCACACTCGTTATCAAACTTATTGAGAGGCGTTTGAGAAAAGACGAAAAGCAACCGCACGTTTCCAAATCGCACAAGAGCATAGGTGCGCAAGAGGTGTGAAATGAAAATGATTGAGACTATAAATTTGACTAAAAAATTTGGAGATTTGCTCGTTTTGGACGACATTACCGAAACAATCGAGGAGGGGGAGAGGGTTGTTATCGTCGGTCCGAGCGGTGGCGGAAAATCTACGTTTTTGCGTTGCCTCAACTGCCTTGAAGATCCAACCGCAGGCAAGATTATGTTTGACGGAGTAGACCTTGCCGACCTCAAGGTGGATATCAACGAGCAACGTGAAAAGATGGGAATGGTGTTTCAACAATTCAATCTTTTCAACAATATGACGGTGAAGAAAAATATCACTCTTGCTCCTATAAATATCGGCATAAAGAATATGCGTAAACAAAAGCGCAAGAACGCCTTTGTGCCTATATACAATAAGTGGTTTGAGATGTTCGGAGAGGCATATAATAAGCGAGTGGATAAAAAACTTGTTTCGCTTAAAAAGCAACTTGATGAACTCAAAATGCAACTTGAACCTATTGTTTGTGCGTGGGAAGGTACAAAAAGCGTTAAGGAAATAAGAGGGAAATCTTTTGCGTCGTATGACGAGAAATTGACAAAACAAAAACTGGATTTGACCGAGAAAATCGAGAATATCGAGCGCAAAATATCTCGTACTGTGCATGTTGCTCAAAGAGAAAAACAACCTCTTCAATACACGAGTGCAAAACAGATAAAAGAAATGGCGTCAAAACGTGCGGACGAATTGCTTGTGCGCATAGGACTTGAGAGCAAAACGGATGTTTATCCGTCAACGCTCTCCGGCGGACAAAAGCAACGTGTCGCGATTGCTCGTGCTCTTGCTATGAATCCCAAAGTTATGCTTTTTGACGAGCCGACGTCCGCACTCGACCCCGAAATGGTGGGAGAAGTGCTTGACCTAATCAAACAAGTTGCAGACGAGGGCATGACAATGATTATAGTCACTCACGAAATGGCATTTGCAAAAGAAGTGGGTACTCGCATTCTTTTCATGGCGCAAGGAAAAATACTTGAGCAAGCACCACCGGAAGAGTTTTTCAATCATCCGAAGACTGAGCGTTTGCGTGAGTTTTTGAAAAATATAAGATTGGGCGAATAATTGCATAACATAGAGCGTGGCGTATGCCACGCTTTTATATTGAGAGTTTTTAGCATTTGTTTTGTATGCGTGAGTATGAAAATGCGTATACATCGGGACATTTTTTGGTGTGTTTTTTATTAAATCGCTTTTAAGAGATGTACAATCAAATTTTATCCATTTACAAAAGTTGACATTGATGTTATTATATAATGTAAGTTATCATAGGATATTATGCGCGCATTGCGTGCGAGGCGACGATGAAATACGGAGAATTCAAACAACATATCAATCGTGTGCGTGGCTCTGAAGAGAGCCTTGCGCCCGCGTACATCGTTTTTGGAGACGACGATTATCTCAAATCTTCGGTGATTAAGGCTTTTAAAGGACTTGTCGATCCTGAATTTGCCGATTTTAACTTGAGCATATTATCGGGCGAGGACGAGATGTCCAATGCAGTTGACGCATTGTATACATTTCCTATGTTCGACGAGCGTAAGATTGTTGTTATTGATATACATGACGCTTTGGGCGAAGAGGGAAAGGGTATACTTGAAAAGTATCTTTTATCGCCAAGCGATACATCTACACTTGTGATTGATTGCGACGACGATAGTGCCAAATCGATAAAAAACAAAAAGGTGCAATCCATCAACTGCTCCCGCCTTGACGATAGCGACCTTATTGCGGAAATTAGCGATATTGCAAAGTCGTTTCCTATGCGAGAGATAGATAAGGACGCAATGAACGAACTTATTTTGCGCACGCAAGGCAACATGTCGCGCATTGCCACAGAGATGATAAAACTTAAGGCTTATGTCGACGCGCGTATAACAAAAAAAGACGTCGAAGATATGGTAAGTGCAGATATTGACTTTCAGATATACGAACTTGCAAATGCCGTTAGCGAACACAATGCCGATAAAGCACTCCAAGCACTCGATGTGTTTTTCAAGAATGGCATTAGAGGTGTGACAATTATCAACAGGCTCTATGACAAATATCGCAATATGCTTCATGCGGAGTTGAATAAGAATCTCAACAACGAAGATATGGCAAAATTGCTGGGTATGAAGAGCGGCGCGGTGTATTATTTGAGGAAAACTTCTTCAAACTATTCGCAAATGCGCCTTAAAAGATGCGTTGATTACTTGCACAATTTGCAAAACGACGTATTGACAGGCAAGCGCAACGATATAAGCGCAATACACGAGGCAATCCTGGGATTGCTTGCGATTTAGGAGTGATTATTATGCAAAATAAAATAAATAAAAAATATGTCGTGTGGATTTGGCTTGGCATGATATTTGCCTCGCTTGTGAACAATGTTTATTATATTTATGTCAACTGCCTTTCTTTTGCGGACGGTATGAGCGGTGTAAAGATTGTGGCTGAAATCATATATATGATTTTGGAGTGTGGAATTGTTCCCACGGCATTGACCTTTCTTGTCGCACTCATCGCATACTCCATCACGGCAAGAAAACATTCAAATTATATCTCACGCATGGACTTCTGCTATTGGGTGATGATTTTTGTGTCGGCAGAGTACATTTTGTCGGGTATAATCAGCGGATTTTCCATTCTTTCGGAGCCGATGTACATTGTCACATCCGCAATTTTGGATGTCACACTGTTGCCTTGCGCAATGCTTGTGATGTACCTTCTTATATCCAAAATTTACAAATTCAATCCCGTTGAAAAGCGCAACAGTTTTAAGGTGTTGTCCGTTATATTCTTTGTGATATTGGGTATTTCTGTCGTGGGCGAAAATTTGACGGTTATTTCGCTTGCTTATGACGGCGAGTTTTATTCGTGGTTTTTGTCGTATGCGGAGGCATTTGGATTCGTAGATGAATTTGATTATTTGGTTACGGATATTCAAGTGTATTCGAGCATATCGGCAATAGCGATTTATGCTTGCTGGTTGATCGCGGATATAGTGCTTGTGCAACTTTACAAGAAGCAAGCAGGAGAGTATCAGGACGAGGACACCAGAGAGGATTATTTTGCAAAGCATCCCTCTCGCAACGAGCCTTATCAAAGGCGAGACGATGTGTATTCGACCTTTGAAGAATTTGACGAGAGCAAAGACTCTTCGTCCGACAACGACGACAAAGTCTTTGATGAATTTGATATTTAATACTAAAGATAATAGGGCAAAATCGCCCGAGTGAGGGATATATGTCATACAATTTCGCTCAATACGCAAACGGTATCAACCTTTATTTCATCATCGATATGGTGGTGCTTGTCTCGGTTGTTGCCGTTATGCTTGCATTCTTTATTTACAAGCGCAACATGAAGGTTTTCTTCTTGCTGGGACTTGGCGCAGTGCTTGATATTCTTGTCAATGTGTTGTCCGAGTTGCTGGGGGGAAATATACTTGCAATCGCAAAATATGTGATGCATTTTGTGGTTATTTTCGATATTGTTTCTGCATGTGTTGTTTATCAGAACGATTTGAAAAACTTATTTCAAAAAGTTTCTACATCCAAGGGTATAGACACTCACAACAGCGACGATGAATTGCGTGACGCAACCGCAGAGATTCTCACCGCTTGCCAAGATATGGCAAAGAACGATGTCGGAGCGATTATCCTTATCGATACGGCAGGGGATATTCACGACAACATTCTCGATACGGGCACACGCCTCAACGCAACGTTGTCTGCACCATTGTTTGAGAGTATTTTTAATACAAAAGCACCTCTTCATGACGGCGCAGTCATCGTAAGAGGAAATAAAATTATTGCCGCAGGCTGTTTTCTTACACTCACTCAACGCAACGTAAACAAGGAGATGGGCACTCGTCACCGCGCCGCAATCGGCATTACGGAAGAGACGGACGTGCTTTCCATTGTAGTGAGCGAAGAGACAGGTATTATTTCTGTTGTAAAACACGGCGAAATCAAGCGTTATATGACAATGGATAAACTCAAAGACGAAATTGAAGAGGCATACGGCATTTCGCCTACGGCTATTGCTTTGAGAGAGGCAAATCAAAACCGTCGCATGGGCAAAATCCGCAGAAACGGTAGATTTAAATAATATCCGCTTATTCGTTTGTGTCGTGCTTAATGAATATAGTCGACAAGATGCAAAATAAAGTGACGTAGAGTTGACCGATAGAATAATATATTGGTATCGGAGAATAGAATGAAAGTTTGTAAATTTGGCGGAACGTCAATGGCAAACGGCGATACTATATCGCGCGTTATAGACATTATCGATAGCGACGAACAAAGGCGTTTTGTCGTGGTTTCCGCACCCGGTAAACGCAATAAAAACGACGTCAAAGTCACGGACGCCCTCTATGCGTGTTTCAACGAAAAGGTTGAAAAGGGCAACTGCGACGAGACGTTCAAAGTGGTTGAAAAGCGTTTTAACGACATCAAAAGGGCAATCGACGTAGATATTGACGTTGCAGGCGTTTTGCGAGGTATTAAAGAAAAAATCGAGGGCGGTGCGTCTCGCGATTATTGCGCTTCTCGCGGAGAATATCTTTGTGCAATGCTTCTTGCAAAAAAACTCGGCTACGAATTTGTAGATACGGATGATATTGTGAGGTTCAACGATAGCGGTAAGTTGCAGATGCACTATTCGCTCGACCTTATCAAAAAACGCTTCGAGAATGTGGATAGGGCGGTTATTCCTGGTTTTTACGGTTCAAACAGCCGTGGAGAAATCGTTACGTTCTCTCGTGGTGGTTCAGACATCACGGGTGCGTTGATCGCTCGTGCGCTCGGCGCGGATATTTATGAAAATTGGACGGATGTGGACGGCTTTCTCACCGCCGATCCGCGCATTGTCGATAATCCCGATATTATCGATTATTTGAGTTATCGCGAACTTCGCGAACTTGCATATATGGGCGCAGAAGTGTTGCACCCTGAATCGATTTTCCCTGTGCGAAGCGTCGGAATACCCATAAATATCAAAAATACTTTCAATCCATCCGCACACGGCACAATGATTGTGTCTGAAAAAGATTTGCCCAAAGACGACAAAATCGTTACGGGTATCGCTGGCAAAAAAGGATTTACTATTATCAATATCGAAAAGGATATGATGAACTCCGAGATAGGCTTTGGCAGAAAGGCGCTTTCCGTCCTTGAATTTGAAGGAATATCCTTTGAACATGTGCCCAGCGGTATCGATACCTTGTCCATTGTAATTCGTGACGAGTATATCGCCGGCAAAATGCAACGTGTTCTTGCCTCATTGCAAGAGTCTCTCAATGCCGACAACATCGAGATACACAGCGGACTTTCGCTTATCGCAACCGTCGGACACAATATGGCTTCTCGTCTCGGCACGGCATCTGCGCTTTTTGATGCTCTTGCCTCTAACGGCATAAACATCCGCATGATAGACCAAGGCTCTTCGGAACTCAACATAATCGTGGGGGTGGATACTTTTGATTATGAGAAGGCGATCAACGCCATATACCATAAAATGCGCTATTGAGCGAATAGCGTTGTCAATGCCTACTCGCTCCAAAATCACGTACTACGTGTACGTTGGGTTTTGTTTCGGGCAGGCATTTCCTTGCTCTTCATCTCAATATCGCATTTTACAAATACGCTAAATAGCATCTAACTTTGTCAGCGCGCGTTTTGTTGTTTAACTTTTATTAAACTAACATAAAAATTATATATTGATAAAAATTTACTTTTATTTTATCGGAGAATATTGTATAATAATCAGCGTGGATATAATTATCCATATATTATACTGTAAAAAACGTTGCGCAAGGCATTGCGCGGACTAAAAATTTTATATGAGGTATTAGTATGAAGAATATCGACTTGACAAAGTACGGCATTACCGGAACTACTGAAGTTGTCTACAATCCGTCTTATGACGCATTGTATGAAGAAGAGTTGAAGCCTGAACTTGACGGCTATGAGAAAGGACAAGAGAGCGAATTGGGCGCAGTCAACGTTATGACGGGCGTATACACCGGTCGTTCTCCCAAGGACAAATTTATCGTTATGGATGAGAACTCCAAAGACACAATTTGGTGGACTTCGGACGAGTACAAAAACGACAACCATCCGGCTTCTCAAGAGACTTGGAATGCGGTCAAAGACATTGCTACAAAAGAACTTTCTGACAAGAAACTCTATGTTGTCGATGCATTCTGCGGTGCAAACAAAGACACTCGCATGGCAATCCGTTTTATCATGGAAGTTGCATGGCAAGCACACTTTGTCAAAAATATGTTTATCAAACCCACCGATGAGGAACTTGAGAATTTCACTCCCGACTTTGTCGTATACAATGCGTCAAAGGCAAAAGTTGAAAACTACAAGGAACTCGGTCTTAATTCCGAGACGGCAGTTGTGTTCAATATCACTTCTCGCGAACAAGTTATCATCAACACTTGGTACGGCGGTGAAATGAAGAAAGGTATGTTCTCTATGATGAACTACTATTTGCCACTCAAAGGCATTGCGTCCATGCACTGCTCGGCAAATACCGACCTCGACGGCAAGAACACCGCAATCTTCTTCGGCCTTTCCGGCACAGGCAAAACCACTCTTTCAACAGATCCAAAGCGTCTCCTTATCGGTGACGACGAGCACGGCTGGGACGACAACGGTGTCTTCAATTTTGAGGGCGGTTGCTATGCAAAAGTTATCAACCTTGACAAGGACTCTGAGCCGGACATCTACAACGCAATCAAGCGCAACGCTTTGCTTGAAAACGTCACTCTCGACGAGAACGGCAAGATTGATTTTGCAGATAAGAGCGTAACAGAAAACACTCGTGTTTCCTATCCTATCGACCACATCAACAACATTGTGCGCCCGATTTCTGCTGCTCCAGATGCGAAGAGCGTCATCTTCTTGTCTGCAGACGCATTTGGCGTGTTGCCTCCCGTGTCTATCCTCACTCCGGAACAAACTCAATATTATTTCCTCTCCGGTTTCACGGCAAAACTTGCAGGCACCGAGCGCGGTATAACCGAGCCTACGCCGACATTCTCTGCGTGCTTCGGTCAAGCATTCCTTGAGTTGCATCCCACAAAATATGCAGAAGAACTTGTCAAGAAAATGCAAAAGAGCGGTGCAAAGGCATACCTCGTTAACACCGGTTGGAACGGCACCGGCAAGCGTATCTCAATTAAGGACACGCGTGGCATCATCGACGCAATCCTTTCTGGCGATATCGACAAAGTGCCCACCAAGACCATTCCGTACTTCAACTTTGAAGTGCCGACTGAACTTCAAGGCGTCGATACCGGCATACTTGATCCTCGCGACACTTATGCAAATCCCTCCGACTGGGACGTCAAAGCGCAAGACCTCGCAAGCCGTTTCATCAAGAATTTTGCAAAGTATGAGGGGAATGAGC
>CAZCKS010000010.1:0-32917 GCA_964499325.1 uncultured Bacteroides sp. | reverse complement strand
AGGAAGATATATCTGTTTCCGCACTCGTAATATCCAATCAAATAGTCCTTTTCGACGCACTCGAACGTATTGTTCTCAACATCGAGGATAAATTTGTAGGAATAGAACTTGTTTTCCTTGTATTTATACAGGAACACCGTGTCCGTATCATAGTCGATACCGCCGTTCTTCATACCTTGCAAATCGAATGTGCCCATATCGAAGACGGTCGCGCCGTCAACGGTAAGACGGAAATTTTCCTTTGAGTCGGCATAAAGTCTTGCATTGGTACTACCGTCCGCGCTACCCTTGAAAGTCTTACCCACATATTTGAGTTGCGCGTCTTTTTCCACCACTTTTGAAGTGACCGATGTCGACATCGCAAAATCATATTCCACACCATTGTACGTAAGCGTAGACGATACGCCAGCCTTTGGCGCAAATCCGTCCGGAAGACTTGCCTCGCCCCATTCGACGTCATAAATCACATCAGAGGAACTTGTGCTGATAAGTTTGACGCACAGCGCATACCACAGCATAGAGCCGTCGCTCTTATTCTCCGCCTTAAAAACGTCAAAGGTGTATCCGGCAGTCTTTGTGGACAAGATGTAATTTTCCGTGCTGTTAACAACAAATCTTGTCTTCAAATTCCACATCTTAGCGTTGAAGTACACCATCGGACGCTTGTCGTTATGGAACGCCATTCTCAAACTGTTATCAGGGTTTGCCACCACGATACCGTTATCAAAATGCAATGTATAATTGACGCCTCTTGTCGTAGTCACCACAATGGTATTCTCGTCAATCGCGTCCTTAACCGTGGCTTTGACGGCGTTGATGGTTATGCTACCGTCACGGCTAATCGTCATGTTTGAAAGCGGATAGACGGGCTTTGCCTCGTTATCGTTTACGCTATCGCTGGAATCTCCGTAACCCGAGCCCCACTCATCCTCAGTAATATCCGTCGAAGAGGAAGTCGTTTCACTGGGTATCGTCGTCATATTTGTCTTATATGTGCCGATAACATCATCCGAAAGCACCACGACGTTTGCGCTTGCTTCAAGACCGAGATAATTGATTTTTATCACGTATACGCCTGCGGTAAATGTGTCCACCTTGCCCTCAAGCATATCTGTCGTGACTTTAACATCTTCGTTTCCGTCCTTGATTGCAAACAAATCCTTTGTGTAAACGGTGTCACCGCCAAAGGCGATTTTGCCCGTTGCGCTAATCGCAATGCCCGACTTAATCTTGAGCGTGTATTCAAGATAAACGGGAGTGGAATCCACACCTTGCGGATATACCGCAACTTTGATGTTTTGTGTTGCGACAGATGTAAAATCAACACCGTTGATTATCTGTGCCCACACCGCCAATTTATCCGTCTTGGCAACTTCCTTATCTTCCGTCAACGTTCTCTTTATCCCGTTGACCTTAACAAGCAAGTTTTTAAATACATTGTAAGAGGTTGTGCCTTTTGCAAGCACAATTTCGTCCTCAACGACGGAGGCGTCGTACGTCATATCGTTTACGACATACGTAATTGTATCCGTCACCGTAACTTTGCTTGTTGAAACGCCGTATGATATTGAAATATTCGCCGTATACGTTCCGAGTTCGTCAAAGTTTACGTCTGTAGTATCTATATGGTATTTTGCGCCGTTACCATAAGTCACAAACGAGAATTTCAAGCCGTTTACAATCACTTGAATGTCGTTTGCGAAGTTATATTCGTCTTTATTAGTGCCTTTTTTGACAATAATGCCGTCGCCGTTTGGCTTGAGAATGACAACACCGCGCTTAACCTCTACTTGAGCAACAATGCTTTCGCCCTTATACTCAAGAGTAATGAGATTAACACCTTCTTGCGTGTAATCGATTTCGCCCTCAATCATATCCATGGTTACCTCAACGACATCATCGCCTTCCGTAATTGTGAAAAGGCTTGTAATATCGATTGGCGTGCTGTTGGGATATGTCACGACATTCTTTGCACTCATGGCAATCGTTTTGGGTGCGACGACCTTTACGTACGCACTCTTCCCAATGCTTTCATTCCTATATTCATATGCAAACTTAACCTCGTATGTATTGCCCGCTTTTGCGCCGTCAAGTGCGCTTGCGTCCACCATATCGCTTGTTACGCTCACGCTTGTGCCGTCAACGTAAAGAGAGAACAAGTCGCAAGGATTCAAAGATGCGAGTTCGTCCTCCTCTATTTCGAGAAGTCTGTACGAATTGACCACTTCAAGCAAATGCGCCTCGGTAACATTCACCTTCAACGTCTTGCTTGCGCCGTTATACGTCACGGTATAATCGTAAGTGCCGACGTCGCGTTTGACGCCGTTTTGCACCATATCAGTGGTTATTTGTTGTTTTTCTCCGTCCTCATAAATGCTAAAAAACGCAAGGAAATCAAACCCGTCGTCAACTTGCAGTTGGGTTATAGAAATCTCTTGCGTAGAAAGTTCCACGGTATACACCGCAGGCGTTATTGTAACGGAGCAACTTGCGCTCTTATCCTTATAAGTACACGTAACGATGCCCGTATCTCCCGCCGATTGCGGAAGCCCGCTCAAATCGAGGTATGACGGTTGAACAAGTATTTCCTCGCCGTCAACGGACACAATGAAAAGAGACGTGAAGTTAAAATCTTCAAATCTTTTTTCGTGGATAGAGACGCTTTCTTGCTTTGCACTCACCGAAACCACCTTTTCGGGTATCGGTGTGGGCGTCGGAGAAGGAGTGTTATCCCCTTCTCCGTTGTCATTACACCCTGCAAATGTCAAAGCCGTCAATATCAATATTAAAGCAACTATAATAAATACTTTCTTTTTCATAATATCGACTCCGACATTCGATTATTATTTGTTTGTACAATTATTTGCGAAGAGTCCAATCGCCGAGTTTGTGGATTTCAATCCAGAAATACTTGGTGTGATTGTTGCTCATCGAGATGATGTAGTTGTCATTTGCAAATGCAACCCATCTATCCGATTGTCCGATTGCACCGCCCGAGTAATCCGTGTTGGATGCGCTTGCCGTGATATTGAGGTTTGCGCTCTCGAATGCCGTAAGCATCTTTGCGTAGAGTTCCAAGAACTTTGCATCAGAGAGATTGCCCTTGTCATCAAGATACTCTGCCGGTGTCTGAGCGGTAAATGTTACAAATTCGATATATTCTTTACTGCCGTCGGCAAGTTCGTTAACGTCATAGTCGTAGAAGAACGGAGTATAGATGTTATCACCGAAGATTTGTCTGAACGTGGACATTGTCGGGAATGCGCTTACGTTAATACCGAACACCGCCTCGATAACAGCATCCAAAGTTTTCACGTGATCGCATTCGCCTACGTGATAGGGATACTCCTTATCCTTGTCATAGCAACCGTATTCTTTGAGGTCGCTGGTGTGCTTGTAGTAGTATTTTTCAGTTTCAACATCGCTCCATTCAGGCAACGCTCTTCTTACGTAAGTGTCGAACTCATCGGTAAATTCCGTCGTGCCGACTTTACTGTACGTTGTCTTGCAGTAGCCTGCATAAGAACTGTACTCATACGGGAATGACGTGTAAACCACGTTGCCGTTGCTGTCAACTGCGATTTCAAACGCATATTGAGAAGATGCAACAGTGTTCTTCACGTTGGAGTGCATGCAGACCTCTTTTGCAACTTCACCGCTGATGGTGCTGTCGCGCAAGATGTACTTGGTGACGGTCTTGCCGTTTGCGTCGGTTGTGCTACCGTTAAACTTGAAGATGTTGATATTGAAGTCCCAACTCGGCAACATGTCATTGAGCGTACCGCTGTATTGATGTGTGCCTTCAAGTTTTTGCGTTGAGGAGTTGTAAACAAACTCATCATACGTGCCGTCGCCGTTATCCTTATAGCCCGAATAACTCATCCAGTAAGGAGACTCGCCGTCCATTGTATATTGGTACATACCCGTCTCTTTAATCAAAACGGCGTTGCCTTTGACAAGTTTACCCGTGATGCCCACAGTACCCGTTGCCGCTCCGACAGGGAAACTTGCAGCGGTTGATGCAGAGTCGATTGTATAATCATCCTCATTACCACTCGGGCTTGTTGTTGTGATTTCTTCTGTGCTGAAGGTGTAGTTTTCAGCGTTCTTCATCTTTGCGACTGCAGTTGCAAGCGCTTCGTTTCTTGAATCGCTCTCGTATGCGCTCGGATTGGGAACTTCGGTTTCGCCGATCTTGTCAAACGTGAAGACAACTTCCGTGTAAGATCTTGAAGATCCACTGATAGCCTCTGCGGTCTTTACAAGGACTTGTGAAATCTTGCCGTTTTCCATCTTGATGTAGAGGTTTTCAAACGTTTCGCTCAACATCGGAGTGAAACTGTAAGCAAGATAAGTCATAAGGTACTCATCGTATGCGTCGATGATATGTTCTGCGCCGTCGCTATCGACAGTCTTCCAATAGAACTCGAACACGTCTTCCTCTGATCTGTAAACAAACTTGCTTTCGATATTGCTTGCAAATTCGCTCATGTGGTTCCAAAGGTGATTGTTTTCCCACAAATACGGATAAGACATGCTGTCTGTTTGGATTTGAGAAGCAACTTCGTTGTCCTTATTGATGTACACTTTTTCAAAAGCGTGACCTGTTACGATAGTGCTTGTACCCGTTGAATAGTCTGTTTCAACAGTCTTTGCGATGGTATCACTCTTGCGATAACTGTCAACGATTACATTGGGCGTCAAACCTTCTTCGACAACAGCATACCACTCGCCGTACCATTTGCCGTCATCCATCTTGACGGTGGATTTGTATTCGACGCTCTCTTCAGAACCGTCGCTTGCAACGTAAACGTCCTTAACACTCGCATTTACGGTGATGTTCTTATTGCCAAGTGCTTGGATAAGTTCCGTTGTCAAAACATTGCCGTTTGCGCCATTCACTTGACCTGCGACGACGGGAGCCATAACATAGTATGACTTCGACACGCTAATGGTCGGGAAATCTTTGAGCGTTGCAGTAACGATAAGCGTGGATTCATGCTCGGGTTGGTCGATGATTTTAATAACATTGCCATCGATTGATGCCAACGTCGTATCGCTTACAGACAAAACGATTTCACTATTGTCGCTTGACGCAGCGGTAATGGTTATCTCATCGTTGAGTTCGAGACGAGAATTTTCCGCCTTGTTTGCCATCATCGTGATTGTCGGAAGTGTCACAGGTGCTTTCAACCTGAATGTGACAACCTTCTTGTGATTTGGCAAACGATTTACCGAAACGATAAGGCTGATGTCGGTATCTACGCTAACGTCTTTAAGAATTTGCATTGTGTTGTTGGTAATCTTTGCAAGGCTTTCGTCGCTGACGCTCACCGTGTACGGGCTGTCGTCAGAAATCATAACCATGAAAGTAACCTTTTGTCCCTTTGTCAAGACGGAACCTTCCGTAACGTCGGTTTGAACCTTGATTACAGGGAGATTATCGTCGTCGCCACCGTTCTTTTCGTCACAAGCGACCATAAGGAACAAACTTGCGATGAGAAGAAGGCAGACCAACGTGCAAACACTCTTTTTGATAAATTTGCGTGTTTCCATTGTGTTACTCCTTTTTGAAATTTTATTTTTTTGCTATTTTTTGCTATCTAATATCGATGAATTATGCGGTGACTGTGTCTTTCCAGACGTAGATCATAAAGTCAAGGCTTGAATCTACCGGAGCAACCCAGATGCCGTTTTCCTCATCGTGATATTCGTTATATTTGTTCCTTACATATCCCGCCGCCGTCAACTGCTCTCTTACTGCCAAAAGTGAAGAGGTTATCGTATAGTCGATGTCAAGCGGTACGTCATAGTAGAACACTATTGCGCTCTTTGTAGAATTTGAACCGCCGGGGATTTTCGTCGTTGTAAGACCAAAACCGTAAGTGTCGCCCAGCACCTCGCCGAAGAAGGGGATCAACTCTGCGATATTCTCTTTGCCAAAGAAAGTCTTGAGATAATCCTCTGCGTTGCATTCGACATCGTCTGTAGTCGTAGAAGAACCTTGCGCAGATACGTTTATCGTAAGATCGCTCCAACTTGTCGGTATTTGTCTTGTCTCGAATGTGACATTTACGTCTGCAGGAAGCGTTGCGGTATTAAAATCGCTATACCCCACTATGCTTACGCCGTACATAGAGCCGAGATAGAAGTAGAAGCACGCTTGTTGAATATATCCGTCCTTGATTGTGACGAATGGCGTGAACTCCTCTGCAGAGCCTATCGTTGCCTTTGTTGCAAAAATGCCGTAAAGGTCGCTGTCCGTGCCCACTCCGCGATAGAACGTCGACGCAACACCGCACATCTCTTCTCTTACGTAATAAGTCGTCGTGCCTGCCTCTTCGTCTATATAATAGGCGTTAAAGATTTCAGACGAAAAAGCAAAGGTTGCTTTTGCATTGTCAAAGGAGCCGGTAAATGCTCGATTTGCTCTATACACAGCATTGTCGTCGCTGTCTACACCCGTTTGAGAGAATGAGTTGTAGAAGTTGTCGTTTATCTTTTTATAGCCGTATGCAGAGCCTTCAATCGGCGTATGCACTTCGTTTTGCTTGTTATCGTACGTGATTGTGTACGGGGCAAAGTAACAAAGGTCGCTGGTCACCGTCTCGATATACGTTTCTGTCGTTTGACCGTACTGCGAGTTGGAAACTTGATAGTAATCTATCGTATACGTTTCAAGCGCACGCATATTGTCGATTGCCGTTTGAAGATTGCTAAACAAGTCGTTATATTGTTTGTCGTGCGTGAATTTGCCGATTGTGGGCACTTCAACGTTTGCGCTTGTATCTATTGCAAGATAGAGATATTGTATTGCCTTAAAGCCTTCGGAGATTTGATAATCGTCCTTGCTTTGAGCATAGATACCGAGAATCTCGCCCTCGTCAATGATAAGCCCCCATTCTTTCATCTCGAAGTCATAAGGAGTTGCCGACGAGACAATGCGTTTACAAAGTGTCGTATCGTTTCCGGAATACATCCATCTCCACAAATCCTCATCAAACGTGAAATCGTCTATATTCAGGCTTGTAAGCGAATTGTAAAGCCCCGCGTCTTCCCAAGAAACGTAACCGAGAGTATCTTCGGTAATCATCGGTACGTATTGTTCCTCGTTCATGAAACTTACGCTCACTTGATTCGCCACACCCTCTCTGTTGCAATAATACACGCCCGTGGTAAGTCCGGTGTCAGATTCATACTCTGCATACCAATGCTCGCCATCCATTGCCGTCTTGATCGGCAAAGTTGCAGTTGTGTAATATGTAGAGAACATATCCGTCTTGTAAAGGTCTATCTTGTCATATCCCTCAAAGGCGATTGTTTGCTTGTTGAGGACGTTGAGCATATCTTGCGTAAGCGTCGTTCTTGCAAGCACGGTGATTACTCTTTCAACCTTGCAAGCGGAGTTGGACGTGCTTGTCGCCACAACGGTGACTTCCTTGTCGCCGTCAACCTCGTTTGCGGTAAGAGTGCCGTTTTGGTCGATAGAGGCATAACTCTTGCCCTTGGTTATAGCCCAAGACACTTGTCCGTCAGTAGCCTTCACGCCGTCAACGTATGCAGTGAGCGTAATTTGCTTGCCACTCTTCACCTCGGATGCGCTTCCCAATGTTACGGCAACTTTCGGGAGCGGAGGCGTTACGCCTTTGCCTGCAAAGAGTTTCTCTTCGCTCTTTTGAGAGTTTTCATATCCGTCTGCAGTGGCATAAACACTGTATTTAATATCGTTTACAAGCAATGATTGCGCCACTTGATATGACGTTGTATCTGTTTGATATTCCGTTCCGTTAAGGCTTACGACATATCCTTTTGCATTCTCGACGCTATCCCACGTAATAAGTCCGCTATCGGACATTTGCACGTTTTGAGGCGTTGCAAGCGTTTTGGGAGTGTCGGAATCTTCATCGCAAGCGACAAAAACGGTAAGAGTGCAAAGCACCATGAGTGTGACTATAATCGTTGTCAAAAACTTCTTCATAGCGCACCTCCTCAATACTCGTAACCGTAGACAACAGACACGCTCTTGCCGTCCGAAGTCTTAAAGTTGCAAGATATATTCTTGATTTTTTCGCCGGAAAATTCGCATTTGAGCGTAGCGTCCTCGCTTATTTGATAAGAACCGAGTTTCATTACGCTTGCGAAGTTCTCCGCCGTAACGGAACACGTAAACGAATCGCCGTCCAATGACACGTTCGTCACGCTCCATTCACTCAAAGCGACGGGCAACAATGCGGTTTTATCCACATCTTGTTTTTGATCGACGGATGTTGTTGTGTCAAGTTTAAAACTTGCGCTCAACTTCTTCTCTGTCGTCTCGACTGTTGCGTTTGTGCCGTCGATTTGCATATTTCTTTGATATTCGTATACAAGCACGTCGCCGTCATACATTGCGATATGCGTCGTAACCGTCTTTGCAGATTGCGAAGAGGATTTCATATCGCTCACGTAGTCAGAAAACTCTCTTTCGTCCTCATTGCAGGCGCAAAGTGCGATTGTGGCTATGAGAAGCACGGATATTACCAATATAATTAAACGTTGTTTTTTCATTGTTTTTGCTCCTCCTTACATAAATGTGCGCTTTGCTATAAACGCGAGCAGCGCAAGTGCTTCCATAGTGGCAAATACCACTGCGAAGCCAAGGTTGTCAGCCACGTCTTTGACGGGTTCCACTTGTTCTGCGATAGTGTTGCGATATTCGTTGTAAGACACCTTCAATGCGTCGAGTTTTGTCGTATCGAGAATTGCTCTATCCTCTGCTTGCAACGCGTCCATTTGGTCGATGACGTTTCTTATCGTATCGAGGTCCGCTATGTCAAAAGTTGTCGGAAGTGCGTCGATAAGCGCTTGCACGTTCTTTACATTTGTGCTTGAGTTCGCAAACTTGATGTCTCTTATCGTCGACTTTGCAGATTGCACCTTTTGTACAAGAGCATTAAACTCCGCCTTGTCATATCCGTAAGTCGTCGGATCTTGCGTGATGGAATTATATGCGGTAAGTGCCTTGTTGACAATATCTTCGCTCACAAGCGTGATGTTTTTGAGTTCGGCAACTTGCGTTGCATATTCATAGAACTCGATGAGGCTCTTTTCCATTGCCACATAATCGCTTACGGGCGTCTTGTCGTTGATTTCGCCAAAGTACACGCGATATACGAGAGAATCATATCCTTCGAGGTTTTTATTTCTCGGAACGACGATTTTGAGAGGTTCGTTCTTGCCGAGCAAATCCACAAAGTTGAAGTAATACAATTCATATCCGAAGAGGTCGAATTGATTGTGGAGAAGTTCATATCCCGGATCGCTTTCAGAAAGCGACGCGTCAGAATCGTATGAGTCTTCAAGTGCGGGAGCCACAACGGATTTGAACTCAACGCTCTTCAATGCGGTATAGCCGTAGAAAGCATATTGTCCTATTCTCTTAAGTCCGTCGGGGAGCACGATTTCTTTGATGTTCTTATTCGCATTGCCTGCGTAATCGTCAATACGTGCGGTGCCGTTCATAACCTCAAGCGTCGTCATATTGGCGCCAGCAGGTACGGATTTAAGTTCGTACTTACCGGATTTAAGCGTCGTATAAAGCACGCCATTATCGAGATATGCATAATCGTTGATTTTGCCGTTTGTATATGTGCTACCGTTGCTTGCATAATTAAACGATGAAAGCAATGTGCATCCGTAGAATGCGCCCGGTCCGATGTATTCGAGGTCTTTGGAGAAAGTAAATGTCAAGAGTGTAGACACGTCCTCGAACGCAGACATACCGATATGTTTGAGGTTGGGGGCATTAAGCATGCCGATAGATGTTTGTTGGAATGCAAGGTCGCCGATTTCCTCAAGTTTATCCGCATTTATAATGCCGTTGCTACCTTGCGTAATTGAGCCAATGCCCGCTTGCGAGAAGGCACCCATACCGATTTTCACAACATTTGAAAGGTCTACAACCGCAAGTTGTGCGTCAAGCATAAATGCCGCGTCTTTAATCTCTGTTACGCTTCCAAGGTTTATAGTGGTAAGTGCCATACATCCTGCAAACGCATACTCTTCAATCGTCTTAATACTTTCAGGAAGCGTAACGCTTTCCATTGCCGTGCAGTATGCAAAGGCAAATGCCCCCATCTCCGTCACTGAAGACGGGATGACGATTGATTTAAGGCTTGTATTATACAAGAATGCGCCGTCTCCTATGCTTGTAAGCGTAGAGGGCAACTCAATGCTTTCAAAGCAAGGAGCATAAGTATATTGCGTATAACGACTGAATGCGCCCTCACCGATTGTTTCCACAACGGGGACATTGACGGTAGCCAATGCAGAACAGTCCGCAAAGGCGTAATTTCCAATATGTTTTACGTTTGCCAAATCTGCTTTTACGAGTTTTGAGCAACCATAGAATGTTTCGTCCGCAATCGTATCGCTCGTTTTGGAGAGGTCGATGTTCGCAAGGCTTGTGTCGTTTGCAAAGCAACCTCTGCCAAACTTAACGTTTCCGCCGTCGGGCATATTGACGGTTTTAAGAGACGTGCAGTTTTGCAAGCATCCCAAACCGAGAGTTGCGCCCTCGCCGATAGTCACCTCTTCAACAAGGCTTTGGAGGAATACGCCCTCACCATAAACGGCGTTTGCGCCGATGTTTGCGCTCTTAATAGACGTTGTTGCGAACGCATAATCGCCAACATTCATAACCTTGTCGAGGTTGACAATAGTTTTAAGACTGCTTGCGTATGTTTTGCCGTCCACCCAAGAGGCGAACGCTCTCTCGCCAATGGTCACTCCGCTCGTTGCGGGAAGGTTGATTGTTTCAAGTTGGTCGCATCCTGCAAAAGCGTATGCGCCGATAATTGTATTCGGATTTGTAATCGTCACGCTCTTTATGCCCATACCTGCAAAAGCAGAAGCGCCGATTTCTTCCACGCTCTCGTCAATGACGAGGTCTGCGCCGCTCATCTTGCCGATTGCGCCAAGGATGATTTTTTTGCCGTCTTTGGAAGTGATATAATCACCGCTTACGGCATAATACAGACTGCTTGCAGGCACCACAAATTCGCTTAATTGCGTGTCTTTAAACAAGAATCCCTCTGCGTTCTTAATGCGAGTATTTGCGCCGAATTCGAGTGTGGTAAGTCCCGTGCAGTTATAGAATGCGTAGGACATAATCGTCACGTCTCCGTCGGGCAACTTAATGCTTTCAAGTGCTGTTGACTCATAGAACGCTTGCTCGCCGATTGTGTCGACGGTGCTTTCAAAGTTTACCGCCACAAGGCTCGGACAGTTGCTGAATGCGCCCGTACCTATGGAAAGCAAATTGTTGTGGATTGTCACTCTTGTGAGGCTGTCGCATCTTGCAAAGCAATAATCGGGAATAGCACTGCGTTTGTTGTAAATATCCACCTCTTTGAGACCGGATTTTGCAAACATTGCATAGGAAAGTTGCGTCGCTTGTGCAAGCACCACGCTTTCAAGTGCCGTGCAGTTTCTAAACGCTTCTTTACCCGTATTGCGCAATTTTGTGAGGTCAACGCTTGTAAGAGCGGAGCATCCGTCAAAAGCATTGTCGCCTATTGCCAAGATTTTGGACAAATCGATGTTTACAAGAGCCTTACAGTTTCTAAACGCGTTTGCGCCTATAACCTCGACCTTGCTTGCGGAGAGCAAGTTGCCCTCGACGAGCGTGCCGTCCTCTGTTGTAACGTTTATCGTCTCAAGTTTCTTGTCGCCGTAGAATGCGTACTCGCGGATATATTTCACCGTGGACGGAATCGTAATCGACTTCAAGGACGAGCAGTTATAAAACGCGTATTTCTTGATTTCCTCAACGCCCTTTGGCACGACAATAGAAGTGATTGAGGTATTGGACGCGGGAATTTTGTTTGCGTCGTAATCTTCGTCGTCAAGTTCAATAGAGTTATCCGTATCGTACAAGCAGAATGCGTATGCGCCGATGTACAAGATTCCCTCGTCGTCGGGGATAACGACGTCACCGCCGAGCCCCTTGTATGCAATAAGTTCTCTGTTTTCTATGACAAACGGATTTTTTACTACCACTCTTACCGAGTCAAGGATATAAGAACCGGATGCCTTTATCGTAATATCCACCGTACCCTCTTTGAGCGCGGTAACTTCACCGTCTTGATTTACGATTGCTTTATCGGTATCGTTGGATGAGAATGTAAACTCATAGTTGTCCTTGCAATACCACGGCTCCACGTCAAAGTTAAGACGTATTTTCTCACCGGGATACATGCTGATTACGCTTGATGCCGATATGTATTTTTTATCGCCGGTAGAGCCTATCTCGCTCGTTTGCGCTGCGCGAGAATAAGCAAACAACGTGTCATAGTTGGACAGTCTGATTTCTTTAAGTTTGGCGTCGGTATAATCGTCTATAATCGAGTTTGCGGCTTTTCTCCTTGCCGTTGCGAACACGGCGGACGTATCGTCGTCGCTTGCCGTAGACGCACTATCATTCTTGCCCTTGACGTTGATGATGATCACCGCTTGATTAAGGTTCATTTGCTCTTTAACGATAACCGTTGCCTTGCCTTCTGCCTTGCACTTAATCACGCCTTGTTCCACTTCAAGCACTTTTTCGTTGGAAGAAGACCATACGAGATGTTTGAGATAATCCTTATCTTGATCCACCGTGCTGTCTGCTGTAGCAAGATATTGCGTAAGGTCAACCACTTCACCCTCTTCAACGGACAAGATGATAAGGTCTGAGCCGTCCATAGTGCCGTCTTTGGTAAACTTGAAGTCGCCCTTTGTGCCTGGGAGTTGGCAGATATAGATGTTGGAGTTGAGTGCATAGTCATCCACGGAGAATGCAAGCGCACTCGTTATCAATGCGTCCGTGCCGATGTCTTTAAGATAATCCGTTATCTCGAATCTTACCGTGTTATCCACGCCCTTTTGGCTGTATACGGGGATCGGGTTCTCCGTAAGGAAGGTATAACTACTGCTTGACGTGAAGATAATCGGTGTGATTGACTGCACGTATTGGTTGTCATAGACAACCATGTTGATATAATATCTGTCTTTTTTAAGCGTCTTATCGTACTTTTTCTCATAAGATACGCTCTTGATAACGGGAGCCTCGTCGTCTGCTACAAAGTCGAAACTGAATGAATTTCTGACGTTCGTTGCCTCTCCGCCATCGCCGTAATCGAGAATTCCTTTCATTTCAAAGGTATACTCTGCGTTGTTTACAAGTCCGTACGTGTAAGACTTAAATTTGAGTTGCTCATAATACGGCATCGGAGTTCCGCCGTAAGAATAAGCCTTGTTTGCGTTGTAATCGACGTGATCCCAGATGACTTCGCCCGTTACCTTATCGGTGATGGTAAATTTCATCTCTTTTGCGCCTCTCAACAAGCCTGCGTAAACAACGGATATGCCGTCTATCGTGCCGAGAATGTTGGAGATTGCGATATGGTCGGTAGTCGCAGGAATTTCGTCATATTTGCTTGTGTCCATATCATACAGATATGTGCCAAGCGGAATGATATAGTTGTAGAAATAAGAGCCATAAGGCGTTGTCGCTACATAATCCGCTTTGAGTTTGTCCTCATCGTCGATGGCTTTATCGTGTGCTTCGCTTTCGACCTCGTAATATGTCTTGTCGAACATCGGAGCCTCCGTCCAGTCGCCATAGAATGCGAGGAACGGAATATTAAGGTCAACCAACGTACCCTCGCCCTTTTGAGCGAGTTTAACAAATCCCTCAACGTACATTCCGTACGGGAAGAGGCTGTCCATAAGTTTCTTCTCATCAGCAGTAAGAGTGTATGTAACTTTTACTTTTGCTGTGCCGTTGGGATTTACCGTGACGCTTTCGCCGTCAATAGTACCGTCTCCGCTCACCGAATAATTCTTGACGCCTTCAAGGATTTGCGGTGTTTCTGCTACGTGCTTGGAGTCGGACGTGGAAACGCTCTCTGTCATGCCGACAAGAGACAAGTCATACGTCAATGTATCGCTTGAAATATTGACGATGTTAAATTCCATCTCGTACACGCCCTCTCTTTGAGGATCGTCAAAGAGTTCAAGTTTTGTCCTATCCTTTCCGTCAACAGAGAGATATGCTCTCGTATCCACGAGTTTTTTAAGGCTTGCAAGACCTGCTCCCTGCTTTCTCGGAGAATACGGATTACCTTCTTCGTTAAGTGCTATAGTCGCAGTAGACATAAGCATTTGATTGGTAAGGACGGAGATTTCTTTCCAAGTCTTATCGGGATATTTGTCTTTGAGATATTGTCTGATAAGTACCACGATACCGCAAAGGTTAGGAGTTGCCATAGACGTACCGCTCAAATCGTCGTATCCTCCGCCGGGAACGGAAGACTTGATGTTTCCGCCGTGTGCGGTGATTTCGGGTTTGAGTTCAAGAGACGGTGTCGGACCCCAACTTGAGAAGTCTGACATAAACGGACCCGCAAGTTTGCTTGCGGAAAGCACGATTGTACCCGATTTCTTGCTTGCAAGAATTTTTCCGTCGTCCTTTGAAATGGATATTGTCGGAATATGATCGGATTTACCCATCGACATAAGAATATCGCCGTCGATGTTGTTGTAAATGATACAAGCGATTGCACCGTTGTTCTTTGCGATACGAGCCTTGTCCTCAAATGAGTTGTCGCCACGTTTTACGAGAGCGATTTTGCCATTGACGTCAATGCCTCTATAACTTATCTTATCGCCCGTGCCGGGAACGGTAACGTATTCATATTCTTTGGTGGTGTCGCCCGTGATGCCGAGTTCCGCAAAGAAGTCGTTTTCTTTACCCGTAATGTCGTTAGACTCTTTGAAGAAGATGACTTGCTCGCCGTTGCCAACCATATATTTACTCTTGGTACCGCTAATGGAAGCAACAGAAAGGCATGCCTCGTAAGTTGAGGGAGAGCCTACCGTACCGGAGTCGGGGTTGGTAACCATATTGGTATTGCCTTGTGCTCCGCCGTAACCGGAACTATAACTGTTGCTCGCCGCAGTAAGCACGCTGATACCGCTTTCATTGAGTTTGTCATAAACTTCGTTGATTTTCACTTCGTCCACTTCGCGAGAGAATCCGCAAGAAGAACCGAGAGACATATTTATGCAGTCAACGTTGAGAAGGATTGCGTCTTCGAGCGCAAGCATGATGTCTTCCGTTTTACCGCCCTCGTCATGATCGGGGAAAACCTTCATAAGCACAAGTTGCGTATCTACGGCAACGCCCGTAATTACGTCGTCTTGACCGCCGATAATACCTGCAACGTGTGTGCCATGTTCAGAGTCGAAAGGATATACGTTGGTATCCTTATCCGCATAGTCGTAAGCAAACGGGATTTTGCTTGACACATACACTTCTTCCACGTCGATGTCTTTGGTATATTCCGCCGCTCTTGTCTTTGACAAAACTTGCGCAATATCCTCTTTGGAGTAAGAAACCTCGTCTGCTTTAAGTTCTTTTGCAAAAACCGTATGCGAACAGTCAAAACCGCTGTCGAGAATGGCGACAGATGTGTTTTTGCCCGTATAGTTAACGCTTGACGAGTTAAAGATACCCGTTTCGTACACGTCGACAAGGTTTACAATGGACGACGCGTCATTGCCAGATGTCGCTTGTGGCAAGTTGTATGTATCGCTGATAATGACGTCTTTAATTCCGTCATAGTTTTCAAGCAATCTCAAATTGCCGTAAGAAATCGTCGTTGCAAAGCCGTTAAGCAACGTGTTATACGTGCATTTAACATCTCCTATCAACCCGTTCTTGCTCAATTTTTCAATCATGCTGTCTTGTTGCGCCTTGAGGAAATCAATCTTTCCAACGCCTATATCGCTTTGCGCATACTCGGCAACAGTCTTGTATTGAGAAGAGTATTCGTCGTTGTAATCGTCCACCAACGGCGTGCCGTCAAGCGTAATCATAACCACTATCTCGTCGCTGTCAAGATAGCCGTTGTTTTGCTTGAGGTAATCGGCTTTGATTTGAGAAGCGACTTGGTCCTGCGTAAGTTTCAACCCCGTGTTGAAAATGCGCAAATTCTGATAAGAATCACCGCTTGTAATCGAGCCGTCAGTGTTAACGCTCGTGTCTTGTGCGCCACACGCTACCAGTGTAAACACCGACACCGATATGAGCGCAATCATAAGACAAATGCTAATAACTTTTCTTTTCATTCTATATACCTATAAAAATTAATTTATATATAATTCAATATTATTTGAGCCAGAAGTACATCAATAATCCCACAATCGCAAAGGATGCAAGCACAATGGCAAGGATGGGCAAGTACACCTGAAATCCTGCTCTAATTGCGGCATTCCGTTCCTTCCTGTCAAGGTGTGCGGCTTCTTTGGCTTCTTTTTTCTTCTGCCTTGCCGATTGCGACACCTTGTCGGGGATAAATGCGTTTTGACGATGCACGCCTTGCATATCGTACAGCGTGCGACCGTCATCCACATATATAACTTTGACTTTCTTCTTTTTCTCTTTATTCTTCATGCTCGGATTCGGATACGTTTTGAGTGATTTCCTCATTCAAAACATGCGTAATCTCTTCATTCTGGACGTTTTCCTCGTGGATTTCCGCTGTGGAATCGACTTGCATCATCTCTTGCACGTCTGCGGTTTTTTCGCCCTTTTTCGACAACTTGTCTTTGACTTTCTCGACCAAATTGCCGACAATGTCGTATTCCTTGAGGATTTCTTTTTCTCTTGCTTCCATCATTTGCACATGTTCGCATGCCTTATCCAATTCCGCCTCTCTGCTCAATATATCCTCGTCGTACAGGTGGCACGCCACGAAATGTCCGGGAGTAACCTCATGATACTTCGGCTCGATAATCTTGCATGCGCTCATGCAGTGTGAGCAACGAGTGTGGAACTTACATCCCTTTGGCGGATTTGCGGGAGAAGGAATATCGCCTTCGAGAATAATTCTCTCGTTCTTGACATCGGGGTCTGGCACTGGAACTGCCGAGAACAATGCCTTCGTGTACGGATGAAGCGGATTGTTGAACAATTCATCCGTCTCGCCCTTTTCCATCATATTGCCGAGGTACATAACCATAATTTCATCTGTTATGTACTTGACAACGGACAAATCGTGCGAAATAAACACGTATGTAAGGTTCATCGTCTGTTGCAATTCTTTAAGCAAATTGATGATTTGCGCCTGAACAGACACGTCGAGAGCACTTACAGGCTCGTCGCAGATGACAAGGTCGGGTTTTACCGCAAGCGCGCGAGCAATACAAATACGTTGTCTTTGTCCGCCTGAAAACTCATGCGGATAGCGGTCATAATATTGCTCTTGCAGTCCGCACTTTTTCATTATGTCGCGCACATACGTGGAAACCTCGTTTTTAGGCACGATTTTGTGTACTTTGACAGCCTCTGCGATTATGCTTCCGATAGTCATTCTCGGGGGCAAAGAGGAGTACGGATCTTGGAAAATCAACTGCATCGACGTTCTCAATTTGCGCATCTCTTTCTTGGACAAATTGGTGATGTCTTGTCCGTTATACACAACTTTTCCGCCGTCGATATCGTAAAGTTTGAGGATGGTTCTACCCATTGTGGTCTTTCCGCAACCCGACTCGCCGACAACGCCTATCGTTGTACCTCTTTTGAGTTTAAAACTCACGTGGTCAACTGCTTTAAGCGTGGAAATCGGCTTGCCCAAAAGCGTACGTGAAAGTACAAAGTGCTTTTGCAAATCTTCCACTTCAAGGATGATGTCATCTTTGTTTTTGACTTCTGCTTGTGCATTCTCCGCAATATTAGTTTCTTGCTCGTTTTTCACAACGTCTTCGTTATTCAATGTCATATTTTCATTACTCATTGTCGTCGCCTCCGTTGTCATAGAGATAGCAAGACACATAGTGCGTGTCGCTCACTTTTATTTGTGCAGGATACTCTCCGTCGCACTTACCGATACACTTTTGGCATCTGTTCTTAAAGTAGCAAGTATCGGGAAGATTTATCGGGTTTGGCACTTGTCCGGGGATTGAATACAGCGGTTCGTTCGAGGGAGAAGTGATAAGCGGTTTGCTCTTTTGAAGTCCAATCGTATATGGGTGCATCGGATGATGGAATATCTCGTTTGCAGTACCTTTTTCGATAACTCTACCCGCATACATGACCACCACTTCGTCCGCCATTTCGGCAATAACGCCGAGGTCATGTGTGATAAGCATAATCGAGCAACCTTCTCTCTTTTGCAAATCCTTAAGCAATTCAAGTATTTGCGCCTGAATGGTAACGTCAAGAGCGGTTGTGGGCTCGTCTGCGATGATAAGTTTAGGATCGCCGACAAGAGCCATTGCAATCATAACTCTTTGACGCATACCGCCCGACAATTCGTGCGGATAGGAATCATACACTCTTTCGGGCATTGCGATGCCCACCTTTTGGAGCATCTCGATACTTACCTTTTTAGCGTCTTGTTTGCTAATTTCCGGATTGTGCGTAAAGGACACTTCGTCAAGTTGAAATCCTATTGTGAACACCGGATTAAGAGACGTCATCGGCTCTTGGAATATCATGGTAATATCCTTACCGCGCACGTTATACATCTCTTTTGTGGGCATTTTGGCAATATCGTAAGCAATTTTGTTGCCGTTCTCATCATATCCCAACTCTTCGGCGTTAAATCTGATTTGTCCGTCCACGACTTGCCCTTGCGGAGCCTGTACGAGTTGCATTATGGAGAGCGATGTTACGCTCTTTCCGCAACCCGATTCGCCGACGACGCCGACGATTTTGTTTTTGGGGATTTCAAAAGACACGCCGTTTACGGACATAACCGTTCCGGTATCCGTGAAAAAGCAAGTCTTGAGTCCGTCGATTTCGATGAGGTTATTCTCATCTTTCATGACGGTGGTATATTCGCTCTTATCGCGTTTTTTGCGCTTTTGAGCCTCATAGAACCTCATTTGTTTGAGGTTGTATCTTATAATCTTTCTACTGTCGCGTATTGACAGATAATTTGATGATTTTTTCTCTTTAAGTTGTCTCATATCTCACCTGTCACTTTTTCGCCTTTGGATCCATTGCGTCACGCAAGCCGTCTCCCACAAAGTTGAAGCCGAGCACCGCGATGACAATCATAATGCCTGCGGGTAGCCACATATTCATGTGATAACTCAATACTTGCGGATCGTTTGAGGTAGCAATCATAGTACCCCAAGCGGCTTTTGGCAACTGCACGCCGAGTCCCAAGAAGGAGAGCGTCGATTCATAAAGAATGACACTGCCCAAACCAAGCGTCATGGACACGATAAGTTGAGGCATGACGTTGGGAATCAAGTGCAAGAAAATCTTTCTCCACGTGGGAAGGCCCATAACCTCGGTTGCCGTGATATACTCTTGCTCGCGCAAGGACAAAATTTGACCTCTCACAAGACGAGCAACGCCACTCCAACTGAATATGGTGATGATTGCCATAAGCAAGTAAATACGAGTGTCTGCGTCCACTTGCCACGAGTCTATCATTGCCGATGCAATAAGCAATATCGGTAGCGTAGGTACACACTGGAATATATCGACTATACGCATAATAACGTTGTCAATCCAACCGCCGAAGTAGCCCGCTATACCGCCGAGAATAATACCTATAACCGTCTCCAAAATGACGACGATAAAGCCGATTGTAAGCGAGATGCGTCCACCGTACATAAGTCTGACAAACACGTCCATACCCTTATCGTCAGTGCCAAGAAGGTGATCTTTGCTCGGATCTGCATAAAGATTGGTGTCTGACTTGTGTTGCACGATTTCTTGTACCTTTATGGTCTCGCCTGCGTCGTTGGTATATTCGTAAGTGTTCTGCACAGTAGTAACAACTTCCGTTCTGTCAACGGTTTCTTCCCCCCACTTGTCATAAATGACGGGACCGAGGAAGGAGAAAAGGATGAGGAACACAATCATCACAAGTCCGACTATTGAGAGTTTGGAGCGGAAAAATCTTCTTCCGACCATTCTCAACGGACTCATCTCTTTGTAGACGTATTCCACCTTGTTATCGTCCTTATTCTCGCCGTTTTCTTGGCTATCTTGTACGCCTTCATTCACGCATTGACCATCTTGTACGTCAGTCTGCACCTCGTCCACAGGGAGGTTTTCAACTTGCTCGTCGTCACAAACGACTGTCAAATCTTTGTTATCTTCCATAACTTTACCTCCTATTTACCGAGTTTGACGCGCGGGTCAACAATCGAATACATGATATCCGACAACAACGTGCCGATAACAGTAAGCACTGCAAGGAACATGTTGTATCCCATAACAAACGGGATATCGCCCTCTTTAAGTGCTTGATAGGCAAGACGACCGATACCGTCTATACCGAACACTTCTTCGGTGATCATCATACCGCCGAACAAAGACGGCAAAATTCCCGCGAGCAAAGTTGCAAGGGGAATAAGCGTGTTTCTAAAAGCATGCTTGTAGATGACCGTTTTTTCGGACAAACCTTTTGCGCGAGCAGTTCTTATGTAGTCTGCGTTGAGCACTTCCAAAGTGTTTGTTCTCGTATAGCGCATAAGACCGCCGATTGAGAGGAATACGCTTACGAAAATAGGCAAAATCATGTGCTTGATAATGTCGCCGAGTTTCTGCATGGTGCCCGCGAAAGTCGCTGCATAGTCAACGTTTGCATACACCAAGCCGTTTGCAGGCAACCAGCCCAAATCCACTGAAAACACTTTTATTGCTATAGCGGCAAAGAAGTACGTGGGCAAGGAAATGCCTATCATCGTAAGGACAGTCGTGAGATAATCTCTTGCAGAGTATTGGTGCGTTGCGCTTGTTATGCCCAGCGGTATTGCTATTAAGAACTGCAATATCGTGGCAATAAACGCAATGGCAAAGGATATCCACATATTCTCGCTTATGACCGTTGCAACAGGCTTTTCATACTTAAACGATAGCCCCAAGTCACCTCGGCACATATTGCCTAGCCACTTAAAGTAACCGCTCATAATTCCATTAAAGGAGTTGTCGCCAATGCCGTACAATTCCTTAAACCTGTCAACGTCTTCTTGCTTGATAGAACCGCTTTGAAGTTGTTGCGAATACTTGTTGTCAACATAGTCATTAGGCATAAGACGTACCATTGTATAAATAATAATGGACACGCCTATCAAAATGAGTATGGAGATGAGTATTCGTTTGACGATATATTTAAACATCTTTTTGTGTGCGCAATCCCACTGCGCATTGCATAGGGATTGCGCCTTTCCTCATAGTATTTTTTGCGCTTAATTGCGCGTTGCGTTTGTTTTGTTATCTTTCCGTAACAAGAGACAAGTTCCACATCTCATTGGTAAGTCCCATGAATGAGGAGAGTTTGCTATCGGGAGTGAACGTGCTTGTATCAATCTTGTTTTGGTTGTATGCAAACAAGTCGTCTCTTTGGTATGTCGGCAACTCGATTGCAAGTTCCATAACAAGGTCAAGTGCGTCGCTGTAGTCTTGCGCGCGGAGCGTATAATCGTTGGTCTTACGTGCGTTTTCAATCAACTCTGACAATTCGTCAATCAACGCTTTTTCGTAATCGTATTTTCCGCTTGTGTCGTTGAGGATTTGTTTATATCCCCAGTTGAGCACGCTCGTTGCGGTGGATTCTTTGTGGTAGACTTGGTACATATCGGGATCAAGCGTAGAGCCCCATGCAGCAGCCCATACCGTGAGGTCGCCCGTGGACAATTTCTTAAGAGCGTTTGCGTCTGTTGTAACCGTGATTTGGAAACCACATCTGTTGAGGATTTCTCTTGCTTGGAGCAATGCATTGAATGCGGGGTGGTCCGTCTCTTCGCCTGCGATTGTAAAGGTGTATCTCAACACGTCGCCCGATTTGTTTTCATAGATACCTTCAGCGTTAATTGTATACTCGCAATCTGCACTTTCAACAAGGCTTCTGATAAAGTCTTCTTGTTGCTCTTCTGTCAGTTGTTGACCGCCTCTTTCGTAATTGATACCCAAACTCTCGATATATTCTCTGTAATAATCGCTTGTATCTTCAAGAGTTGTCGGGATGTCTCCGCCGATGAAGGGATAATATTGAGACGCAGGTGCTTGTGTACCGTATTGACCGTTATTGTAGCCGGGGTATGCCCAACTTGACAATGACATGGAGCGATAAATCGGAGACGCAGTTGTCTTGTAGTAGTCAACGCAAGATTTTGTGTTGATTGCATACATAATCGCTTGTCTTACTTGCAATGTGGGGACTTTACCTGCATTGATACCGATATAGCCATAACCGAGAGTACGGACGGATTTGTGTCCAAGACCTTTTTCGTCGAGTTCCGCAATGGTTTCAGGTTTCGCATTAGGTTCAGCAAAGTCAACTTCGCCGTTGAAAAGCGTGTTGTTGATTTGGTTGGTAGAAACAACTTGATAGCGCACCTTCTTAATCTTTGCGGGACCCATGCAGAAGTACGGGTTTCTCTCATAATAGATAACGCCGAGATTGTAGAAGTCACCCGAACCGATATTTGTGATTCCGCCGTCTTGCTTGCTTGCCGCATAAGGACCTGCGCCGACGGGCACGCCTACTTTATCGTCGCCCTTCACTACTTCGTTCATAAAGGATTGAGACATAAACTCAACGCCGAAGTTCTCTTCATAGTCAAAGGATGCGATATAGTCTTTGCCGTGCCAGTTGCTTGTGGAATAGTAGTGCATAGGAGCAATACCGATTGAGAAGTTCCAAATAGCCTTGGGGTCAACGCCGTTAATCTTGATTGAAAGAACTTCGTTGTATTCGCTCTTTACATTGCCGTTCTCGTCATATTGGACGGGAGCATAGGTGTGACCGTTTACCGTGACCGCTTCCGTGCGGTTTGCAAATTTGATACCCTCGATATTCTTTACTGTCTTTGTTGTGCTTGACGCAAACTCTTCCATAGCCTCTTTTTCGAGGTATTCTTTAAGAGTTGCGGAAGTTGCCCAATATTCAACGATGTCGCAAATGTTGCCGGGGATGTTCTTCTCGTAAACAATCTCTATTGCCTCTTGTTTTGCTCTCTCTTTTGCCGCTGCTTCGGTTTCGCCGTTTTTAGGAGTGGACCAAGACTTGATTTCGCTCAAATCGTTGGTGAAAGTTGCAGTAAGTTCGCCGTCTTTCTTGCTCCAGTTGATGACGCCTTCGTTGTAAAGAAATGCTTCTTGGTCTGTAGAAAGCAAATTCTTATGCAAATTACCAGCCTCGTCTCTAAAAGAAATGTCGTCTGCCGTATCAACGGAATTTGAATAGTCCGTTTCAAGTTCCTCTTTGAAGAGTTGAGTTGCTTTCACAAAGTCTTTCAAAACGTCTTTAGAATTTTCGTTTTGTGCGTATACTGCAAGTTGTTCAAGCATTCCGTCATAGTCGATTTGCGGATCGTCTTTGAGGATTTCTTCGCAAGCGGTTTTAAGTTTGCTTACTCTTCCGTTTGCGATTGTGGTAAATTGTGCTTGGAAATCATCTTGCTCACTCTCATCGTAGGATTGAGTGCGATATGCCTTAAGACCGACGATGTCCGTTGAGTAAATCGTGCTTGAACCAGTATAAGCAGGATCAAGGTACACGTAGTAGTTGAACAAAACGTCCTTTATCGAAAGATATTTACCATCCGAAAAACGAATGTTGTTTTTGAGGACGAAATAGTATGTAGTATAACCGTCTTCAGTGCCGTCCGAGATGATTTGCATATCCTTTGTTACGACTGCTTCGTTGTCGCCGTAAGTGGGATTGCCCTTTTCATCGTTGGAGAGCATTGAAATTTGAGTCATACCGACAACGCTACTGTCTGTCGCCGAGGTGGAAAAGAAGGGGTTGAAGACTTTGTCAACCGCCTGAATGGATAACACCAACGGGTCATTATCATTGTCGTATGCGGATTTTGTCTCATTGCAAGCAAGCAACAGCGATGCGCTTGTTGCAAGCGTGACGACAATCAAAATCATGCTGACAATCGTTTTGACTTTTCTTGATTTCATTTCTATCTCCTTTCAATTCTCAATCGAATTATTTTTGCTTATTTCTCATCATCGGCAAGGACGACTGTTGCCGTCAGTGCCGTGATTGTTGAATTCTCTTGTTTTGCGTAACCGCTTTCGCCAAAGATTGTGAAGTTTGACTCGTCAAAGGACGTCGGATAACTTTCAACTTTATACTCGATTGCGATGCTTACATTGTCCACTGTGCTATTTACGATGTTAGTCGCAAGCGGTGCAAGGTAGATGTTCTCAATTCCGGTCATTCCGCCCTTAATCGTGACTTTACCGCCGACAAAGTTTACATTCTTAATGGTTGCGCCGTCGAGTTTGTCAAACAATGTCACGTACACGGATTTTTTACTACCAGTTCCATCAATGTCTTCTTTCAAGTCGTTCTTGCCTGCGTTATATGGCATTGTGAAATTTGAAATCGTATGACCGTTGCCCTCAAAGTTCTTGCTATATGTACCAAACACAAGCGTCTTTCCGCCCATATCGATGTCGGCGTCAAGATAAATGTTCTTGCTCTTGGCGGTTGCAAGTTCGTTTGCGGTTCTTACAATCTCCCACTTGCCCTCGATGTATTTTGCATATACGTCAATGCAGGTGTCCACATCTCCGCCCGGATGCTTATATCCGGCAACGGGTTGTGTCAACGCTTTGTCAAGATAATAGCCTTCGTTTTGGATGCCGTTGTTCTTAAAGACATAAGCGGTATAATCGCCACTACGTTTTGACGCATAGTCCTTTCTGTCATTAAACTCGTCGCCAGCCTTGACGATGTACTTGCCCAGTTCCACCGTTTCGCCACTTGCGTCGACATAGCACACACGATAGGAGAATTTTATGACAGGCTCCCAACCGGCATAAAGCGTAATGCCTTCCGTCGTAACTTTGTCCGTCTCAAAATCCCATTTGTCCGAATACGTCACGCTGTCGCCGTTTTGCGTCTTTGTTCTGTACCAGCCGGTAAACTCATAACCCGCTCTTTCGACACTCTTGCGAGAGAGTGTTTCAGGTGAATAAATGAGATTTGAAGAACCTTCCTCAAAATCGTAATATTGCTCAATAGGAAGTTCGCAGTTCATATAGATGCCGCCTTCCAACTCATACACGATTTTTGTCATTCCGTCGAGGTCCTTGGAACTGTTGCATCCGACAAACAACGTTGCCAACGCTACGATTATCAAAACCACGACAAATACCTTTTGTTTCATACTTCCTCAATTCCTTGCGTATAACGATTGCATACGCTGTATAATTTTCTTGCATATACACGCATACAATACGCGCGTATATAAATACTGTAGAATTCTATCAAAAAACAAGTTTTAAGTCAAATAAAGATATCAAAAAATCACAATATTAAAAAACTGCATATTTATGCAAAAAATCTCCTCTCTACCAAATACAGTTAACCGCATGTTTTTACTCCTACTATCGCATTGTCCACGGGGTTTAATTGTCGCTTTTATTGTGATTTACGATGCTACTTTTTTTGTTTAATTTTGTGCAAAACAAACATTTTATCCCTATGTTTTGCGACATTAAACGTTGTTTTTCGACAAAATCTGCACAGCACATAATTTTAGTTTTCTGTACATTTTGTCGTAAAACTCACGCTTGCTTTTGTCTTTTTTCCTCGCAATATTTAATGTCCACAATTTCTTCGTCGGGCTATTTTATACATTTTTCCATTACCACTTTTGTATCTTCTTCGACATATTTCGACTAAAATTTGTCAAATAATTATTTTTCAAACAAACAAAAAACGGCTCAAACGAGCCGTCAAAATTTTACAATTCATTCTAAAAATCAATCGGCAAGGAATATAATTTTGCCATATACCATTATGCTCAAAAAGTCCAACGGCCAGAAAAACACAAACATCGGCATTGCTATTATCCCTGCAAAAAGTGTGGACAAACACCTTGTCTCAAAGAAGCGTGCAATGCGATATACCCATGCCATAGCCCATCCGAAGAAAAATTCTATAACACCCTTTTGCGCCAAAGATAAGCGATCAAACTTGCCTGTAAACGCGATTTTTTCATCGATGTTGGGCTCTATCGGCAACGTAATATAAAAGGTGCTACCCTTGCCCTTTTTACTGCGCACGCTCACGTTTCCACCGTGTTCGAGCATTATTTCTTTCACAACGTAAAGTCCTACGCCTTGGCTTTTTCCGCTTGTGCGAGACTTGTCCTCTGTGTAGAACTGGTCAAAAATAAGCGGCTGCGCTTCTTTTGATATGCCTATGCCGTTGTCCTTTACTGACACAATGAGCCTTTTGCCCCACTTCTGCACTCTCACGCGAACAACGCTATTTGGCGGAGAATATTTGACGGCGTTGGACACGACGTTTTGCATAACCCTCTCCATCTGCGCCTCGTCCACGCGTATACGCTCGGAGGGAATTTTGCTCACTTTAAGTTTGATATTTTTCGCCTCGGCAAGCGGACGCAACTTTTCCATTATCTTGCCGAAAACTACCCTGGAATCATGCAAGAATTTGTGCTCCGCTTGTTTTTGCATTTCCGCGCGAGAAGACTCCACAAGCGCAACAACCATGTCATTCATCTGGCTTGTCTTTTGCAATATAAGTTCGGGATAATCCTTGTCGTCCATGCCGTCGCTCATACATTCGGCATATCCCGATATAATCGCAAGAGGCGTTTTCATATCGTGCGCCACCGATGCAATCGACGTGCTTGTACGGCGCTGTGCGTCCACCTCTCCGTCGGCAAGTTGCAGCATAGAAAGACGCAAGGTTTCAAGCCTCTTGCAAATCGCATGATAAACGCCGACGCCCTCCATTTCGACGGGCGTTAAAAGGTCTCCGTCCTGAAGCCTCATAAGCGTTCTTTCAATTTTTACAATGTCTTTTCTTTTCACAACACGCCTTTTATCTGCTTGTTTTAATACTTAAACTGCCGTTTTGTGCGTTTTTGTCTCAATCTTGCCACTTATAGCCCAAGCCCCACACGGTCACCACATTGGATATTTCAACCTTTGCGAGTTTGTCTCTCAAGCGCGCGATAGTCACCGCAACGGTGTTCTCGTCTATGTATTCGTCTATACCCCAAACATCGTCGATAAGTTTCTGTTTGGACATAATTTGATTTTCGTGCAGCGTTAGATAGTCGAGAATCTTGAACTCTTTTGCCGTGAGATTAAGCACTTCGCCGTCAACCTTTGCCTCAAATCTGTTGGAGGAAATCATAAGACGTCCGTACGTCCTATCCGCCTGCGTTGCAGTGGTATTGAACTCGTAATATCTGCGCAGTTGCGCTCTAACTCTTACCACCATTTCCTTGAAAGAAAACGGCTTTGTAATATAATCGTCTGCGCCGAGATCAAACATACGCACTTTGTCCTCTTCTGCGACTTTTGCAGATACGACGATAATTGGCATATTTGTGCTCTCGCGCAAAATTCTACACACCTCAAAACCGTCCGCCTTGGGCATCATAATATCCAAAAGCGCAAGGTCGGGCTTAATTTCTTTTGCCATTTTCAACGCCTCTATACCGTCAAACGCCTGATAGACTTCATGTCCTGCCTTGACGAGATAACTTCTCATCATATCGGAGATTTCGACATTGTCTTCGGCAATCAATATTTTTCTCATATTACACCTCTATCCTTATTGTACAGCATCTTTCGCCATATTTCCACTAATTTTTGCATCTGCGTTGGCAAAGTATCTTATATACGCCTTTTTGCAATACCACGCATGTTTTTCTTTTTCAGGCTCTGTGGGCATTTTAAAGGAGTATTTTCCATTTACACGCCAGCCATTGAGCATTGCTATATTAAAAGCGTCCGTCGGACAATTAAAGGAGCAACGCGTGCACATCACGCAGTCTCCACCAAATTTAAACTTACCGTTTTCGTCCTTGATTATATTGCCGACAGGACAATTTCGCGCGCATTTATCGCAATTTATGCACTTATCTTTGTTCACCTTGAAGAGTCTTCCGTTGACCTTCATTGCGGGTTGTTCTATGCGCACCACAAAAGCGACAAGTCTTCCAAACGGCACTTTTTTAAGTTTGTGCTCCTTCCCGTCCAGCACCTCTCTCGCCTCAATCGGTGCAAGCCCGTTGAGTGCGGTAAGCATCTTTGCGCTCATTGTTTCGGTATGACGGAAAATCATATTATACGGCATCACATAGTGATATTCACTGCCTGCAACATAACCCTTTTTCTTCAATATGGAATTCATCTTGTATGAAGACACATTGTTGATTGCAAGAGGCTCTCCCGACGTCTTTACTACAAAATATTGCTTTTTATCCGCCCTCGGCAATGCCCGTGCAAGGTCGAGCATAATATACGGCGCATTAAAACCGTGAATGGGGTATGCAAAACCGACAAGGTCGAAATTGTTAGGATTCGGCAAGTTTTCAAATCCTTTTGTCACCTTGTAAATGGTGGTTTCAATGCCGTTTTTCTCAAATTCCGCTTTGTATAAATCGCATGCTTTTTGAGTGTTTCCCGTGCCTGAAAATACATATATTATTGCATTTTTCATATTTATCCCTCGTAATGCGTATAACAGGCTTTGTGATTTGCATCATAAAAATAGGTGCAATTCTCGCCCTTTGCGTGAGTATCATACCACACTTGTGCGATAAACGGCATAAATTTTGCAAGCCTATCATAATCCCACGGGCTTGGTTCACAACACTCAGGGCACCAATGTCCCGCCTTGAGTATGCAATACGGAGAAGCCCAGAATTTGTGCCCGTCGTGGCACTCCCATTCAAGTTTGGTATACAAATCACCCTTGGTCATGCTTTGTGAGAGACACTTGCCCCCTCTAAATTCCGCCGCCGAGCGCATATCTTCTATATCGAGTTCCTCATCGGGCTTGCTTTCATCATAGCCGTGGTCAAGAATATAGCCGTGCTCTTTAAGTTTGGTTATATCCCTCATATCGTCATAGTCGATGTCGCCGTCAGCAAGTTGTCCGTGCGCAAGAATTGGGAATTGCGACCAGTCACTCGGCATGCAGTTAAGATTTTCTTTACTACCGAAGAATGCTCTCACCTTGCCCACTTGGTTGGTTTTTACCCAATATCTGGGCGCATTGTCGTCCTTGAGCAATCTTTCTATGGCAAGTTTTGACACCAATTTAGCAGGCACAATTCCGCCCAACTTATAATATTTGTGTGTGGACAAAATCTCTTGCCAATAGTCCTTGACGTCTTCTTTTTGGAAATCGAAATAATCATTGAGAACGTGACTGTCTTGGAACCACATGCAATGGAAATTGCGAATGGAATTCCATTGTGGTTTCATATACTTTTGCGTCGAACCGCCTATAATCTTAAATCCCTCGTCAAACGTATCATAGCCCGTAACCCTATTGCACGCGCCTCCGCCGATGTTATAGCACTTTTTCCAGAATGCCTCTTCGAGGTTCCCTTTTGCGTCCTTTTCCACAAAATTGCGCATAAGACGTCCGCTGTCGCGAGCAGTAACCCACTCAATCGGCGCATTAAAGCAGGTGTGGAACATAAGTCCGTCTTTCATATTGTTTGTGAGCATCTTGGAGTGGAGCATTCCTGTCTGTCTAAACACCACCCAATGAGCGATGACGCTGTCAATGACGTATCTTTCGCCCTTGATTTTGCTTGCGGAATACTCGTCATACGTGCTGGAAATGAGCGGATCCCCCACTCTTCCCCACGGATGTTTGTAATTGCGATTGCCATAAATCGCAACGGTAGAAATATGCACAAGTTTCGGCTGGTTGTCCTCTATTGCGCTTACGGCGTCGACAATGTTCATTGCGCCTATACGATTGCATCTATCCGTTTCAACGGGATAATGGTCCGCCATTGGCGGAATAACGGCTGCAAGGTTGAGTACATAATCGCACCCTGCGACAAGTTTGTCGCAATCCTCTCTCTGCGCCAAATCTCCGAAAGCAATATCTATACGTGCGCCGTATTTACGCCTCCACACCTTTGCGTATTTTCTTTCTCTTCTCTCATTCACGAGCAAAACTTTGATTTTGTCGACAACATCACTTTCCATAAGTTGAATCAAAGTTTCAAGCCCCATATTTCCGCTTGCACCAGTAAGTGCAACAACTTTTCCCATACAAAAAGCCTCCTTTGTTTTACTTGTATATTATCGCACTTTTTCAAACAAAAATCTTGACAAATTCTTTACATTTTTTCAAGTATCCGCACGCACTTACCCCACTTTGTAAGAGTTTTGTAATAAATTGCATATCAAATATCGATTTTGCATAACGCTCAAGCGTTATTTATAAAAAAATCACAACACATCGCACACGCTCCACCCCCTGCGTATAACAAAGCAAAAAGCATCGCTGATGCGATGCTTTTTGACATTGTTATTTTTAAGCGATAAACGCCTTTTGGCTTATCTTCTTTTATGCAACGACTACTTCTTCCTCAACAAGGTCTTCTTCGTCCGCAAAAGCGTCGGCACTGCCATCTTTTTTGCGGAACAATTTTTCAGGTAAGAACTCGCCTGCCCCTGCAAGCATAGTCATAATGAATGTGCACACGATTGCGCCGTCAAGCAAGTATTTTACATTGTATTCGGTTCCGATGTCGCTGATATATCCGTTTATGGACGCAACAAACACAATAGAGCAAATGAATGCGATAAACATGCAGGTTGTTGCAATGCAGATTAGAATCTTTCTTGCAAGCACGCTTTGTTTTTCGTCAAACATCTGTGCAACGGCAAATCCGCCCAAAGCGAGAATCGCCAACATGACAAAGAAATATCCTGTAGACGTACCACCAGCCTTTGCACCGTACTTGTCAAGCATTATGTATTCCACCGCACTGGATGTATCCGTGCGATCAAGGTAATATGTAACCTTTCCCATGAAAGCATCATGGTCGTAACTTGCATATTCCTTTTCGTAATCTTCCTCTGTGATTGCCCCTTCGCCAAGTATGCTTGCGACGTATTTATAACGCACAACTCTATCTAAATCGGTATCGCCATCTTCCACCTTCTTGGAGTAGAATGCCGGTGCAAAACAACATCCGACAGCAACAAGAGCAACCGCAATAGCAACCGCCTTAAACGCATAATCACGCACTTTAACTTTGTTTTTGACAATATAAACCGCGCGTTCTGCTAATACAAGCGCAAAAGCAAGCGACTCAAAGAAGAGCCTTGCCGCAAACGCCGAAGAGATTAAAAGAGTCATTGAACCGCCAAATGCCATAACCGCGCCATACAACACGCCCAATGAAAGGAACAATCCGAACGGTAAAAGCAGATAGTATCTTTCAAAGAAGAATTTTTTGTCTTCGTTCTTGATAAGATTGATTAGGCTAAACACAAAGGCAATAGCCGACATCACCATCATACCGCCTGTGAACAAAATATGTACAAGCGACATCAATCCTACAAAAGTTACTTGCGCTATTTCGAGGCTTGTGACATTGCCGTCCACAGACAACTCAAGTTGTCTTTCAAGTCGACTTTGTTTTGCCAATGCCCTAACGTATTCGGATTTATAGTTATATTTACCCGTCGGAGAAACGACAACAGAGGTATCAAGAAATTCCATTTCTTCTTCATATCTCTCAATTTTTTCGGACAGTTTCTCATATTTAGCAAGGTCGTTTTCGTCTTCCAAATCCCAATGTCTTGCCGTGCAGAACATGAACCCTACAAAATCGGCGCCGGAATACACTGCGGAGTTGGAATACTGTCTATATCCTACGATTGAACAGAATGAAAATGCAAACATGAGCACCGCAAGCACCAAGCATATTGATGTCTTGACAAGCGATATAATGTGCTTTTTGCTTGGTTTAACATGTTTTCTAACGGATTTATTATCCTTTTTGTCTTCGTTCTGCTCGTCAGAAACACAAACGGAAGCATGTGTCTCATCTTCCGCCACATTCTTCTCGTCTTCAACCACAACATCATCATCGCCATCGTCTGTAGGAACGTCGTCGATATAATCGGTTGTGTCGACAACATCTTCCTTCACAACGTCCACACTCGGCTCATCAACAGGGACATCTTCTGTCTCATCTACAGTTTGAACAGGCGTCTCTACAACCTCTTGCTGCGCTACATCCGTGTCGGCATTGTCCTCCGACATATTGGGTTCCGACTCGTCTTGTGCGGTAGTATCCTCGTTGTCGGCGCAAGTGGTTTCATTCGTGACAGACGTCTCTTCTTGCTCGTTTGCAGGCTCGCTAACGGGTGATTGTTCTTCCACGGTTTGAGGCGTCGGCTCATAAAACGGATTTTTATATGCCTTTCCGCACGTATCACAAAAGATAATCATGTTTTTTACATCAACTGCGATTGTACCCCCGCAGTTTGGGCATCTCAATGCACTATACATTTTCTTCTCCCTTTCACATATTTGAAATATGTGTATTTATTAAAAAAAGTATATAACCGACATTATTATATGTCAATAAAAAAATTCTCGACACAAAAGTAACACGGAGCAAGGCGCACAAGTCGAGGAACATACGTAGCGCAGTGTACACGACGTACACGAGCAACATACGCGAAAACTGACAATGAAAAAGCACGGCAAAATACCATGCTTGTTTGTGCGTCTTGAACGCACAACATTTAACGTTTGCGAACAAAGAGATGAATTGCCGTAGAACAAATGGCAAAAGTCGAGGAAAACAAGGACAACGCGCGGAACGTACTCATAGTACGTGAGCACGTCGCCCACAGTTTGACGAAGAAAAAAAGCACAATCGCAATTGATTGTGCTTTTGTTTTTGCCATTTGAATATTGCAAGTTTTCTAATAGCAAACGCTGACCAAACGCGGAGCAAGGCGCACAAGTCGAGGAAGTTGAGCATACGTAGCGCAGTGTACACGGCGTACACGAGCAACATACGCGGAAACTGACAATAAAAATCCACCAGTTGAACTGGTGGTTTTTAATTTTAGGGTAAAACCCTC
>CAZCKS010000009.1:0-33401 GCA_964499325.1 uncultured Bacteroides sp. | reverse complement strand
GCAGCAAAGAAACGTGCATTCTACCTCAAGAAAGCAGAGTCTTACAAAGACTAATTAAAATCACAATCTTGACAAGAGCCACTCGCAAGAGTGGCTTTTGTTTTTCAAATATATGTTTAATACATAATCATATATATTGTGATATATTAAATGATTGATGCCGTTAACGGCGATTTCTTATTAATAGACAGACGCAATAATCGTTAAAAAACCACCCGTCGAGGGTGGCTTTTTTCATAGTTCGCTATCCATAAGCGAAAGCAATAGTTTTTTGCCGTCAGCGAGATTGATATAAAACATATACCCCATCTGCCTGTCAACATACTCGATACTCTCCACTTCGTCCACCTCAACTGCGATAAGTTCGCCGATTTTTGTCAACAATTCTTCCATATCGGTTTTCTCCTTTGATTGGATATTACCATTATACGCCCATAATCGGACAATATGCAACACTCGTTGTACAAATGTGGGCATACTAATTTTGTAAAAATTTGTAGGAGTTTGTCGAATTATGGCGAATAATGACGAAAACAAATTGAGCGTAAACGCACGCATTGCAAACAATCTGAAAGTATATATGGAAGACGAGCGTTTCGGCGTAAAGGAATTGTCGGAAAAATACAATATCAACAAATCCGCGATTTACAAATGGTTGCGCCAAGAAGCATGCCCCAATTATGACAATCTCCTTTTGCTTGCCGACGAATTTCAATGTCCGCTCGATTGTCTGTTGGGCAGGCGCGCCACCGACGACGACTACGGTTTTGTCGCAAAATCCCCCACCCGTCCGTTTTACGAAAACTTAAATGCAATTATGCTTGAAAAAGGCATAACGGAGTATCGTCTTGTCAAAACAATGAAAGCCTCTCGCAACAAAATCTCATCTTGGCGAAAAGGCATAAGCCTTCCCGACGCAAAGGGGATTTTTGACCTAGCAAACGCCCTGGACGTAAGCGCGGATTATCTTGTCGGCAGAGAGTAAGCGAACACGGATTTCATATAAATTACAAAACGCTCAACACGCAAATCGGGCGTTTTAATTTGCGCATGCGATTTGGCATAAATTGTTTAATTTGTAAATATTTTATTTTTATTGTTTATAATTATACATTTTATTGTATAAATTATCAAAATTATATGCATATTTATCCATTTTTCTAATATGAAAATTTTATTGTGCAAAATATTTTGACTTAACATAAAATGTGATTATAATAACACTATAATCTTTTTGAGGAAACTGCGTATGATGTCAGATATTTACGGGAGCATGGTCTTTGACGACAGGGTTATGTCAAAGCGTCTTCCAAAAGAAACTTATCGTGAATTTAAAAAATGTTGCGCGCTCGACTTGCCCCTCTCTCGCGACACCGCCAACGTCATTGCCAACGAGATGAAAGACTGGGCTGTGGAAAAGGGCGCAACGCACTTTACACACTGGTTCCAACCCCTCACGGGAATTACGGCAGAAAAACACGACTCATTCATCACCCCCACAAGAGACGGCGGTGTGATTATGGAATTGAGCGGAAAGGAACTTATCAAGGGCGAGCCGGATGCGTCGAGTTTTCCAAGTGGCGGACTACGCTCCACGTTCGAGGCAAGAGGCTATACCGCTTGGGATCCGACATCTTACGCTTTTATAAAAGACGGCATTTTGTGCATCCCAACGGCATTCTGTTCCTACAACGGACAGGCTTTGGACAAAAAAACTCCCCTTTTGCGCTCAATGGAAGCAATCAACAAGCAGGGCTTGCGCCTTTTGTCCATCCTCGGCAAAAAAGCAGAGCGCATAAACGTCAACGTCGGTCCCGAACAAGAATACTTCCTTATAGACACAACCGCATACGAGAAAAGAAAGGACTTGTTCTATACAGGACGTACCCTCTTCGGAGCGCGTCCGCCCAAAGGGCAAGAACTGTCCGACCACTATTTTGGTGCAATAAAACCTCGTGTTGCTAAATATATGAAGGAACTTGACGAGGAACTTTGGAAGGTGGGTATACTTGCCAAAACAAAGCACAACGAAGCCGCACCTGCGCAACACGAATTTGCTCCGATATTCACAACCGTCAACGTCGCCACCGACCAAAATCAGTTGACGATGGAAATAATGAAAAAAGTCGCGCTCAAATACGGCATGACTTGCCTTTTGCACGAAAAACCCTTTGACGGCGTAAATGGAAGCGGAAAGCACAACAACTGGTCTCTCTCCCTCGACAACGGCACAAATCTCTTTGATCCGGGCAAAAGTCCTCAAGACAACGCACAATTTTTGCTAATGCTTTGTGCGGTTATCTCTGCTGTTGACACACACCAAGACTTATTGCGCACGGTAGTGGCAAGCGCATCCAACGACCATCGTCTGGGCGCAAGCGAAGCACCTCCCGCTATCGTAAGCATGTTCCTCGGAGACGAACTCACAGGAATACTGCAAGCAATCGCCGACGGGCGCACATACTCTCGTCGTGCAAAATGTCTCGTGGAAATCGGCGTGCATGTTCTGCCCAAATTCTCTATGGACAGCGCAGACAGAAACCGCACTTCACCTTTTGCTTTCACAGGAAACAAATTTGAGTTCCGTATGCCCGGCTCTCAACAGTCCATAGCCGGCGTAAACGTAGTGCTAAACACGATTATGGCAGAACAGTTTGAATTGTTTGCGAACGAACTGGAAAATACCGACGATGTAAACAAAGGCATTACCGCCATAATAAAAAGAGTGATGTCTCAACACGGAAAAATCATATTCAACGGCAACAACTATTCGCACGAATGGGAAGAAGAGGCTCAAAAAAGAGGGCTACTAAATCTCAAATCCACCGTTGACGCACTACCCTGTCTCACCTCGAAAAAAAATGTGGAATTCTTTGAAAAAATGCACGTTTTCAGCGAAGCAGAACTCAAATCTCGCCAAGAGATATATACACAAAACTATTGCAAACTTCTCAATATCGAGGCAATGACAATGCTTGATATGGCGACGATGGACATCATTCCTGCCGTAATAAAATATAAGGGCGATGTCGCACACAGCGCAAACCAAAGCATAGCGCTCGGCGTAAATGCCGATACAGAAAAAGAGATTGCAGACACGCTCGCACAGAAACTGAAAGATGCGTCAGCCAAAGTAGCAATGCTAAAACTCTCGCTTGACAAGGCACATGCTCTGGGAGAAAATCTCGATGGCGCAAGATGCTATCGAGACGAGGTGTTGCAGGCAATGAACGCACTGCGCAAAACCTGCGATGAAATGGAACTCGCCACCGCAAAATCATACTGGCCATGTCCCTCTTACGGCGACCTATTATTCTCCGTACATTAACACAAAGCACCTTTTATATGCACAAAAGCGACGAGTAAACGTCGCTTTTGTAGTTTTATATCGTCTATACGCATAAAACATTAACCTCTTATCAATAATTCCGCCTGCATAGTGGCAAATGCCCAATCACAAACATCTTGACAGCCAAATCCGCTATTGACTTTTTATTGGAAATGATTAAAATTATATTATAAACATTATTACTTATGGGAGAATGTAATATAAAAAAGAAAACAATCCTTTTGCTGTTGGTTATTGTTTTAATTGCGTGTCTTTGCGCCTCTCTTGTTGCTTGCACAGACAACGATAATTCAGATGACGACACAAACCATCTGCCCGAAGATTATGACATGTATTTCCTCGCCGAAAGCGTCGATTATTCGACAGTTCAATTTCAAGAAATCACATCCGACACAGCAACACAAGCAATATCTAATTGGGTTGCCTCGGAAATTGAAAGCGCAATTCAAATAAATCTCGACGGAACGCTCTCATATCACGAAAGCGAAGAGGGCACCTCTTCTAAAACACACGATTTCGCTTGCTCGATATCGGCGGACAACACGCTCTACATCAATGCGGAAATCGACGATACGACAGTGGTTGTCGAAATCAAAAATGAACACATATATTTTTCTTACAAAACTGCCGAAAATGAAAAGAATTATAGCATAGATGTCTCCGAGTTCGTGAGCGACTTTTTCCTCAACGTTTACGGATTAACGCCTCAACAGGTAATAGAAAAGCAACAGGCATACAATGACAGTCTCCAAGACAATGAAAACGACGAGGACAACTCCGCTACCGATGACAATGATATAACAATGCTTGTTGTTAACAACCTCGTCAAATATCTGATAGACAATGACGCAATCGACGTTTCCACAGCATCGGGCAACGGCTACACCCACGTCAAAATTTCCGCAAATCCCGACACCTTCGTTAACCTGCTCACCACATGGATTAGTGGCGTTTTAAGCGGTGCCGGTGTGGATGCCGAACTTGTTAAACAAACCGTGAACATGATAATAAAAGACCTCGATAAGTTCGATTTGTATTTAACTTTCTACAAACACGTTGTTGTCGGTGCACACATTGACTTTGACGTATCAATACCCACGACAATCGTCGGGATTATCGGCACAATGGGCACGTATATTTCAAGTACTTCGCCAATCATCCCTTGGCTTGACACCGAACCAATCGCTTTCCCCTCAAAGGTTAATGATGCGCTTAAGCAGTTTAGTGAAATTTTTAGCGACGAAAACGCATGGGTACAAATAAGCGGTTCCTTTGATTTCAAAAATCTAAAAACCGCAGTTGTAGGCGCCCTTGATGACACCAACACCACCGACATTTCGTTTGTGGAATTGCTTGGCGAACCGGTGCCGGTCGAGAAGTCGACGGATAAGGAATAACAACAGTTAAAAACATCAAAAGCGACGGATTTTGTCCGTCGCTTTTGTTTTGCTATTTATTGCTTAAAAACCGTTTTTACTATTTGAATGTCACTCAATGTTTGTTTGCGACAAGTTCCTTTGCGCTCGCATATATGTCTTGAGCGGTAATATGATACACTTCACTTAAATATGCGTTTTTACCGACTTGTCCAAACTTGTCATCAATGCCAACCATCTTCATGGGAACAGGGTGATTTTGCACGACAACTTCGGCAACAGCACTGCCCAAACCGTTGATAACATTATGATTTTCACATGTGACTATTGCACCCGTTTCCTTTGCGCAAGCGATAATTTCAGCCTTATCAATCGGCTTCCACGTGTGGATATTAACAACTCTTGCGCTTATGCCATCCTTTTCAAGCATATCCGCCGCCTCGATTGCTCTTGCAACCTCTATACCGCTTGCAATAAGCGTAACATCTTTACCATCGCGAATGCGCACCGCCTTGCCCAACTCAAAAGCGAGATTGTCATCAAAGACTTTCTCCATTTTCTTGCGTGACATGCGCACATATACTGCGCCGTTATGCTCGATTATTTGTCCCAACGCTTTTTCAAGCATTACAGAGTCCGTTGGCTCAAAGCATATCATATTGGGTATGGTGCGCATAAGTGCCATATCCTCAAAAGGCATGTGTGTACCACCATTGTACTCTGCTGTAACACCGGGGTCAGTGCCGACAATCTTCACGTTTTGGTGAGCATAAGCAACTGATATAAATATTTGGTCATAGCATCTACGTGTCGCAAATGGTCCGAAACTGAACGCAAATGGTATTTTGCCCACGGTGGACATGCCTGCGCTTATACCAATCAAGTTCTGCTCTGCAATTCCGACATTGACAAATCTATCTGGATATGCCTCTTTAAACACCTTGGTTGCGTGACAACTCATAAGGTCTGCTTCAACAACAACAATGCGATTGTCTGTCTTTGCCTTTTCAACAAGCGCGTTGGCGAGCACGGCTCTCATTTCTCTATCTTCAGTCATTGCGCATACCTCCCCGTCTCTTTTCTCCAAAGTTCCTCGCTTATGCTTACGCTGTGGCAATTAGGCAAGTTCTCTGCAAAAGACGCACCCTTGCCCTTGATTGTGTTGAGAATAATCATGCTCGGCTTATCGTGTTGCGCCTTTGCATTGTCTATGGCGTCGCTTATCGCCTCGATGTTGTGTCCGTCAATGTCTTGCACATAGAACCCGAACGCCCCCCACTTATCCTTTGCAGGGGCAATATCATTTATATCCGCAACCAAACCGTCTAGTTGCTTCTTGTTGTAGTCCAAAAGCAAAATGAGATTGTCAAGACGATGAGAGCCTGCAAACATGCTCGCCTCCCACACTTGCCCCTCTTGGCTTTCTCCATCGCCGACAAAGCAATATACCGTTGCAGGATTTTTATCCATTTTGAGCGCAAGCGCCATACCCACGGCGCAAGAAACACCCTGTCCCAACGAGCCGGCAGTCATATCTATGCCCGGCGTTTTGGTCATGTCGCAATGCGAGGGAAGATTGGTGCCGTTTTGATTTAACGTCGCAAGCCATTCTTTAGGGAAATAACCCTTATCCGCAAGCGTAACGTACATAGCAGGTCCGGCATGCCCTTTGGACATGACAACTCTGTCTCGGTCTTGTTTTTGCGGATTTTGAGGATCGACATTGGCTTTTGCATAATAAATGACCGTCAAGGCATCCATAACCGACATCGTGCCTCCGATGTGTCCAGAACCGAATCTGCCTATCGTTTCTATCGCATCGTCTCGCAACTGTCTTGCCTTTGCGGTCAAAAACTCTAATTGTGTAGACTCCATATACTACGCCTCCTATGCAGTAGTATATCATTTACAAGCATTCTTTTCAAGAGGAAAGATTATATTGCGAAGCCGAGAATCTCTTTTGCCTTTTCCTTAACGCTTTCTCGCTTTTGCTCGTCAATCGTTTCATCATAAACTTTTGCGCGAGCCTTGACAAGACGGATAATCTTTGCGTCTTTCATTTTGACAAGTTCGGGGAAATCCACTCCTCCACCCGTGCGCTCGCAAAAATCATAAACAAGCAACAATCCCGTTGCCTTGCGCGCGTCAATAGAATATCTTGAAGCAATATTCTCAATCTGTTTTTGCGATTTGTCGCTTACCACCGCCTCGCCGGCAATCTCCGATTCATAAAACAATATAACATCGTCAGAGAGCATATCGTATACACTCCATGCCGAACATACTCCGTCGGGGCGAATCAAACAATATGTGCCTGTCGCCATTAGGCAAACTGCAATAATAACGCTTATTTTAAATACGACTTTCATAAACACCTCGACGATAGTGTGCCAAAGCCGTCAAAAAGTATTCCTATAACAGCGATTGCGCATCGAATAATCCCTTATCTTTTGTGTATATATAGCGCATTGCCTCTATCGCACCCTTTGCATATACCGCCCTTGACAGAGCACGATGAGATATGCTTATTATCTCGTCGCCGGTGTTAAAAATCACAAGGTGTTCTCCAACCTCTTCCCCCATCCGCAATGAATGTATGCCTATATCTCCACTTTTGTGCGAATCGCCCCTGTTGCGCCCAACAACCACTTGTCCCCCTCTTGCGCAAAGTATTTCATCTGCAAGAGAAAGCGCACTTCCCGACGGAGCGTCGCTTTTTTGCGTATGGTGAGTCTCGACAATTTCCACATCTGCACAAGGATATTTAAGGGCTATTTCTTTTGTGAATTTCCTCAAAAGCGCCATGCCTATAGACACATTACTTGTGCAAAATACGGGGATAAAACGAGAGGCGTATTCTATATAATTTCTTTCCTCATCACTATGTCCCGTAGTACAGATAACCACACCGACTCTTCGCACAATCGCCACTTTAAGCGTCGATATTGTCGCGTCATGTGCCGAAAAGTCAATAATCGCATCAAAATCACCCTCGACATCATTGATGTTCCTATTGTGATTTACATCCTCTTTTTCATAGCGCATGTCAACCGTCTTGACTATATCTACATCGTCAAAATCCTTGGAGGCTTTTACAACCTCTTTCCCCATTCTTCCACATGCGCCGACAAGCAAAATTTTCATATAAAAATAATATTCTTATGGTTTTATTTGTGTGAAAAAGCCCGCCATTCGACGGGCTGAAAATTTTAATCTCTTCGTGCGCTTTGCGTTGCAAGCAGTATTTTATTTTTTAGTGCTTTTGTCGCATATCTCGAGGACAATCGCCAAGTCCAATTCCCTTGCGAGGTCGAGGGAATATTTATGCGCCCCTCGCTTCCGAGTTCCATATAATCCTGAAGGGGAATAATCGCAAGATTCGCTTTGGAATTAAGCGCAAGCGCAACAAGCGCCTGTGTGCGGGATTGCCCGAATCGGCACGGGCACTCTCTGTCAAACACCGCTTTAGTGTCGTCGTCCATGTCGTCTATCCACCCCTTTGACGTGTCGCTATCGTGCGTAGATGTGTAGACTATGCAATTTTCGCTCTTATAGTTTTTGGGTAGATACTCGTTATCGGCAGAGGTAAAGGCAAATTGCAACACCTTCATCCCCGGATAACCTGTCGCACACAACAACTCTCTTACGTCGTCGGTAATCAAGCCGAGATCCTCTGCAATGATTTTGGCATTAGGGACTTTTGCGTTTATCTCGTCAAAAAGCACACGCCCGACGCCCTTTTCCCAATGTCCGCCCTTTGCCGTCTTGTCCCCGTAAGGTATGACAAAATATCCTGCAAATCCTCTGAAGTGGTCTATTCTTACAATGTCGTATAACGCAAGACTGTGACGTATGCGTTCCACCCACCAAGAGAATGAGTCCTCTTTCATATAATCCCAGTTATATATCGGATTGCCCCAAAGTTGTCCGTCCTCTGAATATATGTCGGGAGGACATCCGGCAACAAATGTCGGCACAAGGTTTTCGTCAAGCAAAAACGCCCTGGGATTGCTCCACACCTCGACGCTATCGTATGCAACATAAATGGGCATATCTCCGATTATGGAAATATTCTTTGAGCGAGCATATTTCTTGACCGCCTTCCATTGCGAGAAAAATAGATATTGAATGAATTTGAAAAACTCACACTCTTTTTTATAATCTTGCGCATGGCTCTTGGCGTGGGAATAATATTTGTCCTCTCCCCACTCCGTCCAAGGTCTATATCCATTAGCCTCTTTGAGTGCCATAAAGAGCGAGTAATCTTCAACCCAACCGTTGTTTTGTTTGAAGCGAATATATCCCGAGTTCGATTTAAACCGCGCAAACGCCTTTTTGAGCAAAGAAAGCCTTTCCTCAAACAATCTGCCATAATTAATTCTTGTCCCGCCGTCACGGGCCTCAAACGCCTCTTGCGCCGTAAGCAAACCGTCACCGACAAGCAGGTCTAAATCTATAAAATACGGATTACCTGCAAACGAGCAGGGGGATTGATATGGCGAATCGCCGTAAGCAGTAGGCGTAAATGGTAACACCTGCCAACAGCGTTGTTTGCACTCGCAAAGAAAATCGATAAACTTATAACAGGACGCGCCAAAAGAGCCTATGCCATACTTGCCATCAAGGGCGGACACAGGCAAAAGCACACCGCTTTTGTGTTTAAATCCGAAATTGCGCAAACTTTCTCTCATATCAGAAAATTCCTACTATCTTTCCGTTGTCGTCCACGTCGATTTTTTCTGCTGACGGCACTTTGGGCAGTCCGGGCATGGTCATTATATCCCCCGTCAACACAACAATAAAGCCTGCACCCGAACAAAGTTTGACATTCTTAACGCTTACAACAAAACCGCTCGGCGCACCTAAGCGCGTTGCGTCGTCCGAAAAACTGTATTGCGTCTTTGCAATGCACACGGGATAATTGGCATATCCTGCCTCTTCGATTTTTTCAATCTGCTTGCGTGCGGACGGCAAAATGTTTATTCCGTCTCCGCCGTATATACGTTTGACGACTTTTTCTATCTTCTCCACAACGGTATCATTGTCGTCGTATGCAAACTCAAAATGAGAATTATCCTCTTCTTCGCAAAGCCTTACAACCTCTTGCGCAAGTGCAATTCCACCCTCGCCACCGTCTGCCCAAACTGTAGAAAGACGGGCATTGACGCCAAGACTATTGCATTTGTCGACAATGAAATCTATCTCTCTATCCGTATCTGTTGGGAATCTGTTTATCGCCACAACGCACGGAAGTTTATACACGTTTTTGATATTTGAAACATGGCGCAAAAGATTGGGTATTCCCTCTTCGAGTGCACGCAAATTTTCCTGTGCGAGATCGCTCTTTTTTGCACCACCGTGCATTTTAAGCGCACGCACGGTCGCCACAACAACTACTGCAGACGGCTTGATGTTTGCCATCCTGCACTTTATGTCCAAAAACTTCTCTGCGCCAAGGTCTGCGCCAAAACCAGCCTCTGTAATAGCATAATCGCCAAGATAAAGTGCCGTTTCGGTTGCAATAACACTATTGCATCCGTGGGCGATATTTGCAAAAGGTCCGCCATGAACAAGCGCGGGAGTCCCCTCAAGCGTCTGAACAAGATTGGGCTTTAGAGCGTCTTTAAGCAGTGCTGTCATTGCGCCTTGCGCCTTTAAATCCGCACATGTAACAGGCTTGTCATCATATGTATATCCTACGATTATCCTACCCAATCTTTCCTTTAAATCGGCAATGGAAGAGGCAAGACAAAGCACCGCCATAACCTCGCTTGCGACGGTAATATCGAAGCCGTCCTCACGAGGCATTCCGTTTGCTTTACCGCCCAAACCGTCAACGACAAAACGAAGTTGTCTGTCGTTCATATCAACACATCTCTTCCATGTGATTTTGCGAGGATCTATGCCGAGAGCATTGCCTTGTTGAATGTGATTATCAAGCATAGCCGCAAGCAAATTGTTTGCAACTCCGATTGCGTGAAAATCGCCTGTAAAATGAAGGTTTATGTCTTCCATGGGAACAACTTGCGCATAACCACCGCCCGTTGCTCCGCCCTTAACTCCGAATACGGGACCGAGAGAAGGCTCGCGAAGAGCGACAACAACATTTTTGTTGAGACGTCTCAATGCGTCTGCAAGTCCTATTGTCGTTGTTGTCTTTCCCTCTCCTGCAGGAGTGGGCGTAATTGCCGTAACAAGCACAAGTTTACCGTTGCGCCCGTTTCCCTTTTTGAGCAATGAAGAATAATCAATTTTCGCCTTATACTTACCGTATTGCTCGACATATTCCTCATCAATGCCGACAGCGTTTGCAACTTGCATTATCGGGAGCATTTTGCTCTCTTGCGCAATCTCAATATCACTCTTGTACATATTCACCTCACGTACGTGCCCACGCGCATAGGCACATATATGGTTATTATTCTATAAAATTATATCACGCAAACAATTATGTTTCAACAACAAGTTTGATATGTGAAAAACAAAACTTTAATAAAAATGTTATTGGATTAATCCAAAACCGCACTAAATAGATGAAGAACAAGAAAGAGCCACTTGAACGGACAGCCTAACGTATACATAATACGTGACTGGACGAGCAAGTGGCTCTGCCGCAGTTATTCGCTATTTAGCGTGGTTTTGGGAGATTTTGTCGATGACACGGAGAACTACATCTAATCCCAATCCAACCGTCTCGGGTGAGAAGCGCTCGGGGACATCACGGAAGGTGTGATAGTAATTGCTCATAACTGGATTTTGAGCGGCGAAAGTGATGGAACGGACACCGGATTTTTGGAAAGGCGTAGAGTCGCATCCGCCGACAGGGTTGGCAATGTTGCCGGGATTCTCTATGCCTGCCTCCTTCATTGCGTCGAAGAACATTCCCTCCAACTCCTTGTCAAAATGCGGACAGAGCCAAGCGTCTCCATGGATGACCTCAAAGTGATCGGCATCGGCAATAGAGTCAATGTTTATATGATAGGCATTGTCAAGCATTCCGTCATTCTTATGCGCGCGAGTAAAAGCAAGAGAGCCTCGCAAGCCCGACTCTTCCGCGCCGCAGTTGAAATCTACTATACGGCAGTTTTGGGGCATTTTATCGGGGTTTTCTTTGAAATATTTAACCACTTGATATGCAACAGATACGCCCGTTGCGTTGTCCATTGCGCCGGGAGAGGCAATCTCTTCCGTCTTTTCGTTGTACATCGTGAGCAAGAAAGCGCACACGATAAGCAACGGAGAAGAATACAATGCGACTTGGCACATAATTGAATAAACATCGCTTATCGTGCTTAAGGTGTGGACGGGAAGCCCCTCTCCATAAATAAGCATCATTGAAAGCACACTCAATGCAATGCTTAAAAGGGTAACGATACCGACAGCGATTGCGCCGAGCGCAAGTCGGAGAACAACGCCGACAAAGCCGAGTTTGTGTTGAGATGCACTGAGTTTGAGCGTCCAACTGGTGTCGGTGTGTCCTGAAAGGAAAATAGTATAATCGTATTTGCCGTCTTCAGGAAGAAGTTCCGCATAAGTATTGCGTGACACTTTGTGCTTAAAGCACCAATCAAAACAAGTATGGTACTTAAACACGCTTACAAACAGCCATGTCCATACGCCTATCATATACATTGAACAGACAAAGTGCACTGCCATTGCGCCCCATGCGGTAAAACCTGCAAGGATAACCGCAACAATCGTAAGCACGGCGCCAATAATGCCAGCCCACCCTGCATACGGAAGACCGCCTATAGACGCATGCGGAGCAAAAACAAACTTCTCCGTCTTGGGTTCAAGCCCGATTTCCCTCAACTTATCGGACATGTACTCGTGATATTTTGCCTCATTTTCAGAACCGGGTAAACGCGGACCGATTTCGTTTGACGCATATTCAACCATTTTGTATGCGTCGTCGCCGTATTTTTTAAGTTCTTCTCTCATAATTTTCCTCTCTTATTTTGTTTGTTACATTTATAAAAGTGCGAGCGCAATAGACATGCGTTCGCACTTAAAAAATCTTATTTGGTAATCTTTTCCATTCCGCCCATATACTTGCGAAGCACTTCGGGAATTGTGACGGAACCGTCGGCGTTTTGATATTGCTCGACGATTGCCGGGATAAGACGAGACGTTGCAAGTCCGCTTCCGTTGAGCGTATGCACATATTGAGGCTTGCCCGTCTTGCTGTCACGATAACGTGTGTTGTTGCGACGTGCTTGATAATCGTTTGCATTGGACACGGATGAACATTCCTTATAAATACCCATAGACGGAATCCAAAGTTCGACATCATACGTTCTTGCCATTGACGCAGAGCAATCTCCCGCCGCCAACTTGCTGACCCTGAAGTGCAATCCGAGTTTTTCAACAAGGCGAGACGCTTTGTCTACCAACTCTTCAAACGCTTCCATGCTGTGTTCGGGATGAGCATATTGCACCATTTCAATCTTATTGAATTGATGTCCTCTTATCATGCCTCTTTCTTCTGCACGCGCACTACCTGCTTCCTTTCTGAAGCAGGGCGAATATGCAAAGAACTTCATGGGCAATTTGCTTTCATCGATGATTTCGCCTGCATACATATTGACAAGTGCAGTTTCTGCCGTGGGGAGCATAAAGCGATTGCGCTTTCTGTCCTCGTCGCAATCCAGCCAATACACCTCGTCGCTGAACTTGGGAAATTGTCCTGCGCCGTATCCGCAGTTGTAACCGAGTTGGTATGGCGGAAGGATAAATTCGTATCCATCGGCGATATGCTCGTCCACAAAGAAATTGAGCAACGCCCATTCAAGACGCGCGCCGATTCCTCTGTAAATCCAAAAGCCGTTGCCCGACAGTTTTACGCCTCTTTCATAGTCAATCATACCGAGGTCGGTACAAAGATCGACGTGATTTTTAAGGGGAAAATCAAACTTGGGTTGTTCACCGACAATTTTGATAACTTGGTTGTTTTCCTTTTCGCCGGGGAGCAAATCCTCATCGGGGATGTTGGGAATGCAAGAGAGTGCGTCATTGATTTTTGCGATAAGTTCGTTGATTTTCGCATCACCCTCGGCAATCTCTTCACCGAGTTTTTTCATTTCCTCGAAAATCGGCTCAACAGGTTGTCCTGCCTTTTTGAGAGCGGGGATTTGCTTGGACACGTTGTTCTTTTGCGCTTTCAACGTTTCAATTTGCGTAATCGTTGCCTTTCTCTCATCGTCCCATGCGATGACATCGGTAAAGTCTGCCTTGTAACCTTTCTTCGCAAGTGCGTCTACTACTTCTTGCGTGTTGTTTCTGATTCTGATAAGGTCTAACATATCTTCCTCTATAAGATTTTATTGTCTTTTAAATTTATTTTTGCACGTTTTCGTGCGTTTTTGTATGGTTTTTTCGCTTTTTCGCAATATTTTTATGCGATTATGTTGACAAGTCTGCCCGGCACGACAATGACTTTCTTGGGTTCGCCCGAAAGTTGATCTTTGACGGCGTCGATTGCAAGTTTTTGGATGTCCTCTCTGCTTGCGTCTGTAGCAACGGTGATTTTTGCACGGAGTTTGGAGTTGACTTGCACCGCAAGTTCCACCTCGTCGAGCACCATTGCGCTTGCGTCGAATTGCGGATACGGATGATTGAACACGCTGTATTTTTGTCCGAGCATTTCCCAAAGTTCCTCTGCAAAATGCGGTGCAAACGGAGCAATCAAAAGCACCAAGTCTTTTGCACAATCTTTGTAGAATGCGTTTTTCTTGTCAACCGTCGCTTCGTATGCGTATATTGCGTTGACAAATTCCATAAGTCTAGCAACTGCCGTGTTGAATGAGAATGCGCCCAAATCGTTAGTCACGCACTTAATGGTGTTGTGGCGCACGCGATTAAGTTCCTTTTCAGGCTTGCCGAGCGGTTTTTCTTCAAAGTTGATTTCATAGCATTTCTTAACTATACGCTCGATTCTGTCAAAGAAACGGTTGATGGATTCAAGACCGCTCTCATTCCACGGACCGCCTTCTACATAGTTGAAACCGAACATAAGATACACTCTGAATATGTCTGCTCCAAACTTTTGGATGCTGTCGTCGGGAGACACGACGTTTCCGCGTGACTTGGACATCTTGTTGCCGTCCGGACCTAAAATAGTGCCTTGGTGCACAAGAGAAAGGAATGGTTCGTCAAAATTGAGATAGCCCATATCTCTCAACGCCTTTGTGAAGAAACGAGCGTACAAAAGGTGCATGCACGCATGCTCTGCACCACCGATATACTTATCGACAGGAAGCATTTTGTTTATCCACTCGCTATCAAACGGCTTATCGTCATTGTGCGCGTCGGGGTATCTCAAGAAATACCAACTTGAGCATACAAACGTGTCAAGCGTATCTGCGTCACGCTTTGCAGGACGTCCGCAAATCGGACATACAGTGTTGACAAACTCGTCGCACTTTTTGAGCGGAGATTCTCCGTCGGGAGTAAAATTGACGTTGTGCGGAAGAAGTACGGGCAAATCCTTTTCGGGAACGGGTACATCTCCGCAATGGTCGCAGTGGATAATCGGAATGGGGGCGCCCCAATAACGCTGACGGCTTACGAGCCAATCGCGCAAACGATAGTTGGTCTTAAGTCCGCCCTTGCCCATACTTTCGAGTTTTTTGAGAATGGCAAGTTTGCCCTCTTCGCTTTCAAGCCCGTCAAATTCTCCGCTGTTGCAAAGCACGCCGTATTCGCAGAATGGCAAATCGTCATTTTGTCCGTCCTTGCCTTTTATAACTCTTTCAACAGGAAGACCGAGTTTTTGAGCAAACACATAGTCGCGCTCATCGTGAGCGGCAACGCCCATAACGGCGCCCGTGCCGTAACTCGCAATAACGTAATCGGCAACGAGAATGGGAACTTCTCTGTTGTTTATGGGGTTGATTGCATAAGCACCCGTCCAAACGCCCGTCTTCTCTCTTGTGGAGGACATACGGTCGATTTCGGTTGCTTTTGCGCTCTTTTCCTTATATTCTTCAACGGCTTGCTTTTGCTCGTCAGTAACAATTTCGTCAACAAGCGGACTTTCGGGGGCGAGAACAACATAACTTACACCAAAAATCGTGTCCGCTCTTGTCGTAAACACTCTAAACTTAACGTCTTTGCCCTTGACTGCAAATTCAATTTCTCCACCGTAACTGCGCCCAATCCAATTCTTTTGCATAAGTTTGGTCTTTTCAGGCCAATCGAGACCGTCGATGCAATCAAGCAATTCGTCCGCATAAGCGGTTATCTTGAAGAACCATTGATTGAGATTTTTGTGCGTAACTTGACTTCCGCATCTTTCGCAAATACCGCCTTGCGCTTGCTCGTTGGCAAGAACGGTGTTACAAGACGGGCACCAGTTGACGGGCGCCTCTTTGCGATATGCCAAGCCCTTTTTGTAAAGTTGAAGGAACATCCATTGCGTCCACTTGTAATAGTCGGGCATGCAAGTCTTTATCTCATAATCCCAATCATAGGTGGCGCCGATACGCTTAAGTTGCGTCTCCATTGTTTCGATGTTTTTTAAAGTGCTTTCTTGCGGATGAATACCCGTCTTTATGGCATAGTTTTCTGCCGGGAGACCGAATGCGTCAAATCCCATCGGCTGGAAAACCTCATATCCTTGCATTCTCTTAAAACGTGCAAAAGAATCCGCCGGACCATAGTTGTACCAGTGACCTGCGTGAAGTTTTGCTCCGGAGGGATATGAGAACATTTCAAGACAATAATATTTTTTGTCGACTTTTGAGCGGTCAAATTTATAAATACCGTCTTCCGCCCACTTTTTCTGCCATTTTGCTTCAATTTGCTTATAGTCCATAAACTTTAAGCACTCCTACAATATAAAATAATGATATTAAGTTTAATACCAAAATAGACATATTGTCAAGTGTGCAATTACTCGCATAGACAGAAAAAACACAATTCCGTCTTGAAGAACGCAAAAAACGTGCTATAATTTATCGTGTATACACACAGGGGGATTATATGAAGAAAATTATTATTGTTTTGGCGGTGCTTATTTTGGCAACTACTACTATTGCGCTTTGCGCGTGCAACAAATCGGATCCCGTCGCGCCCACGGCGATGCTTCGCACGGACGGCGTGAAGATTGTGGACGGCAACGGCGTCGCATACGGACTGTACGGCACCAACCTCGGCGGTTGGCTCGTGCAAGAAAGTTGGCTTGTACCCACCGACGTAGGCGGAGAATACGGACAAATAGACATGATGCTCACGCTTGCAAACAGATTCGGACTTGACGGAATGAACGAATTGCTCGACGTGTATGAAGACAACTGGTTGACGGAATATGACTTTGAACGCATAAAAAATTTGGGCTTCAACTGCGTACGCATACCCTTCACCTATCTCAATCTTACCAATGCGGTGTCGTATGACGAAAGCACTGGCACATACGTACGCACAGCGTTTAGCGAATTGCAAATACAAGATGGTGCGTTCTCTCGTCTGGATTGGGCGCTTGACATGTGCGACAAATACGGACTTTATGCCATACTCGATATGCACGGTGCGGTAGGCTCTCAAAGCGGAAACGACCACACGGGCGACATTGCCAATCCCAACGGCGGACTGCTTTGGAAAGACGACGAAACGGGCGAAATTTGCCGTGCCAAAACAAAAGAAATTTGGGTTGAAGTGGCAAAACGCTATAAGAACAGAACGTGCGTTGCAATGTACGACCTCCTCAACGAACCGGGCATTAAGATATTCGGAAATCAAATGACCAACACCACCACACACAAATACCATGACGAACTGTACAAGGCGATAAGAAAGGTGGATCCATTCCACATCATAAGCATGGAGGCGTGCTGGTCCGCAACCTTCCTCCCCTCGCCCGAAAAATACGACTGGGAAAACGTGGTGTACCAATACCACCACTACAACTGGGCAAGCCAAGGTATTACCAACAAAAACTACTATAAGACGCTTGTCAACGAAAATCACAACTCTTCACACAACGTACCCGTCTTAATCGGCGAGTTTAACGTGTGGCCCGACTCTCATCAAGACAAAGTGAACGTAACAGGCAAGACGTCCACGCAGACGGAAGAAGAGGCGTGGAGCGGAGCAATGGAACTGTATTGCGGACTGGGCTGGAATTTCACGACGTGGAACTTCAAGCACGCCGCCGAACACTCCTCTTGGGGCATCTTCAACTATGATGCTTCTGTTGAGAGAATGTGGGAGCAAGCCAATTTCAACACTATGACAAAAGAGGAAATTGCCACGATCTGGGCACGTCACAACTCACAAAATTATGTGGTGAACACATCCCTGACAAATTGCATAATTCCTCATATCGCCAACTTCAGAGTGGACGGAAACGACTTGCGCTCATACAGCGAAATCGTCCAAGACGGATACTACATCCTCACCTACAATTCATAATAAAAGCAAGGACTAATTGTGGACACGAGGCTCGCTTCGTGTTATAATACAACAATCAACAAAAAGAGAGAAACGCTATGTTTATATCATTTGAAGGTTGCGAAGGCGTCGGCAAATCCACGCAACTGAAACTCCTCAAAAACTATCTCGATTCCACCGGTCAAGACGCGGTCTATGTTCGCGAGCCCGGCAGCACGGAAATAAGCGAACAAATCCGCAAAGTCATCCTCAACCCTCAAAACACAGAAATGACGGATATGACGGAAGCGCTGTTGTACGCATCTTCTCGCGCACAACTCGTAAGACAAGTCATAAAGCCTGCGCTTGAAGAAGGCAAACTTGTTATATGCGACAGATATGTGGATAGTTCCATTGCTTATCAAGGCTATGGAAGAGGATTAGGTGCAGAGACGATAAAGCAAATCAACGCCCCTGCAATAGACGGATGTCTGCCCGACGTCACGATATTTTTAGACTTGCGCCCAAGCGAATCTTGGCGCACATTCCGCATGCCCGACGACAGATTAGAGCAAGAATCGGTTGAGTTTTTCAACAAAGTATATGACGGCTTTGTCAGCGAAATCGAGGCTTCAAACGGTCGTTTTGTGCGCATAAAACCCGATTTTGACAGAGATGTTACTTCTCAAAAGATTATCGACGTACTTAAAGAAAGAGGTGCGATAAAGTGAACGAACTCACCTTTGAAAAGCCATTGCGCACATCAAAAGCATATTCGCTCATCGCAAGCGATCTCAAGGTCGGAATAGGGCACGCCTACATGGTAATATCCCCCGACGACGAGGTCGTGGATGAGTTTTTTATGCTTGTGGCTACAAGCATGTATTGTCAAAATCACAATGCTTGTTTTGAGTGCGCAGAGTGCAAAAAGGTGCTTCACAACAATCATGCCGACATATACCACCTCTACCCTGCCGGCAACAAAATAAAAGTCGGCGACGTAGATTTGATGACGGAGACCGTGTCGGTAAAATCTTTTTCTGGACGTAAAGTTTACTTTGTGCACAGAGCGGATTTGATGAATGTTCAGGCACAGAATAAATTGCTCAAAACTCTTGAGGAACCGCCCAAAGACGTGACGATTTTCTTGGGAGTGGCAAACGAAGCAAGCATGCTTGGCACCATCAAATCTCGCACAAGACAGATTTATATGGACTCGTTTGACGCAGACGCGATATTCCAATCGCTGTCGGATATGGGCATTGACGAGCAGATGTGCGCCGTTGCGACTGCATGCAGTGAGGGACAACTGGGCAAAGCACGCAAAATCGCATCCTCGCAAAAGTATGCTGACCTTTATAAAAGTGCGCTTTACGTGCTGGACAATCTCGCAAGAAGTTGCGACGTCGTAAAGGTGGACGGGCTTATCGCAACACAAGAGGACGTCGACGGATTTTTGGACGTACTGTCAATTATTCTGCGCGATATGCTCGTGTGCAAACAAAACAGCGAAATGCTACTGTCTCGACATGTCGGACAAAATATAATAGAACTTTCAAGCAGGTATAGCGAGCGCGCGATAGCGGAAATAATCTTCAAGGTAAACTCCGTGCGCAAAAAACTTTCGCTAAACGTCAGTGCAATCGCCACGATTGACGACTTGCTTTTCTCAATATTGGAGGCTAAACACAAATGGCAATAATTGTAGGTATAAAATTTAAAAGCACCAACAAGGTGTACTATTTCGATCCGAAAGATATAGAGTTTCAAGAGGGCGACGGCGTTATTGTGGAGACTGCAAGAGGACTTGAATACGCAATCTGCACTATCGCAAACAAAGACGTGGACGAAAAGGAAATCGTGCAACCCCTTAAACCCGTGGTGCGCAAAGCAACCGACGAGGACATGAAAAAGGTTGAGAAAAACATGCAGGATAAGGCGCATGCTCTCAAGGTCATCCGCGAAAAAGTGGCTGAAATGAACATAAACATGAAACTTGTCGATGCGGAATACACCTTTGACCGCTCGAAACTCATATTCTACTTCACAGCAGAGGGACGCGTTGACTTTAGAGAACTTGTGCGCGTGCTTGCATCCATATTCAAAGTGCGCATTGAACTTCGCCAAATATATGAGCGTGACGACACCAAAATGAGAGGTGCGCTCGCTCCGTGCGGAAGACCGTGCTGTTGCACCACCCACCTCCCCGACTTTGAAAAAGTGTCAATAAAAATGGCGAAAGTGCAAGGCTTGAGCCTCAATCCGCAAAAGATAAGCGGTGTGTGCGGTAGGCTTATGTGCTGTCTTAAATACGAAAACGCATACTACAGCGAAGTGTACAAACTTATGCCTAAAGTCGGAAGCAAAGTTAAGACTCCCGACGGCGAAGGCACAGTTGAGAGCAACGACCTCATCAAGCAAACAGCAAGAGTAAAAGTTATGCTAAAAGACGGAAGTTTTGACGTGAAAACTTATGCTCTCGACGATATGAAAATAGGCGAGCGCCAATCCACTGCCGAAATCGACGCCATGAGCGACAAAGAGGAATAATCATCTCGCACGCTATAAAATCAAATAGGTAATTTGTCAAAACAAATATTATTCAAAAGCGCACCTTTTGTGCGCTTTTGTTTTTTTGCGGACATCAAAAATCACGCATATACACGTCTATCGCTATCCTGTTGTTGGGAACGCCATATTGAGGATTTGTCATATAATCCCTTTTCGTCGAAATTTTTGTGATTTTTGCATACAAATTCTTGCCTGCTGAAAGAAGATTGTAAAACACCTCGCTTTCAAACTCGGCAATACCGCCGATTAGCGCGCCTGACGGCGCATATAAAGAAATATATTTCTTTGTCTGCCAGCGAGAATCCTTTTTCATGGTCAACACATCGCCGACATTAACCTCATAAATAGGCACAAAATCTTCAAGATATTTTATATCGGACACAAACGTGCTATATATTTTTATGTCTTCTATTAGAGGTTTGATGATGTTGTCAATCCCAATATTCTCTATTTGTGCCAGTGTCTTATCGTCGATTGTTACTATCTCGTTGTTTTTGTTCATCTTATTTCACCCACAATACTGTATACTTTGAAAATTCTTCTTTTAGGTCGACCAAATACTCTTGGTATTGCTTTATTTGCTCGTTAAGTTCCTCTTTCTTATTTGCAACCGCTGACGGATCCTCCACTATTTCCTTATAGATATAGGGCTTTGAGTTCTTTATGCTGTTGATTTCCTCAACAACCTCTTTCAGTTTTTCTTCCACATCCCCGTTAATCTTCTCAATCTCTTTTATTCCGCACTTGTCAAGAAGCGACTCCATTGCTATATCATACTTTTCAAGTTCTTCCAACTCAAAATTGTCATACGCCTTGCGCACTCCGTCCCAAAGTGTGCGTATTTCTGAAAACTGCATGCATTTAGGATTTAAATCGGGATGTATCCATTTTGCTATTTTATAGTATATTTTCTTGCATGCTTTCACGATCTCATCATCAACCGTATGAAAATCCGAGGATTCTAACATCAGGTTTAACTGCTCTACATACGGTTCCATTTCGTTGTCGATAAAGCACTCCAATTCATAACCGGATGTGATTTTCATTTCGTTTTCTCTCGCTTGACAAAACGCAATTTGTTTTTTGTACTTGACGCACTCGACTTTTAAGGCATACAACTCTTTGAGCAAACCGCCAAAATACACCATATATGTATTAAGTATGGATTTTGCTTTTTGGCGCACATCCTCTCTTTCAAGCACCGCCTTTTCAAACTCACCAATAATGTTGTTCATTGCACATCCTCCTGTATTTCAATTCGATTCATCGACTCGATAAATCTACCTTTCTCAACGTTTAATAACACTTCTCTATAATCCCTATACGACTCTCCGTTGCAAAGAACACTTTTCATTCCTCTATCGGTTTTTTGTTCCAAGTGATACATTTTGTCCCTATACAAAAGCGTAACATGTCCTTTATCTCTCAAAATTCTCTCCCCGTCCCATACACACACGTCGATATTTTCTTTCTTTTCCACCTTGTAATATATGTCGCTTATGCGCCTTGCCACGTCAAAAACGTCACCGGCAACGTTGAGCAATCTTTTCCTATAATCTATACATCTTTGTTTCGTCTCTTGGATTTTGCCATCCGCATAATATATCTCGACTACATCCGCCCAAATTTGCCACAATTCTTTAATATTGCGAGGTCTTTTGCCATCATAGTATGTATTGACAATATCAACCCAAAATTGTTCTTGTGCATTCACCTCTGCTTGCAATATCAGTTCTTTGTATTTGTCATAATCTTTATCAAGATATTGCCCATATTTATACATCTCGGCAATCTTTATCAAAGCGTGTATGTCTCCGTCCTTCATTGCGGCGTCATATAAAGCATACGCTCCTCTGAAATCACCCTTTTCCATGTATATATCTGCAAGATAACTTTGCGCTCTCGATTTCGCCAAATCAAATCTGTCCGAATGGTCATACACCAGCCCTTCCAATAGTTCGCAAGCAATATCGGGCTTTTTCACGTGTTCAGCAAACTGCATTGTAAATTCTCCGTAATTATCCAACACTGCAAACGTTCTCTTCGTGCCGTGATAGTGATGTCGCGGATATCTAAAATCGGCAACATACTTTAATGCGTCACAATAGTCGCACACTTTTTCCTTATCCATGCCCCAAGATAATCGCCCTGTTTCAAGACGAACCTCGGCGTTCATTTTTTCTGGATAAAAAACATCGTCATAAGCGTCATACCATTCATAATCTTCAAACGAGGTAATATCCCCTGCAAGCGCACCGTCCAGATGCGCTATCGTCTGTTCACAATCGTCAAAAAAGTAGGTCGGAAAATATGGCTCCCACTTGCCATTTTTTAAACAACGGTACAACAGTTGCGTTTCAAACTCCCTTCTTCCATCATTCTTTTGCAACAAGGCGGTTTGCCAAAAGAACACATAAAAGTCGTCTTTTATTGGCATATTCATGTCGATTGTCAAATAATTCCTTGGCGACGGCTTTGGTTCAAGATTGCGAATGCGTTCTTTTATATCGTCAAGCGTAATCGTTCCGTCCAACACGCTTGAATAATCCACCTCGCCGCAGGTGCGCATCGTCTCCAAAATTTCTTCGCGTAATAGTGACATATATGTATACCTCTCGTTATTATCAAAATTATCATAACGCATCGTATGCACCATTTTTGGTGCATACGATGACTTTTTTAAAAGAATAATAAAACACCATGTACACAATAATCTTTTATCTCTTTTGTGCCTTTAATATTGCTTTAATGTTTCTTTTGAGATATACTGTAATAAATATTTTAGAAGAAGGTTCTTTATGAAACTTGACAAACTCAAACAAAATTCAAAACAAAGCGCAAACTTTATGTTTGACTTCATATCGCACGTCATTTCTTCATTTGGCAAGAGAGACTGTGGAAGTCAAGGCGAAAGAGACGCCGTAAACTATATGGCAGAAACGGTCAAGCCCTATGCGGACAGCGTTGTAACCGAGCCATACACCGCACACCCCCTCGCTTTTATGGGCTGGATTTACATCACGGTAACACTTGTTCTTGCAGGCTTTGTATGCGCATTCTTTGCCCCTCTCGTGTCGATTATATTGGTGGTTATTGGTATGCTCCTCATGGTGCTTGAATTTGTGCTTTATCGCAAGGTTGTGGACAATCTCTTCCCCAAACGTCAATCTCTCAATATGATGGCAATCAAAAAGCCCGAGGGCGAAGTGAAACGCAGAGTTATTATCAGCGGACACGCCGATGCCGCTTATGAGTGGACATTCAACTATCTCTTTGGCGGAAAAGGTTTTATTGCGCACTTCCTTATCTCCATTATCGGCATATTGTACTTCACCGCAATAGCGATTTGGGCGTGCATAGACGGTGGCATAATAGGCACGACAACGAATATCAACGTACTTATTGCTCTGGGTGCAGGCGGCGTATTCGTTCCGTTCTGGATATTAATGTATATCCTTTTCAACCCTCGCATAGTTGCAGACGGCGCAACGGACAACCTCACCGGTTGCGCAATGGGTATATCCTTCCTCAAAGCACTCTCCGACGAGGGTATCACCTTTGAAAATACCGAAGTCGGTTGCATTTGCGCAGGTGGCGAAGAGGCTGGCTTGAGAGGTGCAAAAGCGTGGGTAAAAGCGCACAAGGACGACTTCAAGGACTGCCCCACAACAATACTTTGCCTCGACACAATACGTGAAGAAGACCACATGCTTGTAAACTACAAGGATATGAACGGACTTGTAAAATGCGATACCGAAGCAACGAATTTGTGGCTTGACGCTTGCCAAAAAGAGGGGATGCCCTGTAAGAAAGGTAGCGTCGCATTAGGTGCAACGGATGCCGCTGCATATACTGCAGGCGGATTTAAGAGCGTGTGTGTGACGGCAATGAATTTCAATCTTCCCCGCTATTATCACACCCGTCTCGACGTGGCGGAAGACGTAAACAAAGACTGCCTCGAAAAGACATTTAATGTGCTTTGCAACTTCGTGGAAAGTATAGATGAACAAACAAAATAGTATTGAATTACATATCAAAAAATGCCCTCGAATCGAGGGCTTTTTTGATAATGCTCGAAATAGTTGCAATGAGCACATACACCGTTAATAAGTTAAAAAACTGCGATATTGAGATGACAAACACGGACGAACCACCCGAACGAACAGCCTAACGCATACATAATACGTGAGCGAACGGACAAGCGGGTGGCTCTGTAAGGAACGAAGTGACGGAATAGCGATTGTTACGCTTGCATCAATCGCCCCCACGGTTATTCGCTCAACAGTGCCGTTGTAAATCGTGATATTGAGATGAATAGCGCGAAAAAGCCCCGCATTAGGCAAGCCCAACGTACAATTAGTACGTGCCTTGACGAATGCGGGGGGGGGTGACAATGCTATTTGCTCAATAGCGCGGTTTTACTTGCAATCTTTGCAGTTACAATCTTTTTTAGTAGTACGCTTACCTGTCTTTGTTTCGCTACAATTACAATCTTGAGGTTTCTTGTTTTGCTTGGTTTGATTTGATTTTGCCATAAATAACTCCTTTTTTTCGGCGTATTGCCGTGATTTTGTCCGAGAAATCGGATTTGATTGTAGTATGGCAAAATACGGGGCTTTATATACCTTGCGAATTGAAAAAAATGTGGTATAATATGGATATGGTACATATCGGAAATAGTTGGGATAACATATTAAAGGACGATTTTGCAAGCGAAAATTATCAAAATTTGCGCGCTTTTCTTGCACAAGAATATAGAACACACACAATTTATCCCGATATGCACGACATTTTCAATGCGCTCAAAACAACGGCATACGAAGACGTAAAAGTCGTGATACTGGGGCAAGATCCATACCACGGCGCCGGACAAGCCCACGGAATGTGCTTCTCTGTCAAGCCAAACGTGCCCGCGCCGCCCTCGCTTGTGAATATATTTAAGGAAATCGAATCGGACACAGGCATCCACAACACCTCGCCATATCTTGTGAATTGGGCAAAACAAGGAGTGCTGTTGCTCAACACGGTGCTAACCGTGAGAGAAGGGCAACCAAACTCGCATAAGGGCAAAGGTTGGGAGGTGCTGACGGACAGCATAATAACAAAACTCAACGCGAGAAAAGAGCCTATCGTATTTATGTTGTGGGGCGGAAACGCACGCTCCAAGAAAGCGTTAATAAACGGAAAACAACACTTGATTTTGGAATGTCCACACCCCTCGCCACTATCCGCTTACGCAGGATTTTTCGGATGCAAACACTTCTCAAAATGCAACAAATTCCTATCTAGCAACGGACAAACACCCATAAATTGGCGCACTTAAAGGAGATTTATGTTAAATATAGCAAGAATAAACGAATTGGCTAAAAAATCCAAAACTGTCGGATTGACGAACGAAGAAAAAGAAGAACAAGCAATTTTGCGCAGAGAATACATCAATAGCATTGTGGGCAATTTGCGCGGACAACTTGACAACACCTATGTCGTTGACAAAGACGACAACAAAGTGAAAATATCCGAATATCACAAGCAAGACTAATATTGCCTTGCACACACCATATATCGACTGTTTTTGCGAGCAAACAACCATATACAAGCAATAAAAAAACAAAATAATTATAACTTGTAAATTGCACAAAGTTGATATATAATGTAAATCCACGATTGAAACAATATAGAGGAAAATTATGCAAAGAACGTACACCGTTGACATCAAAGGCTATAAGGCGGAATTGCCGGTGCTCCCCCTCCCTACGGGCATAAGCATCTGCTTTTTCAATTTGCACGGCAATCAAGAAATGACCGAACATTGCGGAAAGGAACTTGCCAAACTCGTTAAGGGTTGCGACATCGTTTTAACTGCGGAATCCAAAGGCTTGCAATTAAGTCACGTTATCGCACGTGAATTGGGGCAAAAGTATTATGCCGTATGCCGTAAAAGTAAAAAACTTTATATGCAAGACGGCATTGAAACAAGCGTGCAATCCATAACGACAGGTGGTACACAAACCTTGTATCTTTCCAAGCACGACGCCGACCTTCTCAAAGGCAAAAAGGTGGCAATCGTCGACGACGTCGTATCAACTGGCGGAAGTCTTAAAGGACTTGAACAAATCGTTGCTTTGGCAGGCGGAACAATTTATAAAAAAGCGTTTGTGCTTGCAGAAGGCGTTGCAACCGAAAGAGACGACATAGTCTATCTTGCAAATATTCCCATCATAACAGACTAATCAAGAAACTTGATATATTGGCAAAATCGGCATTTTATAATGCCGATTTGCATTGATAAAGGCTGTTTTTGTGTTGATGGTGTGAATAATTTTCTTAATCACACGCTTCATGCGCACAACACAAACATTAACATAAAACAACGCTTACGTTTTATAAAAACAATAAAAACACCATATAACAAATCGCTATGCTTGAACTTCTTATGCCTGCGGGCAATCTAAAAAAACTTAAAACCGCATTCCATTTCGGAGCGGATGCCGTATACATCGGCGGAAAGGAATTTTCTTTGCGCGCCTTTGCCGATAACTTCTCATACGACGAGATTATCGAGGGTGTAAACTTTGCGCACTCCATTGGCAAAAAGGTGTATGTAACCGTCAATATATTTGCAAAAAATTCAGACATTGACAAGGCAAAGGAATATTTCGTTTTCTTGCAAAACGCAAACGTTGACGCAGTGCTTATAAGCGATATAGGGCTTGTGAGCCTATGCAAAGAAGTTGCGCCTAAATTGACGATACACCTCTCTACACAAGCGAACACTACCAACCTGCTTGCCGTAAAATTTTGGCAATCGATGGGCGTAAAACGCGTTGTGCTTGCGCGAGAGTTGGGATATGACGAAATACTTGCAATCCACTCCGCCGTGCCTCAAATGGAACTTGAGGCGTTTGTGCACGGTGCAATGTGTATGAGTTATAGCGGACGCTGTTTGCTATCGTCATATTTTAGCCATAGAAGCGCAAATAGAGGAGCGTGCATACAACCTTGCCGTTGGGGCTATCGCATAACAGAAATTGAAAGACACGGCGCAAAACCGCTTGACATCGAACAGGACGAGCGTTGCACGTATTTTATGAACAGCAGGGATTTGATGCTGTTGCGCCATATTCCCGAAATTGCAAAATCAGGCATTGTTTCCCTCAAGGTAGAGGGACGAATGAAGAGCGAATTTTATGTCGCAACCGTCGCAAATGCATACCGCCACGCAATAGACGAATATCTCAACAGCGGGCAAATAGACAATGCCGACAAATACAACGCTTGGCTTGAAACAGTTGCGCACCGTACATATACCGACGCATATTTTGAGGGCGACAATCTCGACACGGTGTGCCTTGACGAGGGACAATCGCAAGAAAAGTATTCCTTCACTGCTCTTGTAAAGGATTATACAGATGGAATTGCAACGGTTGAAATGCGAAACAGGTTTATAGAGGGCAACATCTTGCGCATTCTCTCCCCTTGCGACGAGATAAACGACAATACTTTTGAGGTGCGCAACATTGTGCATACGGAAACAAGCGAGCCGACAACCGACGCAAAACTTGTACAACACACATATTCATTCCCCTGTCCATATCCGCTCCGAGAGGGCGATATATTGTTAAAGGATATATATTAATTATATTTTTATTATATAATATAAAACACGCGAGGTTTTCTCGCGTGTTTTATAATAAGTGCGCGTTTAAATTTTACTTGTCATTCTGCGCGTAGCCATTCTTCCCTCTACCCGTCATTGCGAGCGCAAGCATAGACCTATACTGTTAATAAGTGTCCAATAGCCTAACGCATTCGAACAGATAAAGAACAAGAAAGAGCCGTCTTTGCAGACAGCCTAACGTATACGTAATACGTGACTGAATGCAAAGACGGCTCTGCCGCAGTTGTTTGCTGTTTGAGCGCGTTAGGCTATTGCCTCTTGAGGCTCTTGGGGTTCGGACGTTTCGTCGTCACCATCTTTGTTCTCCAATTCTTGAGCAAGGATGATGCGGTCACGAGAGTCTTCCGTTCTCTTACGAGTCTTCTCGCCCATTTCGCGCATGATGCCTGCCATGATGACGAACACAACGCCTACCGCACCGAGCACGCAGAGCCAGTTGCGAAGAGCAACAACATTGATAACCGCCATAAGCAGGTTGTTGCTTTCCATCCAAGTTGCTTGCATATAGCCAAGCATTGCGTAAGGCGCATTCATTGAGAAGAGGTTGATTTCAAGTTCTCCGTTGTCATTAATGCAAAGACCGATATTGAGGTCAGCACCGTTGGTTGCGACAGCCAACACGTCTTTGAGGTCCTCTTGCATGAGACCGCCGACTGCATCCATTGCGCCAAGTTTGTCAAGCACGCCGATAACAATGTTGACAATGCTGCTATCGATTGAAGTAAGAGCCATAGGATCGCCGAGCATATCGAGAACGAGCCAGTTGATAGGACGTCTTGTATAGCCGTTTTCATACATCATCCAGCCGTCTTCGTTGAAGCCGTATTTGACGACGGTCTTTGTTCCACCTTGATCGACTATCGTACCCGTATATGGGAACGGATCTTCCTTATCTTCGTCAGCCTTGCCTGCATTCTTTTCGTTTATCGCTGCAACGTATTCGTCAACCATTTCCTTGTCATAGAGTTGATAGAGGAAGTTGTTGTCATCGCTGTAAATGACTTTGCCTTCATCATTCAAGCCCGATTGCGTATAATTCCAGCCCTTATTGAGGATAAGTCTCAAGATGACAGGCACCGTCATACGGCCGTCCATTTGTGCGTACAAGAGGAGCGGATCGTCAAAGGTGTTATAGCCGTCTTGGTTGAAACTGTTGTAGTTGTTGACAAAGAGTTGTTTGAGGCGTACATTTTTAAAGCCCTCTTCAAGCAATCCTTCATATCCGCCCGCTTGCGTGAACTCGGTGTACACATAGTCGGTAATAGCCAAGCAAAGTGCACGTCTGTCCATAGTGTTTTTGAAGGCGTAATCGTAGTCATTGAGAATATAGTTCTTATAGATGAAATCATAAAGTTCCATCTTTCTCGGGCTCTTCTTTCTCATCGAATCGAGTGCGCCGTCGATTGTGTCAAGGCTATATTCATCCATATAGTAATCGAAACTGTTTTGGATGGTCTCGTTTACATAATCATAAGTGCCCTCATAGCGTTTTACGAGCGTTGTATACGCAAAGTCGCCGTTCTCGCGCAGTTCGGCTGTATAGACAATATTGCCATTATTATCCTTAACCGTTTTGCCGTTTTCATCCTTTTTGGGCTCGAACTCGTTGAGGTTACCATTCATGATATTGTACATGATATAGTCACGATCGAGTTTGGCATTGGTTTCTGCTTGAGCCTCGCCGTTGTAATACAAGTCTTCACACTTAATTGTACCTTGTGTGAAATACGTAATGACATCCGGGAAGATGTATGTGAGGATGAGTGCGAACACGCAAGTCACGCAAACGAATGCCACAAGAGTGCCCACCGTTTGAGATCTTATGCTCTTCTTGGACTTCTTTCTTGTGATAAAAAGCGTAACCGACATAAACACAAGACCTAAAATTCCTGCAAGTATGACACCTACAAACGGCATAACGCCATAGTATGGCACAAGTGTGTAGCACTTGATTGCAAGCACCAAAGATACTGCTATGATAGGCAAGTATGCCAATACATAAAGGAGAATTGACACAACCGTGAATGCCACGCTTGTCTTTGATTGATCCCTCTTGGTGCGATTGCTCACGGGGAATGCTTTATCGACAGTAACTTCGTTCATATCTGCCAAAACATCATTGTTTTCTTCGACTATAACGTTGTTTTTCATATCACAGCACCTCCTTTTGCGTATTTTCCTCTACAGGCAAGGCGGTGTCCTCCGCTTGAGGAGTTTCTGCCGTTGTTTGAGTGTTTTCTTCATCAAGGAGAGGTTCTCTCACAAGTTGGTCGTCTGCGACATTGTCTTGTGCGTCGCTATTCTTTTTAAAGAGTTTTTTGCGTTTTTGTGCAATGGCTTTGCCGGTTGAATATTCCATTTCCTTCTCTGCGCAAACAAATGAGAGGAAGTAGAAGAACACGACAATACCCGTGAAGAACATAATCATGTCTCTCAAGCCAAAGAGCGGATACATTGTCGTCTTGTAGGACAAGTCAACTTGAAGTTGTCTTACTTCCGCAAGACTTGTAAGACCGAGCGAAGAGGGATATGTGCCTGCGCCGATGTTTTCGCCGATAAGCGTTGAGCCCATCATTGAGCCATAGGTTTCACCCTCGTATTTTGCTCTTTGATACTTTTGAAGCGCAACAGCAACTTCGTCTACGTTGCCGTATTCGTCTTCTGTTTCAATAAATTCCCACCACGGTTTGATGACGGGAGATTGATAATAATACATTCCGTCAACAAGGTCGAGAAGTATTGCAGAGATGTTGATTGCCGCAACATATTTCTTGCCGGATTGTTTGAGGAGCGGGATTGACATGCCGCTGATTTCAAGTCCCTTGTACGTTACGCCATCAACCTCAACGTCCTTAATAAGGAGTCCGCCAAGGAGTTTGCCGATAGTGTTGTTGACAAGAATCTCATAAAGGTCAACGCCAAACTTGTCGAGCAAGCCGTCGATTGCCGTGTTGAGGAAGGCATCCAAATGGTCAAGGTCGAATGCATATTCGGGATTGCCGTCTTTGCCGGCCTTCTTGATAAGCGCATTGCTGAAGTCGATGTCGAGCAATACGTCACCGCCCTCTTTAATGCTCTTAAGCGATGTTCCAACGCCCCAAGTACCGTCTGTGTTTTGCACGCCATTGTCTTTGACAAGTGCAACATAGAGGTGGTCTTTGCCCAAGTCGTTAGACTTGTATGCAAGCACGATAAATGCGTCGTTTATTGCATAGGAATCATTGAGTTGGAGACCTGCTTTGATATATTCCATAGCGGTGTTAAATCCGTCTTCGCCCGCTATTTCTTTAAGGCTCCAGCCCTTCTCAAGTTTTTCAAGGATAGGAGTAAGCCATTGTCCGATTGTTTGTCCGTCGATTTTTACTGCGTCCAAAACGGGGATTTTCTCACTCAATTTGCCGATGACGTCTACAACGCCATAGTTGTCAGAGGAGTTCTTTTCAAGGAGCAAATCAAACAACTGGTTGTCGCCGAGCAATGCGCCGACATACGCCATGAGTTCGTCAAGTCTGCCTTTTGTAAGAGAGAATCTCTCGCTGTACTCGTCCTCTTGGCTATAGAGTGCCTTAAGATAATCGTCTGCCTCGCCATACATGCCATAGTACTCATCGCGATTGTAGATTGCCGTCAAGGTAAGGTCTTTGATGTCGGATGAGTAATCGTCATTCTCAACGATTGCTTGTGCTTCATAATAATCCGCCAAAATGTTAAGTACGTTATCGAGACTGAACACCCAGCCGTCACTCATCAAGCCGTTTTGGTTATAAAGTCCTGTGCCGTATACACCGTCGGTCGTGTTGGTTTCCTTAACAGTACCGTTTTCGTAAACGGTGCCTGTGGGCATCATGTCCTTGCTGTACCACACGTAAATCGGAGTCTCTATTACCTTTTTCTCCTTAAGGTCGTACTCTTTGGCAGTTTTTTCTTTATACCAATAGTGTGAATAAACATCACCGTTGATAACGAGTTCGCCATTTGAGTTCGGCGCAAGACGGACGACTTGGTTGCCTTCAACTTCAGTAGTAATTTCGCCGTCGCCGACAAACGTATTGGTGCCGTCTGTAGAAACGTCAAGAGAGGGGAAACCGCTCGGATTTGTTACCAATTCGCCATTCTCGTCTTTTATTAACATTGTAAAACTAATGTCAACGCCAACCACGCCATCATCAGAGATGATGTTGCCGTAAGTGACGGGCTTGTTGGAAATATTGCCGGCTACGCCACCCTTGTTGACGCCTTCCATATCAACGTTGTATGCATTCTTCAACAGGTTGACTTTATTTATAAGTTTGAGAGTCTCGCTCTTGCCTTCCGCACTTGATGTGAGGTGACGATAGTATGACAACTGCGTCTTATAATCCGCAACCGTAACGCTGTCACCGTATTTATTGTATGCGTCCGAAGCAATTTCCTCTATCTTCGCCTCAAAGACAGCGTCCATAACAAAGCCGGTAACAAGCATAACCACAAGGCATGTTGCGATAACGGCAAACATTCTTATGCGTTGGTTCTTTACCGTCTTGCTCAAAATGACGTGAACGATTGAAATGACCGCCCAAAGAGCAAAAGCAATCCAGACGCCGTAAAGAGCAGGGGCCGTGATGTACGACTCGATTTGCGTAAAGAAACCGAGTTTTGTCGTGGCCTCTGTAGTGCCCATAAACGGGTCTTGTCCGAGAAATCTTACCGCCGTAAAGAACACGGCAAGCAAAAACAGCGGAAGACCAAGCATGTAGAACACTACCTTGAGCGTGCGATACAACTTGACCTTTTTGTACTGTTGATTTTGGCTCATAACTTTCTCCTTAACTTTGGCGCACGCGCCCACACGCGTAAGCGAGCGCACCTTTATATATAATATTACTTTCATATCATAACATAACAAAAAAGATATTTCAATACGATTTTGACATTTTTTTTGCGTCTGTTAGTCTTAGTATTTAATGCAGAAGGAAATCTGCATTTTTTTGTATCCTCTAAAAAATCCTTCTAACAATTGCGCCGATAGACCGCATTGTAGTCTATTCCCCCGGATACAGTGGCGTATAGCCTTGTAAAT
>CAZCKS010000008.1:0-35775 GCA_964499325.1 uncultured Bacteroides sp. | reverse complement strand
AGAGGGTTTTACCCTAAAATTAAAAACCACCAGTTCAACTGGTGGATTTTTATTACATTGAGTTCGTGCTTATTATCTGCTGTTCCACCAACACCTGAAAACCCTACTAAACAGTAGGGTTTTTCTTATGTCTGTGTATGCAACGAGGCTCGAACACAAGCAGTGTATTGCACTGCTTGTACAACACTTGGGTGTTGTTCTGTGACCAATCGGTCACACTGCACACTCCGCTAATGTGTGCGCGCCCACTCGCTCCGCTGATGAGCGAGTCCTGTTGCCTCCATCACACAGGGATAAAACGAACCTTGAGAAATTAAAGTTTGTTTTATTTTTTACAAGGTTGTGTATTCAACATTAAAAACATAACGATTGTTTTAAGGCGCTTTGCGCATTTTAATGTTTCTTCAATGTCGTAATTTTGGTTGTCAAATTGAAATTTGAGAGGTTATAATCAACAAAAATAAACAAAAGGAGAACACATTTATGGATGACAGTAGTTGTTGCTTAAAACAGATAATTACGGCGTTTGAATATTGTAAAGGGTCAAACAACTGCAAGTCATTTGCAATTTAATGTGTTTGACATTTTAATATTTGCGCCATTGTTTAATGCAACTCTACACGGCTTTGGCAAGCGGTGCGGAGAAGTGGAGAAAACAGTGGTTTTTTGTTACCGTTTTTAACGCATTTTTACTGCTTGCCTTTGCGATTTTGTGTAAAGGAGGCAAACAATGAAAAGACAAAATTTGGCGATTCAATTTCCGAACTTTTGTGGTGAAATCGTTGAAATCGCAAGAAGCAATCTTGTTCCAAACAAAATGCAAGAGGCTCTTTGCGCATATCATGAAAAGGATATTGCGTTTGCGCTGCCACTGCTCACTAAAGAGGAGTGCTTGAAACTTTTTTGTATTCTGCCATTGAAAAAAATTGCAGAGATTTTTGAGTATGTTGAGGACGCTCCCCGATACTATGAATTGTTAAGCGCCTGCCAGAGAGCGGTGGTGCTTTCAGACATAGACACGGCAAAGGCGGTTGATTTGATCAAAGAATTGTCCGCTGTTGAAGCAGAGCACGTTATGCAATGGATTGCACCTGTCGCTCTTGAGGAGATTAGTCTAATATCCTCGTTTGACGAAGGTGAAATAGGCAATAAGATGTCTACAAATTTTGTGACAATTTCACGTGATTCAACAATAAAAGAGGCAATGAGTTCTCTAATTAAACAAGCGAGCGACAACGATAATATTGCAATGCTGTATGCCGTGGATAAGAAAGGAACGTTTTGTGGAGCGATAGACCTCAAAGATTTGATTGTGGCAAGGGAGCAGACACCGTTTGAGGATATTGTAAAGACATCGTATCCCTATCTTTATTCACACGCAAAGGTTGAGGATTGCGTGCCTGTTTTGAGGGCGTATAGAGAGGTATCCATTCCTGTGCTTGATGATAACAACAAGCCGATAGGCGTAGTAACCTCTCAAGATTTTATGGAAATTCTTGACGATGAATTAGCCGACGATTTTGCAAAATTTGCAGGTCTTTCCGAAGATGAAGACCTGAATGAATGTGTCGCCAAGAGCATTAAAAAGCGTATACCTTGGCTGTGTGTGTTGTTAATGTTGGGGTTTGGAGTGTCTGCGACAGTTGGCGCATTTGAATCTATTATTGCAAAACTTCCCGTTATTATGTGCTTTCAGTCTATGATTCTGGATATGGCGGGAAATGTCGGAACGCAGTCGCTTGCAGTCACTATAAGGGTTTTAATGTGGGCAGATGGAAGGCAAAAGCGCAAACTTGTATGGAAAGAAATGCGACTTGGCGTTATCAACGGTTGCGTGTTGGGGGCGATATCCACATTGGGCGTCGGGGTATATTTGTGCATTAAAGGGGATGCTGTGGGATTTGCGTTTGCTGTTTCTGGATGCCTTGGTATAGCCATGCTTGTCGCAATGGTAATATCGTCGCTGTTTGGCACGCTTGTTCCAATGCTGTTTAAGCGAATCGGGATTGATCCTGCGGTCGCTTCTGGTCCACTTATAACGACGATAAATGACCTTATTGCAGTTGTATCTTACTATGGGCTTTCTTGGATTGTGCTTATTAATATTTTGCACCTTGCTGTATAGCGATTTTATCCATTGCTTAAAGCCGTCATGGTTATGTTTTTGATTGGAAGGAGAAACAATATGACAAGTTTTACGCATAAAGAATTAAAAAACGCTTTTATCGAATTGCTGAATGAAAGGCGACTTAATGACATTACCGTGCAAGATGTTGCCGATAGGTGTGGCGTGAGCAGAAATTGTTTTTATTACAACTATCAAGATATGCCGTCATTGATCGACGAGATTATTGAAGATGTTGCAAATTCGATAATAGACGCACACCCGACTGTCGGTGAAATTGCAGAATGTTTTGAGGCGGTAGTGGATTTTGCCTTTGGCAAAAAGAAGGCAATAATGCACATATACCATTCAATAAGTAGAGAGGCATTTGACACAAATCTTATGCGAGTGTGTGAAAGATTTTTGCAACGTTATATGAATGTGATGTTTTCAAAATTGTCAGATAGCCAATTTGCTGTATTGGTGGTTTATTACAAATGCCTGTGTTTTGGCCTGATAACAGATTGGCTGAATAATGATATGGATATAGAATACGCTCAAAAAATTAGAGAGGTATTTGTGTTGAAAAAAGACGTATCGCAAGAAATAACTATGTTGCTTGAGCGGTTTTCGCATTAATTTTGGACAAAAGTGCCACATTGTGCAAAAATATGGCAAACAAGACGATATTGTCAATGGATGAGCGGATAAATTTGAATTATATTAAATTTGTTTATGACGACTAATGCCCAAAGGAGGATTAGCGAATGAAAAGATATGATTATGAAGACGCTCCCAAAATCAATGGAAAACTTAAGACGCATTTTTTTAAGATGCCTCCGATTATCCAAAATGCAAGCGGAATAAACATTAACGGTAGACTTATAAAGAGTTTGGTGTTTACGACTGACATTGCGATTGTCAGAAATTGCGATGCTGATGCGATTTTTTGCGTGTATCCGTTTACTCCTCAATCGGTTATAAGCAATGCTATTATAAATGCGTCGTATGTTCCGGTGTTTTGTGGTGTTGGCGGTGGTACAACAAAGGGGATAAGGACAATTTCGCTTGCAAAAGAGGCGGAATCTCAAGGCGCGATGGGCGTTGTGCTCAATGCTCCTATATCCGATTTAAATCTCGTGGCGATAACAAGTGCGGTTGATATTCCTGTGGTTATAACCATTGCGAATGAAAAAACAAATATAAAGAACAGAATGGAATGTGGAGCGTCTATCTTGAATGTTGCCTGTGCGGAAAATACTCCCGAAGTTGTCCGTCGCATAAGGACTGAATTTTCGGATATTCCGATTATTGCGTCGGGAGGCAAGAGCGAGTCAAGTATAAAAGAAACAATCAAGGCGGGTGCTAATGCGATTACATATACACCGCCGTCTGCACGGGAACTGTTTAGTGAACTTATGGCGGAATATCGAGAAAATAATTGATAAATCATTTGCGAATTGAGATTGCATGTTGTTTCTGTCAAATATGTTTGTGAATTGTAAGTGATGATTATAAAAGATGCTTGTGTGCTTGATAAAATAGGCTCATCAGGTGTATTATTTGTGCAAGGAGAAATGTTATGGCTTTTAATATTGTTCTTGTAGAACCCGAGATACCGCAAAATACAGGCAACATAGTGCGCACTTGCGCCGCTACGGGGTGCCATGTCCATTTGATTAAGCCTATAGGTTTTGATATTAGCGATAAGGCGTTGAAGCGTGCAGGGCTCGATTATTGGTCGCTTACGGATTTTAACGTCTACGAAAATTTGGACGAGTTTTTTGAAAAGAATGCAAGCGGAAGAGTGCACCGCCTTGATGACGGCTCGTGGCATATTGACGATAATAATATGGATAACGACGATGCGCATTTTTATTTTTGTTCCACAAAAGCAAAAATACGATATGACGAGGCAAAGTTTGGTAAAAACGATTTTTTGTTTTTCGGAAGAGAATCAAAGGGTATAAGAGAAGATTTGCTTCATGATAATTATGATATGACCATTCGTATCCCAATGGTTAAAGAGGCTCGTTCACTTAATTTGTCCAATTCGGTTGCTGTTGTCGTATATGAAGGAATGAGACAACTTGGATTTGAAAATTTACTGTGTGAAGGTCATCTCACACAATTCTAATAAAACACGATACGTGTAGGAAAAACATTATAAAGCCGTCAAAATGCATAATTTTGGCGGTTTTTAAGTAAAATAAAGAAATTTAAAAACACAATACGTGTTGTAAGTGTTTTTTGAATAAAACACGTTTTGTGTTTAAGTTGCAATAGTGTGTTTTGCAACTGCAGTGCTTTGATTCGGAATGCGATTTAACAAAGTGATAGTTGCCGTGCAAGTTGATTATTTTTCTTGCAGTTTTCGCGCGTGTGTGATATACTTAATATCGCTAAAATATTATTGATTATATATCATTTTGATTTTGGCAATCAATTCAGTAATACATTTTTCATAAAAGGAGAATTTTTATGGCAAAACTTACAATCCGTGACATTGACGTCAAGGGCAAGAAGTGTTTGGTGCGTTGTGACTTCAACGTTCCTATGGTTGACGGCGTTATTACCGATGAAAATCGTATCAATGGTGCTCTTCCTACAATCAAATATCTCGTGGACAATGGCGCAAAGGTCGTTCTTTGCTCTCACATGGGCAAGCCCCACAATATTTTTACCGAAGGTTTCGGTCTCAACAAAAAAGAGAAAAAGGCTGTTGAGGCACTTCCTCAAGAGGAACAAGCCGCAGCAAAAGCAGAGTATATCGCAAAGGCTCTTAAAAACGATCCCAAGAAGTTCACGCTTAAGCCCGTTGCGGATAGACTTGCACAAATTTTCCCCGGCAAAGTGACATTTGCAACGGATCTTGTAGGCGAGGACGCTCACAATAAAGTCAACGCTCTCAACGATGGCGAAATCGTGCTTTTGGAAAACACTCGCTTCTATGCAGGTGAGGAGAAAAACAGTGAAGACCTCTGCCGTCAACTTGCAGACTTCTGCGACGTGTACGTAAACGACGCTTTTGGTACGGCACACCGTGCTCACGCAACAACAGCAGGTATTGTTCAATACGGTTTTGCACCTGTTGCAGTCAGCGGTTTCCTTATTGAGAAGGAACTTAAGTTCCTTGGCAACGCTATTGAGAATCCTGTACGTCCGTTCGTGGCAATTCTCGGTGGTGCGAAAGTTGCAGACAAACTCAATGTTATAGACAATTTGCTCAATAAATGCGATACGCTTATCATTGGTGGCGGTATGGCATACACCTTCATTAAAGCACAAGGCGGTAGTGTAGGTCTCTCTCTTGTAGATGATGAGAAACTCGATTATTGCAAGAACATGCTTGAAAAGGCAAAAGCACTTGGCAAAACAATCTATTTGCCTGTCGATACCGCAACTTGCGCAGGATTCCCCAATCCTATCGATGCACACGTTGATATCGAATATTATGCAAGCGATGCAATTCCTGCTGACAGAGAAGGTCTTGACATTGGTCCCAAGACGCAAGAACTCTTTGCAAACGCTGTCAAGAGCGCAAAGACGGTTGTATGGAACGGACCTATGGGCGTTTTTGAAAACCCGCAACTTGCAGAAGGCACCAACGCTGTTGCAAAAGCAATGGCAGAGACGGATGCAACAACGATTATCGGTGGCGGAGACTCCGCAGCCGCAGTCGCTCAACTCGGTTATGCAGACAAGATGACGCACATCTCTACCGGTGGCGGTGCATCGCTTGAATTCCTTGAAGGCAAAGTGCTCCCCGGCATTGCGTGTCTCAACGACGCTGAATAATCAATGATAATCGATGTCGATTTGTACCATTAGGTGCAAGTCGGCACGGTATAGTGATATAAAGACAAAATACACGACGCACGTCAATACGTGCAATACATTAATTTGAGGTAAAATATGAGAAAACCAATCATTGCAGGCAACTGGAAAATGAACAACACTATCGCTGATACAAAGGCTCTTATCACCGATCTCGCTCCGCTTGTAAAAGACGCACAATGCGATGTCGTTATTTGCACACCGTACACTGATCTCGCAACGGCAGTCGAGATGACAAAGGCTACAAATATCAAGGTCGGTGCAGAAAACGTGCACTGGGCAGAAAAGGGTGCTTTTACAGGCGAAATTTCCGCAAAAATGCTTGTTGAACTTGGCGTTGAATACGTTATTATCGGACACTCCGAGCGTCGTCAATACTTTGGTGAGACGGACGCAACTGTCAATGCACGTGCTAAAGCGGCTCTCGCAGCAGGCTTGAAACCGATTATTTGCGTGGGCGAAACTCTTGAAGAGAGAGAATCCGGCAAGGTTGAAGAAGTTCTTGTACGTCAAACAAAGGGCGCATTCGAGGGTATCGATAAAGACGAACTCGATAACATTGTTATCGCATACGAACCTGTTTGGGCAATCGGCACAGGCAAGACCGCAACGGCAGAGGTTGCAAACGAAACTATCGCAATCATCCGCAACACTATGGCGGAACTTTATTGCCCCAAGTGTGCTGAAAATCGTGTTCGCATTCAATACGGCGGAAGCATGAACCCCAAGAACGTTGCAGAACTTATGTCAATGCCTCAAATCGATGGCGGTCTTATCGGCGGTGCATCTTTGAAGGCAGTTGATTTCTCACAAGTAGTTAATTACTAATTATCCACATTTCAGGCGTTCTAAACGCCTCAAAGGACAAATATGAAAAAACTCGTTTTAGTAGTTATGGACGGTGTCGGCAAGTCTAAAACAGGGCTTGGCGACGCCGTTACTTTAGCAAATACTCCCACTCTCGATATGCTCATGAAAGAGTGCCCGAACACCTATATAAAGGCGCACGGCACCGCTGTCGGTCTTCCTGGAGACGATGATATGGGCAACAGCGAAGTGGGACACAACGCTCTCGGTTGCGGTCAAGTGTATTCTCAAGGCGCAAAACTTGTTGAAGAAGCAATCGAAAGCGGTGATATTTTCAACTCTTCCGCATGGCAAGAACTTAAGGATAACTGCGTTGCCAATTCATCTGCAATGCACTTTATCGGCTTGCTCTCTGACGGCAATGTGCACAGCAATATCGGACATCTAATCGCATTGATTAAAGGCGCAAAGAATGACGGTATCAAGCGTGTGTACGTGCATGTCCTTCTTGACGGAAGAGACGTTCCTGCAACAAGTGCGCTTTCTTATGTCGAACAACTTGAAAGCGCAATGGCATCTCTGTGTGACGACGGTTTTGATGCGCGCATCGCAAGCGGTGGCGGTCGTATGAAAATCACGATGGACAGATATTTTGCCAACTGGGATATGGTTAAAGAAGGTTTCTACACGCATGTTTACGGTGAGGGCAGAGGCTTTGAAAACGCCACGCAAGCCATCGAGACTTTCCGCAGTGAAACTCCCGGTATTATCGACCAAGATTTGCCCGCGTTTGTTGTCGTAAAAGACGGCGAGCCGGTAGGCAAAATGGCTGACGGTGACAGCGTTATCCTCTTCAATTTCAGAGGTGACAGAGCGATTGAAATCTCAATGGCCTTCGACAATGCCGACTTTGACGGATTTGATAGAGGAAATATGCCAAAAGTGCTTTACGCAGGCATGCTTCAATATGACGGAGATTTGCATTTGCCGACAAGATTTTTGGTTGAACCTCCTAAAATCAAGTATACATTGAGCGAATATTTGGTAAATCACGGCGTCAAATCCTATGCAGTGTCCGAAACACAAAAGTATGGTCACGTCACTTATTTCTGGAACGGTAACCGCTCTGAAAAGTTCAGTGACGAACTCGAGGTATGGGAAGAAGTCCCATCCGACAAAGTGTCATTTGACCAACGTCCTTGGATGAAATCCGCTGAGGTCACCGATAAGGTTATTGAGGCGATTGAAAGCGAGCAATATGGCTTCATCCGTTGCAATTATCCCAACGGCGACATGGTTGGACATACTGGAAGCCTCGACGCTACAATTATAGGCGTCGAAGCAGTTGACCTTGCTCTTGCAAGATTGCTTCCCGTTGTCAAAAAACACGGCTATGCGCTTATCGTAACCGCTGACCATGGCAATGCCGATGAGATGCTTGAAAAGAACAAGAAGGGTGTTGTTGCCGTACGCACCGCGCACTCGCTCAACCCCGTTCCTTTCATTGTTTTCAATCACGATTGCTCAATCGCCGACGGTTCTTTCGGTCTTTCATCTGTTGCCTCAACGGCAGTGGAGATTATGGGGTATGAGCCCGACTCTCACTGGGACCCGTCCATAATCCGCTAAATAGCGCCTAACTTCGGCAACGCTCGTCTGCTCCAAAATCACGTACTAAATGTACGTTGGGTTTTGTTTCAGACGGGCGTTTTCTTGTTATGCATCTATTTAACGGATTATGGTAGAATAATTGCGAATAACTGCGGCAGAGCCGCTTGCCCGTCCAGTCACTTATTGCATATACGTTAGGCTGTCCGTTCAAGTGGCTCTTTCTTGTTCTTCATCTATTTAGCGGATTATGGTTCCTGTCAACATAATAACTTGCACAACATATCAAACCTCAATTTTATGGTTGATTTCATACTCTTACAATCTACAATTCAAATTATCCTTTTAATTAATACATTTTATCATAAAATCAAAAAATAAAAACCGCACATCAAGTGCGGTTTTATCGTTTTAGAACACCTGTTTTATGTTTCTCGTACATATTCGCCGTCGGCGTCGGATTTGCCCTCGTTGCGATAACTCAACTTTAAGAAGAGCGGTGTAAGGAGGGAAGAAACGATGATAAGAATGAGTACAAATGGCATAATTGAGGCGTCTATTATACCGCTGTCCACGCCCTTTTGAGCGCAGACCAACACGACTTCTGCACGTGCCATCATGCCTATACCTACACGCAAACTGTCTTTAAATGAATATTTGCACATCAGCGAGCCGACTCCGCAACCTATTACCTTGCCCAAAAGTCCTGCTGCTATAAATGCAAAGCCAAAGCCTATCATTGCTGTTGAAATGGAGCCAAAATCTGCGTTTATACCGATATTTGCAAAGAAAACGGGGGCAAAAATCATATAGTTGCTCACCTCGACTTTTCTGTCGATATAACTTGCTTCAGTGAGTGTTGCAAATATTATACCTGCAATGTATGCGCCTGTAATGTCCGCAACGCCAAACCACTCTTCCGCCGCATAAGCGAACAAAAAGCATGTTGCAAAACCTATAATAGGTATACGTCTGTGATGCTCCGGATGGCGCTTGAGATATATTTTTAACAGATGGTTGATTAGCCAACCCACCGCAATAGATACCGCAAAAAATCCAATCATCTTGCCGATTGAAATGCCGACGCTCGTCAAGTCGCTACCTTTGTCAAGGCTTATAAACAATGAGAGAAGTATGACACCGATGATGTCGTCGATGATTGCCGCCGCTATTATGGAAGTGCCGACTTTGGTATTGATTTTTCCCAATTCTTTGAGAACTGCAACTGTTATGCTTACCGATGTAGCCGCCAATATTGTGCCGTAGAAAAGGTTGGTTATCACTTGATGATGACTCATATCGGAAAATCCGCCGTTGAATAACGCAGATACGATAAAACCGAATCCTACAGGGAACAAAACACCGCAAAGTGTGATTATCAGCGAGGGGATACCGCTTGTTTTAAACTGCTTTATATCTGTTTCAAGACCGGCGGAAAACATAATGAGAATTACGCCGATTTTTGCAAGGAAAGAAAGCCCTTCCATTGTCTCTTGTGTGAAAACAGTTTGATTGGGGATATACTTTATAAAACCGAGCAATATACCTGCAATGAGCATGCCGACAACCTGTGGCAAACCCATTTTAGAGCCTAACAGAGAGAAAAGTTTTGTGCAAAGCAATATCAGCGCCAATGGGAGCAGAATCTCGAAATAGGCTATTGCCGAAGTGATTTGCGTAAACATAAATAATCTCCTTGATCTTTTGTCCACATTGTTATACGCTCTTTAAATTTTTTCGTCAAGCGTTTTGTCCAAGTAGCAAGAAACAATACTTTTCGTGCATTATTTTGCCAAAATCGACTGTTAAATCGCACACATACGCCATGAAAACCCCAAAATACTGTTTTTAATTGACTTTATATTTCTTTATTGATAATATATATGCGTATACGCGCGTCTGCGTTACGTCGCAAGACATTAAATTTATAGACGTGCGTACGGAGCAAAATTGGATTTTCTATCGTTCCTGACCGGAGTGTTGTCGTTTGTGGTTGACTTTGCAAAAGCAATTACGGTGTTCACTCTCGTCGGATGTATATTTATTCTTATAAGGCTGTTGCCAAGTCGCATACGCGGTGTAGTATCTGCGTTTGCCACTTCGCTATTGTTCATTGCGTTGTTCAGATTTTCGGTGCAACAGTTTTCTATTCTCGCAATTAAGACAACGTTCATACACTACGTGCTTTGCAACATTACGGCATTTACATTGTGTTTCTGCCTGTATGTTGCAATCGGTTGCCGAGTAATCTTTACGTGTATTCAAAAAGGTTTTTATCGGGGTTCTCCGATAAGCAAATATAGCATTAAACAATATTCGTTGAGGAATGAGGCGACTATTTCGTCCAATTCTTATTTGCAGACGTCACCCGTACTATTGCAATAAAATCGATATTCTCGCATTTTGCGATTTTGCTTGCGCGCGTGCGCGCATATACGCACGTATTACTCAGAAATCAGGAGATAAAAATTATGCTTAAAGTTGAAAATTTGAAAAAAACATATCCAAAGAGCGATAGAGTCGCAGTTGACAATATTTCATTTGAGTTGAAGCCGGGCGAGATATTCGGTTTTCTCGGACAAAACGGCGCAGGAAAATCCACAACTATAAAATGCCTTACGGGTATTCTTCCTTTTGACAGCGGCACGATAGAGATATGCGGACATGACATTGTTAAGGAGCCTATCAAGGCAAAAATGGAGATGGGTTACGTGCCCGACAACCATTCGGTATATGAAAAATTGACGGGTAGAGAATATGTCAATTACGTTGCGGACCTTTACAAAGTCCCTGCGTTGGTTAGAACGGAAAGAATTGACAGATATGCCAAACTTTTCAAACTTGAAGTTGCAATCGACAGACAAATCAAGTCATATTCTCACGGAATGAAACAAAAGATTTGCATCATCGCCGCACTTATTCACGATCCAAAACTTTGGGTGCTTGACGAGCCGATGATGGGACTTGATCCGCAATCCACTGCGGAAATCATATCCTATATGAGAGAGCATTGCGCAAAGGGCAACACGGTATTTTTCTCAAGCCACAACCTTGACCTTGTCAAGAAACTTTGCCACAGAGTAGCAATCGTCAATGACGGACAACTTATCGACATCATCGACCTTGCAGGCAATGAGGCAAACAAGGCAAATCTTGAAGAAACATTCTTCCGCGTCACAGGCACGTATGAGCAAAGATTGTTTGAGGACTATATTGCACAAGAAAGTGCGGATATGCGTCCTGAACTTCCTGTAAGTAAAGATGAAGAAGTCATTGAGGAGGCATAGTAACAATGAAAGGTGAATTTTCCCTTCAAAGCGTGAGAACGCTCTTCCGATTGGATCTCAAATCCAGATTCGGTTCCGTTCAAAAACTGACCCCGCTTCAAAGACTTGCTAAATACGGAAATTATTTCTTCTTCCTCGTAGTCTATGCGGTGCTTTGCGTCGGCATATATTATTTGACAAATATTTTTGTCAGCCGTTCGGGTTTGAGAATAGAGTATTTGACGTTGGCGTCCACGCTTACGATTTGCGTTGCGTTGATAATCGCAACTGGCAGTGTTATCAAAAACTTATATCAAAACGGTGACAATGAGATGCTTTTGCGGTTCCCAGTCAGCGGAAAGGAGATTTTGGTTGCAAAATCCATATACTGCTTCTTGCAGAACTTTGTGGTGTGCATGCTTTTGATGTTGCCGTTTTACATTTCATTCGGCATTGTCACAAAGGCGAATGTAGGCGACTATTTCTCATACTTTGCAATATCCGTTTTCTCAACGTTGTTGCCTTACTTTATCGCAAACATAATCGCCGTCCCCGTCATGAAAGTGATGAATGCGGTCAAAAATCAATTCTTGTTGATATTGATATTGACGATTATCGTGGTATGCGGTGTGTTTGCATTCTATCTTGTGTCACTGGGCAACGTGCTTACGTACTTGAGAGACTCCAATCAGACGATTTTCTCTGCAGATATGATTGCAAGATACCAAAGATTTGCACAAAGCGCATATCCCTTCAACTGGTATGCGGAGATTATCAACGGCAAAAAGTATGCAGGCTTGTCGACGGGACAATATGCACTCCGCTATCTCTATCTTATCCTTATCAATGGAGCGTTGGGTGTTCTTGCTTTGTTTGTCACGTCCAAGGAGTATTACAAGACAATACTTTATGGAATCGAGACTCAAAAGGCGTCTTTCAAGAAGAAAATCAAAGATGTACGCCGTCCGGTGTCTTATGCGCTTTTCAGACGTGAGTTTTATCTCATTTTGAGAAGTTTCAACTACTCTTTCCAATATTTCGCAATGGCATGCGCTGCGCCCGTAATGGTGTTCTTCTGCAACCGTCTTGCTGCGTCAATGGGTACGCAAAGCATAGGTGCGGACATCATGCCGGGGCTTACGCTTATGGTAATCGTGTTGTTTGTCACAATCACGGTGTCATTTGCCTCGACGTGCATATCGAGGGAAGGGCAGTGTTTCTATCACACAAAGGTTATTCCCGTAAGTTATACACATCAAATACTCGTCAAGTTCTTCCTTTATTCGTTGACGGGTACAATATCCACTGCGCTTTGCTGTGCGCTTTCGGGCGGATATTATACAAGCGAAGCGGGCGGAAATATGCTTACCGCACTTGACGTAGGCGCGATATTCGGCATTTCGGAAATGCTTGTTATCAGCCTTACTGCGCTTTCGATGACAGCCGATATTAAATCTCCGACATTCAATGTGTCAGGCGATGGCGAATTGGTTGCCGCCAACAAGAACGTTGCGCTTGCAATGGTAATCGGCATATTGGTTGCGGTAGTATACGGATTGTTTACGATGATATTCAGTTTCTTGCCCTTGTCAATCGGCGGTAAAGCGATTATTGAAGTTGGCGAAATGGACAAAATATATCTTATATTGAGTGTTGTTTCAATGGTTTTGCTTGGCGGTTCGCTTGCAGGACTGTTTGTAAACTTGAACAAAAAATACCTCAACATTGTTCCGTAATCGGAGGAGATACTTATGAAAAAAGTAATGATAGGCATATTAATTCTCATTCCGATTATCATCGTGCTAATCGTGGCGATGGTTTCTATGATTGTTTCAACGCAGGCATGGATAGCGGTTGAGGATTTACAACTTGTCTGGAAAGGGACGGAGGACGAGGCGGAATCCGTCACGTATTCCCTTGACGAGATAATGAATATAGAAAATCAGACGATAAGTTTTTCTGACTTGATAGACGTAGTCGTACTGCCTGCAAAGGCAAACAGATACGTCATCGAGTGGTCTCTTGTCGGTGATATAAACTATGAGCAGGAGTCTGACAAGACGGCGTATGAAAAGTATTGTCAGGAATATTCTGCTTTGCGTGCCGAATTGGAGGCGGTATATCCCAATTTCAGCGATCCCGACCAACAGACGGCATATCAAAACGCAACGTACAAATACGGCTCCGTGACGGATTCGTCCAAGATTATAAGCGCAATGGCAAACGAACTTGTCAATGAAAGAGTTTGGCCTGCGGTTATGCTTGTGGACGATTACGGCGACGAGGTGTCGAGCAATACGTCGGGCGACGCAAGGATTTCTGCATTCAGCCACTTTACAGTGCAAGTTTCTGCAGAGAATGTGTCCAAAACCTTGCTTGTCACGGTTGGCGGAGAGGACGTGCAGATTGTCACTATTTCAAGCAAACAATCTGACGGCGACACAATTAGCGTTGGCGAGAGCAAGCGTTTAGTTGCAAGTTATACGCCTGCAGATTGCATTGTAAATCACACTATTTGGACGGCTAACAACACCGATATTGCAACGATTGATCAAAACGGCGTTATCACTGCACACAAAGCAGGCACAGCGTCCTTTACACTTCAAGCAAGCAAGCGTTCCTCCGAGAAGGCGGGTAACATCCAATACGTTGCAAGCAACACGTATACGGTTACGGTAACCGCAGACGGATTGAGCGCGAAATATGGTAAAAACGCAATGTTGTCGGCAAATCGCGCATATACTCTTACCGATTTGGGTATCGACAAGAGCGAAGATTCGGTTGAAATAGTGGGCGCAACAGTCGTTAATGGCGTGTTGACGGTAAATTCGGGCGCAACGCTTGTCACAATCACGGACAAGACGACCAATGAGACATTTACAATCAATGTGTGCCAAGACAATTCAATCAGGATTGCCAATGCGGACATTTATGCATACGTAGACGGCGTAGCAAATCAATATGTGCTGGGCGTTGACGACATATCGTTGAAATTGAGTGCAATATGGGCGGACGTAATGCGCACGGACGCATTGACGGGCGTGGTGTGGACATCATCCGATACAAGTATCGCCACGGTTGACAACGGAGTTGTCAAAGGCATATCCAAAGGCGTTGTTACCATAACCGCAAGCAAGGACGGCGTTGAGACATCTGTAAGATTGAATGTGCAAAACAAGATAGCGAAGTTGCAGTTGCGCACGTCGGACGAGTCGTTGGCGGTAGGTCTTGCAAAAGAAACTGTATTTGCAAGCGAAAGATATGAAAATGTCGACACGGGCGCAAGAGTGCCAAACAGTGTGGATATTTCTGTTGCAGGCGAGCCAAAGCGCACCTCTGATATGAGCGATGCGCAATATGCATCCGCACTTGAAGAGTTTTATACCGCATACAACTTTGATATAATCGAGGGCAGTGAATTTGCGACTTTAAGCGGAAACAAACTCACGTTTATTCCTCAAAATATCGTTGCGGATAACAGGCAAGGCGTGACTGGCGACGTTGTAGTCAAACGTGTGATAAAAGTGCAAGTCAGCGCAAAATATCCCAAGAATGAGGGCGATGTAAGGTCCACTACAAAGACTGTTAGCATCAACGTTGTACACGGCGTTGCGGTATACAACGTAAAAGAGTTTAAGAAAGCAAGCGAGTATCAAAAGGAATATGCTGGGGCAAACGTATTTAGTGGTGTTGATAAACATAGCCTTTCTGCGGTTGAAGAGCGCGCAAAGACCAACAGCAACCTCGTGTTACCCACAAAGGTATTCAGCCACGAAAACGCAGAGGACAAGCAAGTGTATGAGGTGTGGAGCGATCCGAGATCCATACGCACGTATTCTATCTGCGTGATGGCAAACTGCCCCTTCGATACCGAAAAGAAGAGTGATGGCACACCTGCTCACGTGCTTGAGAAAGAAGAGCGTTTTGTATTGTACGGCAACGTATACGGCAACAACAAGATGGTGTCTGCACTCACTGGACAAATTAAACATGACGTGATTTACATCGCATGGAGTGATGTTACGGTGTCCAATCTTATTGTCCGCGCCAACGAGAATCCCGAAAATGGCGAAATCAAGGATGCAGACGATACAAAAGCCTTTGCTGGTAACGGCATCAAAGTTGGTGGCGATATTGACTGGGACTACTTCCGTATCACAAACATCGGACTTGAATATGCTATTGTCGAGAATGCGGAAACGGGCGTATATTGCTACAATTCGGATTTTAATGTGAAATCTTGTATTTTCCGAAACTTCCCGATGTGTGCAATGTCTTCCAATCAATGTATGGAAGAGGATAATTATGGTATTATCCACCCCGTGTATAGCCACGTAAGTTTCCACAACATTATAGCGTCCAACACGCTCGGCTCTTTATTCCTCGGATATTACAAAAACTTTGTATATACCGCAAAGAATACGGGCAGATTTATAAAAGGAAACACGGATGCCAACAATCAATATTATCTTGACAACTTTGCTTCGCAAGGCGTCAACCTCGAGATAACGCAGACGGGTATCTTTGATATATACAACTGGCAAAACGTCAACAATGCGTCCATGTTCAGCACGGGTATGGCGATAGACCAATATATCCAAACCGAGGCAAGTCCTATATTGCGTGACGATCCCGCCTTCAACGATTTCCGTTATCAGATGGGAGACGATTACTATATTCACTATGCGTTTGTCATAGTCGCTATAGACAAGTCCTTGTCTGTTGAACCGACGTTTATGAAAATGGACATTGAGACGGATGAATTGATTTACGTCAACTCTTCTCAAGTGACAATGAGCGGTATCGGCGCAGGTCTGTTGAGGACTCTTGACGCAAAGATTTATAGTTATAAGAATACGGCGCACATCTTGCCATATTCGACATATCAAATCAACAAGGCACTTATAGATAGGATGCATTCATAATAGCGTGCCTTTGCGCGCACGGGCATATCGATTATATGGCGCATGCGGTTGTTTAAGCACACGTTGCAAATATGCAAAAATGCTTAAATAATCGCACAATGCGCAGTTTATTCGCACAATTTTGGCACAAAAACCTATGTTATTGCGCATTTTAGATGGGCGTTTCGATATGCACGGCACACTTTGAGGGTGCGTTTTCGGAGCAAAAAACATGAAGAAAGTTATGATAGGGATATTGATTTTTATCCCGATTTTAATTGTACTTATCGTCGCAATGGTCACAAGTATTGTTTCAATAACCGCTTGGATAGGTGTTGACGATGTGTACTTATATTACAAAAATCAAGAAGTTGAAGCGGAGCAAATCACCTTTTCGCTTGAAGAGGTTGCAGACAAAGTTCTCAACATTTATGACTATGTAGATATATCCGTTTATCCTGAAAAAGCAAACAATTATCAGATAGAGTGGAGCGTTGCAGGCACGTTCTATTGCACTGATGAAGATTATGAGAAAGAGTACAACGACTATCGCAATGAATTGTCCTCGCTTATCTCTGCTTTAGAAAACGAATATGCCTCTACAGGCACTTTTGAGGACGAGGACAAGTTGTCCGCTTATGAGTCCGTCAAGTCTGATTATTCCAATGATACGTCTATGCTTTATCATGCTATGGCACAAATTCTTTTGCCCGAAGTCAGACAGGTGTTCTCCTTTGTGGGCGCAGACGGCGATAGCGTGACAAGCAACACGTCTGGCGATTTTATCATTGCCTCTTATGGCTATGGTACAATACAGGTATCTGCTGAAAACGTGTCCAAAACTTTGCTTATCTCGGTTGGCGGAGACGATGTGCAATCGGCGACCATTACGGGCAAGGACGGACAAAACTCTTTGCGTGTTGGCGAAAGCATGCGCCTTGTGGCAAACTATACACCGCTTACAAGCATAGTGAATAATACGTTGTGGATTTCAAATAATTCCGATATTGCCACCATCGATAGCAACGGCGTCATCACTGCACTTAAAGAGGGCGAGGCTACCTTTACCCTTAAGGCAGGCAAGCACTCCAGTGAGAGGAGCGGAGGTATACAATACGTTGTAAGCAACACGTATACCGTAAGCGTGGTGCAATCCGACGGATTGAGCGCAAAATATGCAAATACCGTCACTGTGTCCAATAATAGTGATATTACGCTTGAGGCGTTGGGAATAAGCAATGTAGACAATGTCATAGGCGCAAGCATTGTTGACGGAGTGTTGCATATACAAGACGGCGTGGATGTTGTGACTATAAGCGCAAACAATAAGACATTTACGATTAACGTATGCGATCATAACGCAATCGCCATTGAAAATGCACGCTTTTATGACAATGAAAGCGGATATGTCGTTGCCGTAGGCGAGCAATCGCTCATCCTCAATGCCGTGTGGAAGGACGCTTTGCGTACAGACATGTTGGAGGATGTGGAGTGGACATCATCTGATACGGACGTTGCCACAGTAAGCAACGGCGTTGTCAAGGGCGTATCCAGCGGTCTTGTTACAATCACGGCGCGAAAGGACAGCGCAGAGGTTGAGATTACGCTCAACGTGCAACGTAAAGTTGCAATGTTGCAACTGCGCACGTCGGACGAGTCGTTGGCGGTAGGTCTTGCAAGAGAGACGGTGTTTGCCTCATACAACTTTGAGCACGAAGACATTTCGGACGGCAAAGATACGGTTGTCAATTATGTTGACATTAAGATATTAGGCGAACCAAAGCGCGATAGCGATATGACAACCGAGCAATATCTTGAAAAATTGGCATATTTTTATGACTCTTATACGTTTGAGATATATACTGGGGGGGGGTATGCCTATTTTGACAATAATCAAACGAATAGACTTGTATTTAACCCCGAAGCGCTCGAAGGAGAGGGCAAACAAGAAATCAAAATCAAAGTAAGCGCAAAATATCCCAAATATGAGGGTATAAGCAGATATATTTCCGAAGAGGTCACAATCAAAGTTATTTACGGCGTGTCCGTGTATAATGTTGCCCAACTTGAGTACGCCTCAAAAATGCAAAAAGAATATTGCCAATTTAATAATTATTTTGAGTTAGAGCGAGAAGGCGAGAGTGCGTTTGAGGGACAAAATATCCAGATTTCACAACTCGGTTTTGAGCATACTGTTGTTAACGGAGACGAAAGCGAGAGTTATATTGTCAGATTAGATCCGACATCTTTGCGCACTTATGCGATTTGCCTTATGGCAAACTGTTGTTATGGCGACGGTGTTGATAGAAACAATTTAAAGACTCTTGCTTATGTTGATAACAGATTGAGTTTCTTTGGCGACGTGTATGGCAATAATAGGATAATTTCCGCTCTTCAAGGACAAATGGGTAAAAGTGATGTGTTGATGCGCATTTCTTGGAGTGGCATTACGTTGTCAAATATTGTTATAAGGGCGAATGACCTTGGAGATAATGCGGAAATTAGCACAGACGAAACTAAAACTTTTGTGAGTAGTGTCGCAGGAATCGGAAGTCAATATGACACTAACGTATTCCATCTTACCGATGTCAAGTTTGAGTATTGCATACTTGAAAACGGTAGAGAGTTGGCATACATGCCAAATGCAGATGTAACGTTTGACGGTTGCGTTATCCGTAATTTCATTTCTGCAGGCTTGCACGCACCTCAAAAGGTCTCTTATATAGAGGATTGCTATTATATGATGTATTCGCATATCACGCTAAACAACGTGACTTGCTCCAATATGCTTGCATCGCTTATTTCTGCCACATACAAGAGTTATACCGTCGGCGATAAGAACAAAAATCGTTTTGTGAAGAACGGCACAAAGGAAGAAAACAATGCGTATTTTATGGAGCATTTCTATAAGTACGGTATCAACTTTGAACTTACGCAAACAGGCTTCTTCAACGCCTACAACTGGCAAAAGGTGGACAGTTTGAGCATTATCGATACGGGTGACGAAAAGGTAAACGAGGCACTTGGTTCAGTGTCGGCTTCATTGGTGTCAAGCAGTAGTTCCTTTGACGATTTCATCTATCACGACAGCAGAAACGAGGCATATTTCCATACCGCATTTGTTGTTATCGGTATCAATACATCGGGCACTATTGCTTCCGAACCGACCTTTGCCAACGTCAAGTTGGAAGATTCAAGGCTTAACAGCATACACGTCGGCTCTATAGACGCATCTGCAGGCGGACTTTTTTCCACTGCCAAGAAGTGGTTGTCCACTATGTATATTTACGCGTACAAAAACGACGCCAATATCAAGCCCGGAGATACGTATGTGATAAACTCAGACTTTATTGATCAACTGCATTGAGCATTGTCTTTATATAGTCAATTTCCCGTTTCACCCGCACTTTTGCTTTGTCAAAGTGTGGGTGTTTTTATGTTTTGATATATTGCTTGCACTGCGCACATTGTTGACATTTTACACGCTAAATTCTATAATCTATCTATCAAATATCGGTGGTGGAATATGCCATACAGCGTATATCTCAAAAAGGGCGAAGAAAAGCGCGTCAGACAAGGGCACAGTTGGGTGTATGCCAACGAGGTTGCTCGCATAGAGGGCAAGGATAAGAACGGCTCTCTTGCAAGTGTGTATTCCTTTGACGGCAAGTTTATCGGCAAAGGCTATATCAATCATCTATCCAAAATCCTCGTGCGAATATTCATCCGTGACGAAGAGGGCATAGACGATGAGTTGCTTTTTAAAGAGCGTATACTCTCCGCAAACGCTCTGCGCAAGGACTTGGGTTATGAGGATTGCTATAGGGTGGTGTTTGCAGAGGCGGACAATTTGCCTGCGCTTATCGTTGATAAATACAGCGATACGCTTGTATGTCAATTCTTATCCCTCGGCATAAATATGCGCAAGGACTTGATTGTAAAGTGCCTTGTAGACATATTTGCGCCAAAGGGCATATATGAGCGTAGTGATGTCGCCGTGCGCAAAAAAGAGGGGCTTGACGAGTGCGTCGGCACTCTTTACGGCACTGTCGACGATAGGGTGATTATCACCGAAAACGGTATCAAAATGGCAGTTGACGTCAAGAATGGACAGAAGACGGGGTATTTCCTTGACCAAAAGGAAAATCGACTTGCCTCTCGCAGATATGCGGTGGGCAGAGAGGTGCTTGATTGTTTCTGCAACAGCGGTGGGTTTTCCCTCAACTGCGCAAGTGTTGCGAGCAGTGTGACAAGCGTTGACATCTCGCAAAGTGCACTTGACAGCGTCAATGAAAACGCGCGCCTCAACGGCTTTGCAAACGTGCACACGGTGTGCGCCGATGTTTTTGACGCATTGCGTGCATACAAGGCAGAGGGAAAGAAGTTTGGGCTTGTCATTCTCGATCCGCCTGCTTTTTGTAAGAGCGCAAGCGAGGTTAAGGACGCATATAGGGGATATAAGGATATTAACGTCTTGGGGATGAAACTTGTTAGTGACGGCGGTTATCTAATCTCATCGTCATGTTCGCATTATATGACATTGCCACTCTTTGAAAAGATGTTGCAGGACGCAAGCAAGGAGAGCGGAAGAAGGGTAAGATTGCTTGAAATCAAGTGCCAATCTCCCGACCATCCCTCGCTTATGTGTGCAGAGGAAACTCAATATCTCAAGTTTTTTGTAATGCAAGTAAACTAATTGGTAAATTTGCTTACATCAACGCAAAAAATGTGCTAAAATAAACATATAAAAACTTAATAAAATCGTACGAAAATCGTGTTGCTTTTGGCGTAAATCCGGATTGTAGTGATTGCGCTCGACACGATTTTTTTGTTGTGAAAAAAGGAGATATATGCAACAGAGTCAGAACAAAATGGCATCCACCCACATCAAAAAACTTATGTGGAAAATGGGGCTACCTATGATTGTATCCATGGTGCTTCAAGCGTTATACAATGTCGTTGACAGCATTTTTGTGGCGAATATTCAAGACGTCGGCGCGATAGCCAATCAAGCGTTGACGTTAGCCTTTCCTGTGCAAATAATGATGATTGCAATCGGCGTCGGCACCGGCATAGGCACCAACGCTTGTCTATCAAAAAGCCTTGGTGAAGGGGATAAGCAAAACGTCAATAAAACGGCAGGTAACGCCATATTTTTGGCACTTGTGATATATGCGGTGTTTTTGATTTTTGGCTTGTTTTTGTCCGAGTGGTTTATATCCCTTTTTACAAGCGAGCAAATCGTTATCGAGATGGGCGCAACCTATCTTAAAATATGCTGTTGTTTTTCGCTCGGCTCTATAGGGTATACCGTTTATGAGCGTTTCTTGCAAGCCACGGGCAAAACTATATTTTCAACCATAGCACAAGTGAGCGGAGCAGTTACAAACATAGTGCTCGATTATGTCTTTGTCTTTCCGCTCGGTATGGGGATTGCAGGTGCGGCGTGGGCAACAATCATAGGTCAGTTTGTGTCATTGATTATTGCAATGCTCTTTCATTATTGCACAAATAAGGAGATTAGCGGTAATTTACGATACATAAAACCCGATTTCGGCGTTATTAAGCGCATTTACAAGATAGGTATATCGGCAATGCTTATGCAAGCGCTCTTGTCAGTTATGATGGCAGGAATGAATGCCGTGTTGGGCACTGCAAAGGCAAATCCGGTTATCCTTGTCGGTGCGTTTGGCATATACTATAAAATACAGCAGATAGCGCTCTTTTCCGCGTTCGGACTGTCAAACACCATTATCAGCGTGCTGTCTTTCAACTACGGTATGCGAGATAAGGCGCGCGCTTTGCAATGCGTAAAACACGGCATAATAGATACTCTCATTGTAACTCTTGCAATAGCGGTGTTGTTTGAGATAATCGCTCGGCCGTTGTCTATGCTTTTTGCACTTGCGGAGCAGTCTTCGTCCGAACTTATAGAGGTGTGCGAGCGTGCGACAAGAATCGGTGCGATAAGTTTTGTGTTTATGGGGTTTGTCGTTGCGGTGCAGGGGGTGTTGCAAGCGCTCGGCTATGCGCTCAAACCGCTTGCGCTGTCTATGTTACGACTTGTCGTATTTGTGTTCCCGATAGCCTATGTGTTTACGCTGTTTGACAACGTCGTGGATATAGTTTGGTGGACGTTCCCGATTGCAGAGGCTCTTGCGTGTATTGTTTCCGCCATATATTTGAAGAGTGCCTTGAAGAATAAAATTGGCATTATGCACGATTGTTATGTGAGAGAATAATGAAGTTTATCGAAATTTGACTATTGACTTGAAAGGCTTTTTGCTTGATAATATAAGAGAGCGATGCTTTCAAAGGAGAGTGTTATGGATACTATCATTACAATTTCCCGCCAGTTTGGCAGTGGAGGCAGATTTATAGGCAGATTGCTTGCAGATGAGTTGGGTATTCCTTTCTATGATAAGGAAATTATCGTGGAAGCGTCGGAGCATTCCGGTTTTGCGCAAGAGTTTATCAAGGAAAACGAGCAGAAGATAAGAGGGCTTTCATCCTTTGCGTTTACTCCCACTACTTTGGGGCTTATCAACACGTTTGAGAATATCGAATCTCGCATATATACAAGCGAGGCGGACGCAATAGAAAAGTTTGCCCGTCAAGGCTCCTGCGTTATCGTTGGACGTTGCGCCGATTATGTGCTTAAGGGCAAATATAAATGCCTCAACGTGTTTATCCACGCCGATATGCACGATAGGGTGGAGCGTGTTATCAACGTGTATCATCGTGCAGAGGACGCAAAGCGTGCCGAAAGGCTTATAAAGGAAAACGACCGCATGCGTGCAAGACATTATCGTTATTATACGGATGCCGAGTGGGGCGAAAGTGATAATTATCACATCACGCTCAATAGCACTGCAATCGGCGTTGAAAAATGCGCCAAAATCCTAAAAGAGGCGTACATGCAATTTAATAATTAATAAAAACGCTTGGCATTTGCCAAGCGTTTTTATATATAAATTTTTAAAATTATTCTATTTCTTCCGGCTCTTCATGCTTGAATGCAAGCAGTATTCCGTCTACTATCGATACCACGCCCAGCACGATAAAAATTGCGTCCACCATATACCAGCGTGCCACTATAAGCATAACGCCGACTGCACACATAACAATAGGATTGAGCAGAATAAGCACTTTATCAAAGCCTTTTGCGCTCTTAAACAGCGAAATATTGCTTGCAACCGCATATATCGAGTACACCACAAGCACTATGCCGAGTATAAGCAATGTTATGTCTACAATCGTCCATCCGCATACGATTATTATAATTCCCACAGCAAGTGCGATTGCGCCCAGTGCCCATCGTTTGCCTATAAAATCCACTACGCCCATCAATATGAATATTGCGCCGACGACGGTAAGCAATGCGCTTACAAATTGTGCCCTCAACACGCAAAAGAGTATGCCTATTATTATCAAGGCAATAGACGTTATCAGATTTTTCTTGTTGATTTTTCCAGATAGTTTCATATACACCTCAAATCTTACTAATTATATTATACAAAAAACATCCGATTCAATGCACGATTTTAGCGTTTAAGGAAAAGGATGTTTTAAAGTGCCGTATTATTTTAGTCTGTATATCTTTCAACCAATATGCCTGCCTCTTCAAAGAGTTGCATGGAAAACTCATCGGGGTAGGGGTGCATGTATACAACTCGCTTGATACCGCTGTTGATTATAAGCCTTGCGCAAATCGTACACGGTTGATGTGTGCAATATATTGTTGCTCCGTCAACGGAAATGCCAAGTTTTGCCGCTTGCACGATTGCGTTCTGTTCTGCGTGGACAGCATAACACTTTTCTGCACAAGTACCGCTCTTTATGCCAAGTTGCTCTCTCATGCAATAGCCTTTGTCACGGCAGTTGAGTATGCCTTGCGGTGCACCGTTGTAGCCGGTTGTAAGAATACGTTTGTCCTTGACGATTATTGCGCCGATTGCTCTACCTTCACGCGCACAACTCGTCCAAGTGGCGACTAATTGCGCCATGTCCATAAATCTTCTATCCCAATTATTCATATCCGCTTCCTCGCGCAAATATAGTTTGTTTATATGAGTGTATCACGATTGCATACATTATTCAACAAAGACTTTTCAAATATCCCATAAATTTTTCAAAAAACCTTACATAATATATTGACATTTGGCAACCGTTGGTATAAACTGTTAGCAATCAAGCACGAAGAGTGCTAAAATTTTTAAAACTTATAAAACGGAGGCGTTATATGACAATCAAACCATTGTTTGACAAAGTTGTCATCAAGGCAATCGAAACAAATGAAAAGACCGCAAGCGGTATTGTGCTTCCCGGCGCAGCGAAAGAGAAACCACAACTCGCGCAAGTGCTGGCAGTCGGTCCCGGCGGAATGATAGACGGAGTCGATGTGACTATGCAAGTCAAGGTCGGCGATATTGTTCTTTATAGCAAATACGCAGGTAGCGAATTTAAGGTAGACGGCGAAGAAGTGGTTATCGTTCGTCAAGCAGATATTCTCGCAGTAGTGGAATAAGGAGGCTTATTTTATGGCAAAACAATTTAAGTACGGCGACGACGCAAGAAAGGCTTTGGAAGCAGGCGTCGACGCATTGGCAAATACAGTTAAAATCACTCTCGGTCCCAAGGGCAGAAACGTTGTTCTTGACAGACCTTACGGCTCACCGTTGGTTACTAATGACGGTGTGACCATTGCAAAAGACGTTATTTTGAGTGATCCGTTTGAGAATATGGGCGCACAAATCATCAGAGAAGTCGCAACCAAGACCAACGACGTTGCGGGCGACGGCACTACAACAGCATCCGTTCTTGCGCAAGCAATCGTGAAAGAAGGGCTTAAGAACGTCGCGGCGGGCGCAAATCCTATGGTGCTTAAACGCGGTATCGCTTATGCAACGGAAGTCGCCGTTGAAGAACTCAAGAAGATTAGCAAAGACGTAGAAGATAAGACGGCTATCGCACAAGTCGCCTCCATTTCTGCAAGCGATGAAAAGATTGGACAACTCATCTCCGACGCTATGGAAAAAGTCGGCAAAGACGGCGTAATCACCATCGAAGAGGGCAAGGCTATGACAACCGAACTTAATGTTGTCGAGGGTATGCAATTCGATAGAGGCTATGTTTCTCCTTACCTTGTTACCAACACCGACAAGATGACTTGTGAACTTGATAATCCCGTCATTCTTATCACCGATAAAAAAATCAGCAATATCCAAGAGATTCTTCCGCTCCTCGAGCAAGTGCTTAAAAACGGTCTTAAACTCCTCATCGTGTCCGACGACATAGAGGGCGAAGCACTCACGACAATCATTGTCAACAAACTTAAAGGCGTATTCAATGTATGCGCTGTAAAGGCGCCGGGCTTTGGCGACAGAAGAAAATCATATCTTGAAGACATCGCAATTTTGACGGGCGGTACTTATGTTTCTACAGACCTTGGCTATGAACTTAAAGACGTTACTCTCGATATGCTCGGCAGAGCAAAATCCGTCAAAGTCGATAAGGATAACACTACAATAGTCGGCGGTGCAGGCAATCAAGACGACATTAGCGCAAGAGTGGCTTCCATCCGTGCTCAAATTGCAGAATCCACGTCAGAATATGACAAAGAAAAACTCCAAGAGCGTGTTGCAAAACTCGCAGGCGGTGTTGCGGTTATCGGCGTAGGCGCCGCAACCGAAGTGGAAATGAAAGAGAAGAAACTCCGCATTGAGGACGCTCTCAATGCAACTCGTGCGGCAGTGGAGGAGGGTATCGTCGCAGGTGGCGGTACGGCACTTCTTTCAATCGTTCCGCAAGTCAAAAAGGCTTGTGCCAAACTTGAAGGAGACGAGGCAACCGGTGCAAAAATCGTGCTCCGTGCTCTCGAAGCCCCGGTACGCCAAATCGCAGCAAACGCAGGTATCGACGGTGGTATCGTTGCCAACACAATTATGTCATCCAAGAAAGCAAACTTCGGCTACGACGCACAAAAAGAAGTTTATTGCGATATGGTTAAAGCCGGTATTCTCGATCCCACCAAAGTCACGCGCAGCGCGCTTCAAAACGCCGCATCCGTCGCCAGCACTTTGCTTACGACCGAAAGCCTTGTTACGGATATAAAGGAGCCTGTGGCTGCTGCCGCTCCTCAACCCGAAATGTACTAAAACTGCGCTATTGAGCGAATAACATCGTCAGAGCCACTCGCTCGTCCAGTCACGTATTAAATATACGTTAGGCTGTCCGTTCGGGTGGCTCTTCCTTGTTCTTCATCTCAATAGCGCAGTTTTTACTAATATACCAATATTGGGAAATATAAATAATTTACCTATATCTTGCATATCATTTTCTATGCGCAAAATGGCAAAGGAAAATATCATTGTCGTATGCACGATTGTGCTGTGTTTTATGCTTACGCTTGCGTTTTGCGTTACGCTATCCGGAGAAGGATTTTTAAGCGTCTTTAAGGACGAAAAAATTAGTTCGCAAACTATTTATGCCATAGCCGTTGGGGGATACAGCGACATTACGCTTGCAAGAAACAATGCGGACCTTATAAAGGCAAGAGGCGGTGCGGGATATGTCTTGAAAGGGGATAGTGTCGAAATAATCCTTGCAGTATATAAGAATGTGGATGATGCCGAAAGTGTGCTAGCCGCACTGCAGGATAAGAGCGCATATATCAAAGAAATCGAGATAAGTGAGCCGACATTAAAGTGGTGCGATGATGATTTAAAGAATGCGGAAAATACAGCGCTCGAATATTTCGATATTGCCTTTGACGCATTGTTCGATATAAGTTCATCTCTCAACGACGGACAAATAACACCACAGGATGCAAAAGCACAAATCAAGGTTTTATATGCACGGATTGAGGATATAAAGTCTGTGTTTTATGCAAAAGTCGCAAACTATGACGATGATGAAATTACGCAAACTAAACTTGCTTTAATTACTACATTGGCACTTTTAGACAATATAGATTTTTCTCTGCAGACGGCGAATTTGACTGCTTGCGTGCGCTATCAACTTGTGCAACTTACGTTGTGTAGGCAAGCACTTATGAAACAACTTTGACAAGGCAATATTTTTGATTGGCGGATTGCAATTTTGGCGATTTTTTTACTCGTGAGCAAAGTCGATGAATATTTGAAACTCACACTTGCCATATTTCTATTATTAGTATATAATATTTTCTATGGCATACACATCATTATATCGCAAATATCGTCCGGACACGTTTGACAAAGTCATCGGGCAGGACCATATCGTGCGCACTCTCAAGAATCAAATTGCTAACGACAGCGTAGGGCACGCCTATATCTTTACCGGCACAAGAGGTACGGGTAAGACCTCTGTTGCCAAGATTTTTGCGCGTGCGGTAAACTGTCTGCATCCCGTTGATGGCTCTCCTTGTGGAGTGTGTGAAAATTGTAAAGAGTTGGCTTCTGCGTCCAATTTTGATATTTTGGAAATCGACGCTGCGTCCAACAACTCTGTCGATCAGATAAGAGAACTAACGGACAAAATCAATTTTCCGCCGACGATAGGCAGATACAAGGTGTACATCGTCGACGAAGTTCACATGCTCTCAAAGGCGGCATTTAACGCTCTTTTGAAAACTCTCGAAGAGCCACCCTCTCATGCGATTTTCATACTTGCGACGACAGAGATACATCAGATTCCTGCAACTATACTTTCTCGTTGTTTGCGTTTTGATTTTAGACTTGTACCTGCGCAAGTGATTGCAAATCGCATTCGGTTTATCTTTGACGATATAGGCGTCTGTTATGAAAGCGAAGCGGTAGACCTTATTGCGCAAGCGGGCGCCGGTAGTGTGCGTGACGCTCTGTCCGTTGCGGATATGTGCGTAAGTTATTGCAACTGCAACGTTACATACGGCGGAGTGCTTGAAGTGCTGGGAGCGGTTGATCCCGAAAAGTTGCAATCTTTGGCAAAAGCAATCGCGGACGGCAACGTAGACGAGGCTCTCAAATCCGTTGCAATGTTTTGTGACTTGGGCAAGAGTATCCCTATACTTGCCCAAGATATTGCCACATTGTTTAGGAACGTGCTGTATATCAAGAATTGTTCAAGCGCAAAGTCATTGCTCTGTTTGCCCGAGGGGATATATCAATCTCTCAAAGCCATGGCTGACAAGTACACGACAGAGAAGTGTATGAGCGTTATGAAAATAATGTCCCGACTTGAAGGAGAGTTTAGATATAGCGCCCAGCATAGGATTTTATTTGAGTCGGCTGTCGTGCTTGCGTGTTTGGGCGGAGATTCTGACAGCAGAGTAGAAGAATTGCAAATGAAGGTCGCTCGTCTTGAAAAGATGATTGCGACACAGAGGAAATCGGGTTTTGAACCCGCACCTGTCAAACCGGATGCGAGGCAGGTGTGGCTGAAGGTAGCATCCGAGTTGAGGCAGATTGGTTATCCCATTCTTGCGTTATCCACGCAAGATGCACAACTTGAAATGACGGACGAAGAGTTCATTGTGAAAGTCGCCGACCTTGCGACGCTCGGACTCCTCGAAGATAAGCGCAATCGAGATGCGATAAACATGGCGTTTAGAAGCGTTGACGATAGCCGCAGACTTGTTATACAGGCAGTCAGACATTTGGACGAGGACAAGGCTTTACCTTTTGTCAAGGAAATGTTTGGCGCAATGCTTGAAATTAAATAATTAAAAATAGAAATCGTTTTTTGGAGGAAACAAAATGGCATACGGCGGATTTGGCGGCGGAAATATGCAACAACTTATGAAACAAGCGCAAGCAATGCAAAGAAAATTGCAAGAAGCACAACAAGAAATTGCGGAAACAGAGGTTACCGGTAGTGCTGCGGGCGGAATGGTTGAAATCACTCTCACGGGCGATAAAACTCCCGTATCCGTGTCAATCAAACCTGAAGCAGTGGATCCCGACGATGTGGAAATGCTTGAAGACATGATTCTTGCCGCACTCAACGACGCAACCGAGCAAGCAGACAAACTTTCCAAGGATTTGCTCGGACCTATGGGAAATACCGGACTTTTCTAATATGAATTGTTGAGGGTTTATATCACTCTCGATTGAGATTTTACGGTGTAGAAATGAAATATATTGAGCCACTTGCAAGACTTATTGCGCAATTATCCAAGTTGCCCTCCGTCGGCGAAAAAACTGCGGCGCGCTATGCGTACGCAATTTTGAACTCACCCGACGAAGAGGCGGAAGAACTTATCGAAGCGATACGCGACGTCAAGCAAAACGTGCATTTTTGCAAAATTTGCGGAAATTATACGGAAAACGAAATCTGCGATATATGCTCCGAGCGCAAGGCAAACGTTATATGCGTCGTGAAAGAGCCAAAGGATATAGTCGCTCTTGAAAAAGTCAAGGACTTTAAGGGGGTATATCACGTGCTCGGCGGAGTTATTTCGCCAATGGAACATGTTGGTCCTAACGATATACGCATAAAAGAATTGCTTTCTCGTCTCGACGGCGTGGAAGAGGTCATTCTTGCCACAAATCCCGACGTGGAGGGTGAGGCGACGGCAATGTATATCGCAAGATTGATAAAACCGCTTGGGATAAAAGTCACGAGGATTGCCAGAGGGCTTCCAGAGGGTAGTGTGATAGAGTACGCAGACGAAAGCACTCTTTCTCGCGCGCTCTCGTCAAGAATAACGTTATAACATCATTTATGAGTAGGCTATGCCTACTCTAATTGTAATAATCGAATATACTATGGAAAAATTAGGTTTGGTTCTCGAAGGCGGGGGAATTAAAGGCGCATATCAAGTGGGAGTGATGAGGGCGCTTGATGAAGTCGGCATTACTTATGACGGCATAGTCGGCACGTCTATAGGCGCAATCAACGGCGCGCTCTATCTTGATGGCGGTATAAGCAAAATGCTCAACGTTTGGGAAGAAATCAAGGCAAATACCATATATGAATTGACCGACGAAGAAATAGACGCATTGCATGGTATTAACGTTGCGCCTGCGGTGCTCAAAGTTCTGCTTGAAAAGAGGCTTAAAACCATTGATTTTCTCGATGCGTCATACAAGAAATCCCAGACGTTTTTTCAAGGCATAGTAGATGAGGAAACTATCCGAAAAAGCGGTAAGGATTATGGCGTTGTGGCGTTTAATATAACGGATATGCAACCATTTGAGAAGATGATGACCGACATTGAAGACGGCAGGTTGATAGACTATATAATTGCATCGGGAACATTCCCGATTTTTCCTGCAAAAGTGATAGACGGCAAAAAATACATAGACGGTGGAGTGTATGACAATATGCCTGTCAATTTGCTTGCAAGTGTAGGGTATGAAAAAATGCTTGTAATACGTACAAACGTTGCAAGCAAACCGCCCAGACGTAGAATTAAAAAAGACAATCTCAATCTTTTTTACATATCGCCCAAAGATGATTTAGGGCCGGCAATGGCTTTCTCTGAAAATCGTGCGCATAAGTTTATGCGTGACGGATATGACGACGCAAAGGCTTTGCTTGAAGGTCCGCTTAAAGAGTTCTTGTTTGGCAAAGATAATTAAGATGTCTTTTGAATAATAGGTGAATTATGTCACAAAACAAAATTTTATTGCTTGACTCAAACAGCCTTATGCACCGCGCATATCATGCTCTTCCAAATTTGAAATCCACAAAAGGGCTTTATACGGGTGCGATTTACGGATTTTTAAGCATTCTTTTGAGACTTATAAAGGAGCAAAACCCCACTCATATCGCCGCCGCTTTTGACTTGCACGGTCCGACTTTCAGACACGAAATGTATGACCAATATAAGGCGACGAGAAAGCCTATGGATGAGGAATTGCGCCAGCAAGTCGAACCGCTCAAAGAACTTATTTCGGCAATGGGAATTAAGATTGTAAGTTTGCAGGGCTATGAGGGTGACGACATTTTGGGCACGCTGTCCAAGCGTTTTGATGACGATTGCGTTATAGTCACGGGAGATAGAGACTCTTTCCAACTTGTCAGCGACACCACTAAAGTGTATTGGACTAAAAAGGGCGTAAGCGACATAGAAGTTTATGACGTACAACGTCTTTTAGATGACGGCTTTACCGTCGAACAATATATTGACTACAAGGCACTTCGCGGAGACACGTCGGACAATGTTCCTGGCATTTCTGGCGTTGGAGAAAAGACGGCAAAACAACTGCTTGAAAAGTATGGTTCGCTTGATGAAATCTTGACAAACGCTGACAATATTCCCGGCAAAATAGGACAGACGATAGCATCAAGTAAGGACATTGCGCTTTTGAGCAAGGAACTTGTCACAATCAACTGCAATGTGCCTGTGGAGTGCACCTTGGACGATATTGTTTTCACACCGATATATACGCAGAGAGTAAAGCAGATGTTGGCGGAATTTGAAATTTCTTCTCTTGCCAATCGTATGGCGTTTGAGGAGCAAGACGAGCAAGTTGCGCCTCTTTCGATTGAAAAAGACGTCGTTGTCGTTACCGATAAAGAGCAAATTGTAAATGCGATAAAAGGTGAGAATATAGCGGTTTTGATAGGTGAAAACATATCTTTTGCTGTGGATAAAAAGACGGAGTATACCGTAAGTTGCGTTGAGGATTTGTTCAGCGAGGGCATAGGCTTTGACGAGGCTTTGGAGGTTATAAAAGAGTGCGCAAAGGATAAGTGCCTTGTATGTTTCGATTATAAGAAATTGAGCAAGCAATACGGCTTTGACAATGAAAAATTCTTTGACGTAATGATAGCCTCGCACCTTGTCAGAGGCAGTGCGCCGATAAAGAATATCGAGCAAGTTTTGGGCGCAGACGGGTTTGAAATCGGAGCCGTCGAATTGCTTATTGAGAGCGACAAATTCAAAGAGCAAATGACCGAACAAGGACTTAACACGCTGTTTTATGACGTTGAACAACCGCTTTGCGTCGTTTTGCGCAATATGGAAGAAAGAGGCATAAGGGTGTCCGTCGACGCTTTAAAGGCTCTTGAAGAGAAGTATTCAAAGATTATCGATACGCTTACTGACGAGATACATTCGCTTGCGGGAGAGAAGTTTAATATCGCATCAAACAAGCAACTTGGAGATGTACTTTTTGATAAGTTAAATCTACCTCACGGCAAGAAAAATAAGACGGGATATTCCGTTAACGAGGATGTTTTAAATTCGCTTGCGTCTATGCATCCGATTGCCTCAAAGGTGCTTGAATATCGTCATTATGCCAAACTGCAATCAACATACGTAAGCGGACTTCAACCGCTTGTCAATAGGGGACGTATTCACACCGAATATAATCAATGTATTACGCAGACGGGACGGTTGTCTTCTACAAATCCTAACCTTCAAAACATTCCCGCAAGGAGCGATGAGGCAAAGGATATTAAGAGTGCGTTTATTCCAAGCGAAGGCAACGTGCTTGTGTCGGCGGACTATTCGCAAATCGAACTTCGCGTGCTTGCGCACATGAGTGGTGACGAGCAACTTATAGACGCTTTCAAAAACGGCGACGATATCCACGCAATCACAGCATCTCAAATTTTGAATATACCGCTTGACGAGGTTACGGCACAGCAAAGACGCGATGCAAAAGCGGTGAACTTTGGCATAATTTACGGCATAAGCGGATATGGTCTTGCCGAGAACTTGTCTATGCCACAATATTTGGCAAAAGAGTTTATCAACAACTATTTTGTTTCGCATCCCAAAGTACGCGCCTTTATGGACAGTTGTATATCCGATGCAAAAGAAAGGGGATATTCGCTCACTATGCTTGGTAGACGTCGCAATTTGTCCGACCTTAAAGCAAGCAATTATCTCGTGCGCGCTTCGGCGGAGCGTATGGCAATGAATACACCTCTTCAAGGCACTGCCGCCGACATTATTAAACTTGCGATGCTCAAAGTGGAAAAACGTCTTGAAAATATGAAATCCAAGATGATTTTGCAAATTCACGACGAACTTATCATCGATGCCGCAAAAGACGAGGCGGAAGAAGTAAAGCGCATATTGTCTGAAGAAATGGAGAGTGCAATGAGTTTAAGCGTGCCTCTCGTTGCCGAGGCGACAAGTGCGGATAATTGGGGAGAACTCAAATGAGAATTGCTATAATCGGCGGAATAGGCTCAGGCAAAAGTGCCGTTGTCCAAATAGCAAAGGAGTGCGGATTTCATTGCATAAGTGCAGATGAAATCAATTCTCAATTGCTTTCCACGCCGTCTTATATTGCTCAAATCGCGCAAAATTTTCCCACTGTCGTCAAGGACGGGAATGTGGATAGGGCAGTGCTTGCAAGCATAGTTTTTAGCGATTCTTCCAAGCGCGAATTGCTCAATTCTATCGCACATCCGCAAATTATGCAACGCATAAAAGATTGCGAGTATTCTCCGCTTGCGGTGGAACTTCCTTTGTTTTTGGAGGGTGGCGACAACGATTTCGACGAAGTCGTGCTTGTCAAAACATCAATTTTTAAGCGCATAAAGAGGCTTGAAAAACGAGGACTGTCACGCAAGGAGGCTATATCTCGCATAAAGGCGCAAGTGAGTCCCCGCGCACTTGAAAAAGTGGCAACTTGCACTATAAACAACAACGCAAATATCCAAAAATTGCGCCAAAATGCCACAAAAACGTTGCAAAATATCCTCAAGAAATACGACGTTTGACAAAAAAGTCTTGTAATTGGCAAGTGTGCGTGTTAAAATCAAATAGTGAATAAGTTAACTTTATCCGTTTTTAGGATAATAAAAGGAGAAAATTATGATAAATGGCAAAAAGATTGTCCTTACCGGCGCAAACAGCGGTATTGGTCTTGAAACCTTGAAATTGCTCACAAAGGGCGATAACAAGATTCTTGCAGTTGACCTTCGCACGGATAGAATAGAGGCTCTTGCAAGCGATAAGGTTGTTCCTATGGTGTGCGATGTTTCCACCAAAGAGAACGTCGATTCCATCTTTGACAAAGCAACCGAAGTGCTTGGCGGAATTGATATCTTCTATGCAAACGCAGGCTTCCCGTACTATGAAACGATGAATTACGTTGATTGGGAACGCGTTGAAAACATCTTCAAAGTCAACGTCTATTCACCGATTTATACATACCAAAAATATGTCGAATATTTGAACGGTAAGCCCGGTCACATGGCAATCACCGTATCCGCTATCGGCAAACTCGCAATGCCCGGTTACACCCTTTACAGCGCAAGCAAATTCGCAATGCAAGGTTTCCAACAAGGCTTGCGTTACGAACTTCCCAAGAATATCGCACTCACTTGCCTCTATCCGATTGCAACTGATACAGGTTTCTTTACAAAAGCTGTTGAAGGTCAAGAGGGCAAAGTCATTCGTGAACGTCCGTTCCCCGTACAAAAGCCTGCACACGTTGCAAAATGTATGGTTAGGGGGCTTGAACACAAGCGCAAATTTGTCAATCCGTCCAAACTTTTCAGTTTTGCGCAATTCCTCTTCGCAATTTGCCCACCCATTAAGAGCATTTATTTGAAGTTGGAGAAGAACAAACTCGCTCGTTTCGAAGCCCAAAAAGCCACCAAATAACGATTAACTGCGTCAGACACCCGTTGCCTCCAAGTCACGTACACAAAGTACGTTAGGCTTGTCGTCAACAGGTGTCTTTCTTATTACTCATTTATTTGGGTGGCTTTTTATAAATGCGCAAAAACGCGAATAACTGCGTCAACGCCAGTCCGCTCCAAAATCACGTACGTAAGTACGTTGGGTTTTGTTTTGGACGGGCGTTTTCTTGTTACTCATTTATTTGAGGGGCTTTTTATAAAAACGTTAATAACTTTGTATAAGGTATACTATTAACGGCATGTGCTTGTTCGGGGCTGGAGTCGCAAGGCGACGACCGTAGCGAGCGCCGAGCCGAGACGGCAGTACAAGTGCACAAGCAGTGTTGTTGCGTAGCGTGCGCAGTGCACGCAGTGGCATAATGAGAGAAATGCCACACGGGCGAGAGCCGAGTGTGTCCCCCTGCGGAGCAGGCGCCGGGGGTTCCCTCAAGTTTACGCAGAGGGGGAACTGCGATAGGGGAAACACGTGAGGAAGGGGGAGGATTGAATTTTATATGTTTGTACAACACTTTTGGTTCTGTTCCCATTAAACTTTTGTATATATTTATTAATGTTTTTAATACAAAATTAAAAAATTGTCGGATTTCTTGGCGCTGTTTGTCGAAATCGCGTATTGAAATCATACCTTTGCGTATTGTATAATATTTTTATCTTTATTGATAAGGAGAAGTTATGG
>CAZCKS010000007.1:0-40542 GCA_964499325.1 uncultured Bacteroides sp. | reverse complement strand
CGGGCAAAAGCGTTTTGGTGCTTGAAAGCGACGGCTTCGGCGGACAAATCGCACTCTCTCCGCGCGTGGAAAATTTCCCCACATATCAGAAAATTGCAGGTGCGGAACTCATGGATAAACTCTATGAACAGATTGTTGAATGGGGCGCGCAAATAGAACTTGAAAAAGCAATATCGGCAGTTAAAGTGGGCGATTTGTTTGAATTAACCACAGATTACAACACATACAGATGCAAATCCATCATAATTGCAACAGGTGTAAAACCTCGTCATATCGGCGTTGAAAGAGAGGAAGAACTTGTCGGAAACGGCATAAGTTATTGCGCTCTTTGCGACGGAGCCTTCTATTCGGGCGAAGACGTATGCGTAATAGGCGATGCCAACACTGCACTTCAATACGCACTCGTTTTGAGCGGATATTGCAAGAGCGTGCATATATGCACTCTCTTTGATAAATTCTTCGGCGATAAGGCACTATTGGATCTTGTGCTTGCAAAAGACAACATCCGATACACTCACAATCTTTCCCTCAAAGAGTTTATCGGCGAGGAGGAATTGTCTGCCCTGCGTTTTGAAAACACCCAAACGCATGAGGATGTAATTGTCAATGCGAAATGTGCGTTTATTTGCATAGGTCAAGTGCCAAACAATACAGCCTTTGCAAATCTTGTAGAGATAGACAACGCAGGCTATGTTGTTGCAAACGAGAACTGCGCAACCTCTTGTGAGGGCATATTCGTGGCAGGAGACTGTCGCACAAAGAATATCCGCCAACTTGTAACGGCAACTGCCGACGGTTCTGTATCGGCGTTCTATGCCTGCAATTACGTAGATAAGGTTGATGCAAAGAAATGATTGTATTTATTGACGTAGACGATACATTGTTAGACTTTGAAAAATGCGCAAACAAGTCGGTTGAACTTGCTTGCGCATATTTTGGTGTAGAGTATTCTCAAAAGTTGCTCGACACGTTTCACCCCATAAACCTCGAACTTTGGAAGCAACTCGAGCGCAAAGAGATAACAAAAGACGAACTTTTCAAAGTGCGCTTTGCCAAAGTCTTTCAAACGCTCGGCATCGAGGCGGACGGCGAAGCGTTTGAACACGAGTTTCACAAAAACTTGTTCAACAGTGCCGAAAAGATTGACGGGGCGGAAGATTTGCTACAATATCTCCACTCTAAATATCCCTTATACGTGGCAAGTAACGCCACCCTCGAACAGCAGACTAACAGGCTTAAAAACGCAGGATTCTTAAAGTATATCGACGGTATATTCACATCAGAACAAATAGGCTTTTCAAAGCCCGAACAGGAATACTTCGACGCCTGTTGCCGTGGCGTGGGCATAAATCCTTGCGACGCCATTATGATAGGCGACTCGGTATCTGCAGATATAAACGGCGCCAGAGCATACGGCATAAAAACGATATGGTACAATCATCATCACGAAGATGGCAACTCCGTACAATGCGATTTCGTTGTAGACCATTTGAGCGAAATAAAAAACATCTTATAATCAACACTATACACGTAAAACATGTGAGAACTTAAAGTTAAAGCACCCCGACGGGATGCTTTAGTTTATTCTTCGATATTTGTTTTCTCTTGTTTGCTTGCCTTTTTCTTTCTTACAAGTATAACCGTAACAACCGTTATTCCTGCCACCGCAACCGACAAGCCGATGATAAGCATTGACAAATCAAGCGGTCTCAAAATAAATGATTTGACGGTGAGAGTAAACTTATAATCGAAATCCACCATACTTTCATCGCCATATCGCGCGGTAATATAATACGTACCCGCCTTGGTCGGCACAAAATCAAACGTGTAGCCCTCTGCAACATATTCGCCATTGACATACCACTTGATTGTTTCATACGGATTGAGATGTTCTATGCCCGTAAGCGCAAAAGTTGTGGTGTTTTTGGCATACACACTACCGCTACTCGGCGCATTATCTACGCCGTCATGCGCATTTTCAGCATACGTCACGCGCACTTCGCCGACATAATACTTTGCATATTCGATGTGAATTTGTTGTTGCACTTCGCAGTTATAATAAGGCAATTTTGCCCTGATAACATAGTCTCCACCCAATTGCGCAAGATAGGTTACTCCTTTGCCGGTGCCCAGATAATTACTTTCAATCACCGTATAATCGTCGGCGCTCTTTATGCGCTCTATTATCCACTCCACTTGTTTCTCAAGCAACGGATCGACATCTCCCTCGGGCGTGATACGCACATAAAAATCAACAGGAACTATGGAGTCGGCACGCATATACACCAACCCCACGTACTCTCCCGTGCCAACGGTGCCGTTATGCACAAGTTTCATTCCCGTGGGCGTTTTGTAATTGAGGTTGACATCGTCAAGCACGTTTTCGCTGTTGACGATTGTCTTAAGATTGATTGCTGGGATAGTAAACTTGCCTGCCGTTACGCTTGTCGGATAATTGAAATTACACAATGTTTTTGCTATAACTTGCGCACTATCCGATCTGCCTTCAACCATCGTGCGCAATTTCAAAAGTGCAGAGGCAAAACTTACCGTCGCCGACGACAAACTCGTACCTGTTGCCGTGCCGTATTTGCTTGAAAGCACATATCCTTTGGCAGTATATATTGCCTCCCCCGGAGCGCAAATGTCCATTGTGCTGTGAAAATATGAGGTTTTATACAAATCCCCGTCCGTGCCTTGATTGCCAACAGATATAACCCCGCTCAAAGACGCCGGATAAAAGGACTTGTTAAGCGCAGTCTCGCCCGATTGTTTATTGCCTCCCGCCGCCACAACGACGCTTGATTGCAACGCCCTTTCAATCGCCACTTCAAATGCGTTTCTATCCACATCTTCCTTGCCATTGTACGCCCCCTCATCCATACCCAAAGACATATTGATGACGTCTGCGTGCGCATTATTTACCGCCCAGTTGACAGCCGTGGTAAGATTGGTAAGCGAAAAAGTTTTTTCATTGCCCGAATTCGCCTTTATCGGATAAATCTTGATATAATTCTCAAGCGAGAACTCTTTGATAAGCATAGCGATAACGCCTGCAATCTCCGAGCCGTGCTTGTCGTCTTGGTCTGATATGTCCACCTTTCCGTTTACGTCGGCGCCGCTTGTCGCATTGTAGCCCAGAATGTCACCGTTTGCGTTTGTGGCAAGAACGCCGTTAAACAATTCGTGCGCGGTATCGATGCCCGTATCTATAACCGCAATAATAATAGGGGACGTAACAGAGGACAAATCCCATTCTTTTACAATGGTTTTTGCTCCGTCAACGTCAAGAAAATTCTCTTGATATTGCCAAAGCGTTTGCGAATAAACATCTCCCCATTTTCCTGCTTGTGCAACGGACGAGGGGGAAAACGCAATGCAAAAGACGCTTGCCACTATGACAAACGCTATTGCGATTGCGAGTATCTTCTTTTGCGCAAGATTTACTTTCATCTTATTCCCTTTCAAGCAATGACAATGAATATGCCAAACGACGCATCGTCTCTTCCTTCTTGAGCACGACAGCCATTTCGATTGCTCCGCCCGGCGTTACGGGTGCGCCTGTGAGCGCAACGCGCATGGAGAACATAACTTGTCCGCTCTTCATGCCAACCTCTTCGCTGTAAGACTTGATGCGCTCTTTGATTGCGTCAGCATTCCATTCGTCAAAATCCTTAAGAGCGTCGATTGCTACTTTTACGGCATTCTTTGCGACATCCTTATTGACTTTCATTTTTTGATGTTCATACATCGCAAGGTCATACTCGCCAAACTCGTTGAGGAAGGCGAGTTTTTCAGGGATGTCACCCAAAATATCCACCCTCGTCTGCATAAGCGAGGCAAGTTCCTTGATGTCATAATCTTTGCCGTCTATTGCCTTTTCAATCCACGGCGTAGCGACCTTTTCAAAATCCTCTTGCGTCATAGCCTTGAGATATTCGCCGTTGAGCCAGCGCATTTTTGCTTCGTCAAAGATGGAACTGCTGTGTGAGATTCCGTCCGTATCAAATGCATCCATCATCTCTTGCATCGTCATCTTTTCCTTGTTATCTTTGGGGCACCATCCCAAAAGCGCAATATAGTTGACCACGGCTTCGGGGAGATATCCCTTTGCGATAAAGTCCTCAAAGTTGGCGTCGCCAAAACGCTTGGACAATTTGCGTGTGGCGTCTTTCATAATGGGCGGAAGATGCATATACATAGGTCTCTCCCATCCGAAAGCGTCATATATGAGGTTATATTTGGGCGTTGAACTCAAATATTCCGTGCCGCGAATAACGTGTGTAATGCCCATAAGGTGGTCATCCACAACGTTTGCGAAATTGTATGTGGGAAGCCCGTCGCTCTTAAGCAAAACGCCGTCCTCTATATCTGCACTGTCCACGCTTATCTCGCCAAACACCATATCCGTATAACTCGACACAACGCCCTCGGGCACCTTTTGACGAATAACATACGGCTCGCCTGCTTTAAGCCTTGCTTCAACTTCTTCTTTTGAGAGATTACGGCAGTGCTTGTCATAGGTGTGAACGCCGTTGGCGTCCTTTAAGCCCTCAAGTCTTTCCTTGTCGCAGAAACAATAATATGCTCCGCCGAGTTCAACCAACTTTTCGGCATATTGCTTGTAAAGCCCCATACGCTCTGTTTGGATATAAGGACCATATCCGCCATCTTTATCGGGACCTTCGTCATACGTTATTCCTGCAGTTGCAAGAGTGCGATACACCATCTCAACTGCGCCGTCCACCTTGCGTTCCTGATCGGTATCTTCTATACGGAGAATAAACTTTCCGCCATTCTTTTTAGCATACAAAAACGCATACAATCCCGTGCGCAAGTTGCCGATGTGCATAAATCCCGTCGGAGACGGTGCGAATCTCGTTCTAACTTCGTTATTCATAAAACGTTATACCTTCTTTCAAACAATTCTTTGCTGTTTTCATCCTTTCGAGCAATCCGTTTTCCTCAAAAGAATAATATTCCTTCCCTGCGAAAATCAAATGATCTTCCAGCGTTATACCAAGTGCGGAGAGTGTATCATACACTTCTCTTGTCACATCGAGGTCCCTTTGCGACGGCGAGACGCTGCCACTTGGATGATTATGTGCAATTATAATACTGCTTGCAGTGTTTGATAGAGCAAAATCCACCACCGCTCTTACGCTCAATTCAACCGCGTCACCGCTTCCGCTCGACAAAAATCTACTGTTTATCACTCCGTCGTGTGCATCAAGGGCTACGGCATAAACCTCTTCTTGACGTTTGCCGTACAACACGCTACCGATATAAGAACGCGCCACACCTCTGCCCTTTAAGTTTAGACGTTCTTTTTCATTATCTTGCATATATTTGCGGAAAACATCGGGCAGTTGAGATATAAAAAGCGACGCATTTGCCGTCATTCCGCAAACCGCACTCAAACTCTTTTCGTCCGCATTCAAAACTCCTGCAAAAGAGCCGAATCTTTCTATGAGAGAATGTGCGATTTCGTTTGTATCCTTTCTCGGCACAAACGCATAAAGTATATATTCCAAAATCTCGTGGTCTTGAAGAGCGACAAGACCGCTGTTGCGAATGCGCTCTCGCATACGCTCACGATGTCCGTCGTGTACTCGTTTTGCCATATACAACCTTCCGATATTACATTACAACTCCGGATATGCCTTAAACACGCTCTCGTCAAGTTTCACGAGCCGTATGAGCACAGCCAAAGCCTCGTCCTCACTTGCAAATCCATACGTCATGCCGATAATCTTCCAAGCGCCGTACGCATGCAAAAAATCGTACCAAAAATAACACTCGTCTTGCAGTTGGAATATCTCGAGATAACTGAAAGACTCATACTTGCTCCAATGTTTCAGCACATCTATAAGAGCGTTGACTTCTTCGTTGTCGTCATAGCGTGCGTGAATAAATTGAAGCATGTATTTTTTGACTTCTTTAGAAAAGGTCATAACGCCTTGTTTGGCGTTTTCTATATCCTTCAAAATGAGAGCGATTTCCTCGTTATCGCTATGTTTTTTGAGGATTTTTTGGCAAGGAAATGCAAATGCGTTTGTCATAATGCAAATATTATAAACGAAATATATTTATAAATCAAGAATTTTTGCGCGTATGTTGCGTTGCGCGCGTATATGCGCAAAAAGCGTGCCAAATATCGCCTCAATCCAAATAAACAGATATTGCATAGGCTATTGCGTGGCAAACACGCAGTTGATATGATGTTGTAAGCAAGTTTTGCTCGTCGGCAAAATTACTTAAAAACCCACATTCTACTATGACAGATGGATATACGCTACATTCCAGAAGATATTTATCCGCACAAAGAGGAGAATACTCCCTACCGCCATCCGTCAAATTGATTTGAGCGTTGAGCGCATTTTGCACGCAAATAGCAAATGCCTTTGATCCTTCTCTCTTTTTTGAATAAAACGCCTGCGCTCCACGCCTTGCGGGCGAAGAATAAAAGTTTTGATGGATGCTTACGACAATCGACGGCTGTACGCTATTGATAATTTGCGCGCGCTTATACATATCCGCACGTTTTTTATTGTTTTCTATGCCGTCAAAGGAGTGCATAACGTCGTTGCTCCTCGTCATAACAACATCATATCCGCGCGACAAAAGCACTTCTTTTAACATAAATGCGATTATAAGGTTTATGCTTTTTTCTTCCACCCTTGTCTTTACACCTTGCACGCCTCCGTCCGCGCCGCCGTGTCCGGCGTCGAGTACAACAGTAATTCTATCTTTATTTTCTGCCTTAATCGCACTTATGACAAAAGGACTTGACAGACAATACACCGCAAGAATTATCGCCAAAATACCCACAATTATTTTGGACGACGATTTTTTTGAGTTTTGACTTTTAATACGCATATAGTTTCAAATGAAATTATATTCACGAGAGCATAAAAATACGTGCTTTTCCACAAAGTTATCCACAATTTGGGCTGAAAATGTGGATAAGTCGGTGGAAAACCCCATTTTGCCACCAAAATAATATGTGGTTAGAATGTCGATTTTTTCTGCCGTTTTTGTGTTGCAAAATCGGCATTTTTTTGCATCTTTCGACATTTTTCGGCAATCTAAACTTGTGCAAATCTTATGTCAAAAATCATATTCGCTCCAAACATATCATACACTCAAAAAGAGGTAAAAATTATGATTAAACTTTCGCTTGTAATCGATAAATACGTACTGGACGCCACTGCTTCAAAAATCATCGCAAGAATAAAAAATGCATATTTTATGCAAAATTGCAAACGTATTGCATATTTCCTCGCCAACATTACCAATTCAAACAAAAACGTCTTGATACCGACAGAAAGCATAACGGCTTTTGCGGATGCAATCGTCGTGCAAAACAACATCAATTTCATAGACGAAAACGACTTTGACTTTACCTCTTTTATCGGCGATGTAATGGACATGCCTGCTTATACCACAACCGGCATTCTAAAAGGACAAATAACAGAAGTCGAATTTTACACAAACGGAAATGTCAGTAAACTATATACGCAAAATACCGCCGTTCAGCCGTCGTCGATTTTGTCTGTCGGCAATGTCATATTGCTTAAAAATTCAGGCAGAAACGTTAAGCCCAAAGTGCAAAACATCAAAATTCCTCGCCCAGAAACAAGCGCGCCCGTTACCCTTTTAACGGACAACGAAACCCTCATCTCGGATAGCAATACAATGCATCGCAAGAGCGCAAACACTATTATAGTACCAGACGCTCCGCTTGCGATTAAACTGTCTTCCAAAACTCCATATTTTAGCCAAAACGCAATAGACACAATACTCGGAGACAAATCCGACGCTTACCCTCTCGGCGATACGCACACACCGACAAGAGTGATATGCGACTACTCTTTTCTGCTTGAGCGCACACTTGCAAAAGACATTCTCTCTTACACCGGGAATGTTATTGCAAAGAAAGGCGACCTCATCACCGATGATGTTGTCGCTTCGGCACGCCGAGAAGGCAAACTTGTAGAATTAGCCCTTAATTCCACCCGATAGCCCACTCATAATTGCGCAAATCGCTCTCTCAACTATTTGCCCCCTCCAAACGCAAAAACATAATAATCTTGTTTTTATTCCAAAATGCGCAAAAACGCTTGTCAAATACGGCAAATTAGTGTAATATAACTCTTGCTTTGGAGGCATAGCCCAGTTGGTTAGAGCGCTACGTTGACATCGTAGAGGTCATAAGTTCGAGTCTTATTGTCTCCACCACAGACGTATAAAACGAACCTTGAGAAATCAAGGTTCGTTTTATTTTTTTGTTTAGGGGTTGCGAGTGGTTGTGCAAATGACATTTTCAAATGATTATTTTTAGATTGGTTGTCACTGTTCAATAGATAGGAAGCCATGGATGAATGCGTTTGGATATTGAAAGGTTTTTTGGACACTGCCGAAGGCGACAGATATATGCTCTGTTGTCAAAGATATAACTGTGCCTTTGCCAAACGCTTTGTGTGATATGGTTGCACCAACCTTGACAGATGATAGGTCAATAACCTTTGTTTGTGTTTTAACTTGACCTTTTTGCGCTTGCTCGTAATTGATACTTGTTGCGGGCGCAAATGTATTATGTTGAATTGCATCGGAATGAGCAACAGTCTTAGATGTATGTACAGTCTTTTGTTGCGTGGGCGTTGTGTGTTTAACCACAAGCGTTGGCGCAGATTGTTCCCCATTGGCAAATTCTTGATAGAGAATTTCGGGCAAATCGTTTATATCTTGTTTTTTTGCGACTTCAGACTCGCCGAGCAGTTTTGCCATAGCCTCATAATAACCTAAAGACGTATCCCACAAACCGACATTCTCTTCTTGGTGCTTATCTATGCCGGTATAACTCAAACTTGCATCCTCATAACGGCGGAAATTCCACACGGCGTCATTCATGACAGGACCATTGAAAACACCAAGCGAAACAAGCAGGTTGAAATCTTTCACATCGAGACCTGTAACCTTTTTGAAAAGATTGGGTTCAAGTTGCGTGATGACATCTTTAAGACACTGCTCACGATAATCCGTGAGATACATGAATATAGGCACACGAGTGGCAAATTTGATGAGTTTTTCTTGAATCTCTTTGCGCTTTGACTTATACTCCTTCTCTTCATTGGAGAGTTCTTTTTTCTCTTTTTCAGTCTTTGGCTTATCGTCTTTCTTTGCCTGTTTGACGTGTTCGGACTTGATGATAATAGATTCCAAATCCTTGTTGAGAGAGCGGAAGCCTTCAATTTTCATAAGGGCATCGAGGGCCTCTTTATTGTTCAAAAGTCGTTTGAGCGTCTCATCCGTGACATTGACGAGCAATGCGCTTTGCCAACGGCGAGCAAGCAATGTCGCAGATGTTCCCGCCATTGTGATATCAAGAATTTCCGCAGCGCTGATTTGCTTCATAGTGCTTCCGTCATAAGCAAGAACAGGCAAGAATTTTGTAAACTCATCAACATTCTTCTCGAGGCTCTCACCATTCACATTCAAGCCTTTAGCATACTCTTTTATCTGCATTAACGCTCGATTCAGCGCAAAGTCAAAAATATAGCACTCTTTTTTGAGTATCTCTTTGTGAGTGGAATCGGCATCGATTTCCCACGGAGATTGCACACGGAATGCTGCTTGGAAATATGTTTCGGGCGACTTGAGATTGCGGAGCATAAATATGCCCGTCCATGGACGAATGGTAACACCGGTTGTGAGTTTTCCACAAGAGAGCGTTATAGTTTTTGTCTTGAGCGGATCTCCCATTGCTTTATACACGGGCTTTATTGCCTCAACACCTATACCGGCGCTTACACCTGCACAAACAACGATGTTGTAGTCATGATAAAAAGTGTTTTGTTTTTCCGCAAGCAAGTTTGCCATAGCATGGCAAGATGCGACATTTGGAAGCAACCAAAGTGTATGTGTGAGTATTGACAAAAGCACCGTGTTGCCGTATGGCATATCCGGCTTGCGTGCGCCGAGTTTAAGGTCATCGGTGGTTGTGCCAAGGTATGCGCCACGGATGAGATCAAGCCATTTTTGCACATAATCTTTATATTTGAAAACGGCATCTTTCCCGGTGCCCGTGGCAGAGAAAAACACATTGAGGTCAAACTCGTCAAATTCGCCTTGCTTGGCAATTTCAGTTATACTGTCCGGGATTTTGTATGTCATCATAACCATGCGTGGAAGTGCTGAATACGGATTTGGTCCCGGCCCTTGCCAATTTTCCTTTGCCTGCTGTTCTTGAGAATAAGTCCATGGAAAAATTTGGTCTTCCATAAACTCGCCGTTGTTGAGCGCACGGAAGGGCGTTCCGGACAAATATAAATAATATTTTGCCGAGATATGTAGCCATGTTTCATTGATGGCATCGTTCATTTCTTCAACGGCATATTTTTCGGCATCGAAAGTGTCGTAGGAGTCTTCCTCGTCTTTTGTGTCAAAGAGTTTCTTTGCATTATCACGCCAAGCACCAAAATGATACTCATCAAACACAACAAGATCCCACTTGGTGTCCTCAACCCACTTGAGATGTGGCTTTATCGCACCCGTAACCTTGTCAACTCCGAGGAAATCTTGAAAGGAGCCAAAACATACAATAGGACGATTCTTATCGGCGGATGCATATTGCATGGCAATATTAGGCGCACCGCTTTCGTGAGGGCGAGATATAAATTGCCACCCGTCAAAATCGATATGCGTGTTGAGATCCTCTTCCCAAGCGGACTGAACAGCCGGCTTAAATGTGAGAATAAGCACACGCTTAAACCCCATCTTCTTTGCAAGTTGATATGTGGCGAATGTCTTGCCAAAGCGCATTTTTGCATTCCACAAAAAATGCGGAATATCCCCTTCTTTCAAAGATGAAAAATATGCCATGGTCTTTTGCACCGCATCTTCTTGCTCGGGGCGCATTGCAAAATCCTTGGTGCGATTTGCCGTGATATTCGTATGGTTGCGCACTGCAACTACCGCCGCCTTGACATCCTCTACGCCACAGCGATACCACTCTCCGCCTACGCACTCTATGTCTTTGAGTTTAAGCACCTTGTGCACATCATGGTCCATAAAAGAAGTGCCGTCCGGATACATCGCACTCTCTGCAAGCATAATCTCGTACGGCTTGGTGCCGTTCGGCTTTTTGATGGGATATTGCTATGCAACACGAGTTTCCACATCAATGGCAGTATAGCCCACCTTGAGCAATCCATCATACATAGGATTGGTGTCACGATAGGCATAAATCATAGGTTTTGATTCTGGGCGTTTAGGAAAGAAGTTCATAGGCTATTTTTTATGTTTTTCAATTTGGTTTTTAGGTCATTTATGATTTTTGATATTTCTTTTGGTGATAAGTCTTTGGTGCATCCAGCGTCAACGCTTTTTTGCGAGTCTATCTTTTTCCTGCTATTAAGATCATAAAATGAATATTTAGAATAATGCACATATTTTATGTCACTACTTAAATATTCTATATTTCTTTGGCTACAGTTAAAGATAGCAATATTAGAATCACCTGTTTTTGAAGAGGCGTATATCATACCGTCAAAACCTGCTTTACGTATGTAGTCTGCTATATATTGCGAATAAATATAGTCTTCTTGTTCTGAAATTGGCACTGCAAATTGAAACATAATTCGTGTAATTGTTTGAGAAACTTCGGCCATATTAATGTTCCCAATTTTTTTTGCAATATCAAGTATGTTTTTATCATCTTTGAAATTGATAACTCTCAAATCGTTTTTTAGTCTAAATTTAGCGACGGAAATATAATCACCCGTTGTGGCACTTACTTCTGCACAAGCAGTATACTCATCCTTTGCGGCATAAAATATTGACATACCTTTGGGAGAACACCTTTGAGATTGTGAAACCCAAATGGGTGCTTCTTTAGAATTATCCTTGTCGAATCCAACAAAATGATTACCGTCAAAAACAATTCCTTTCCCACTCAAATCATTGTGCACATCTATTTTTCTGGCACGAAAAAGCCCCGTGCCTTTATGTAACACCTCTGCGAAGTTGCTATCTACTATTCCATCCAAATAATTAATAATCGCACATTTTCCAAGTGCCAAATTATCTTTCGCATCAATGGCTTTTTTATACTCGTTAAAATAGTAACACGAATTACATCCCCCTGCCATTATAAAAAAACTATTAATATCATTCGCCATGTCCTTATCCTCCCGTCATATCCAATTATGGCCTGTTCTTCATTACTTCCATAATTAAGATTGCCAAATCTAATTCGCCATTCCCTTGTGCACGTGCTTTATCCTTTAACATTTCCGTTGCAATTTCTTGACATAATTGTCTTCTATACGACGGCGGAAGTTTATTCCCCTCTTGTATAAGCCCAATAAATAATTGCTTAGTATACTCATATTGTTCTGGCACCGATCTTTCCATATTTTGTTCTCCATAAGTTATTCCATAGGACGGATCGTCAATTCAATAAAATCAATTTCGTCCTGTGTTAACTTATATTTATCATACAATTCCTCATCTGTCCAGGGCTTTTTAAAATCTTGCCACGGTACAAATCGGAAATTGCTTATAGAAAGATTCATGCCCACAAGAGTTTGCAACAATAAAAACCTTACAAATTTTGTTCGCAAATATGTATAAGTGTTTTTCGCTTGTTCAAGAGAATAACTCGGACAAACCGTAAGATATGATTGTGTGCAAATCTGAAACGGTTCAAGCAATTCCATCCTGCTTAATATTCTGTACGTTCCATTTTTGTCTGGGTTCCCCGCATGTTCTGATGATAATTTTGATATCATGGGTTTCCACATTTCAATAGTCTCTTTTGCTTTTGGTACAGCATTTTTACTAATATAAGACCACCCCTTACTACCAAGCACCGCACAATCGTAATTGTTTGTACGGATATCATTGCCAACAAAGGTCGAAAGTAGCCCATATGGCGTTTGTGGACTACAGCCGCCGGGTGAAGAAAGCATTTTTTCGTTTAAGCATAACACCTTGTGAATAATTGAAACCGCTTCATTTCTGCGAATAAAAATATCAAACTCCGATAAATTGCGGTTGCTTCTTGCGCGATTCCCATTTGTATAATTAGTATATGAACAATTACCATTGTATTGAAAATCCATTAAGAAATAACAAATACCACCGTTAATATCAACACCGGGAAAACAATCTTTTGAATCGGTGAAATCCACCAAATATTTAATGTTTTTATTGTTTAGCATCATGTGCCTAAAATCGTCCAATCCCACACCGCCAGCATACCATCTTGCCGGAATAATCATAGATAAAAACTTAGGCTTTAATTTCATTGCCTGTTCAACGAATTTTTGATATAGCGGAATTGCCCCTAAACCTTTACCCGCTTCATTTACATTCAACTGATATGGTGGATTGCCTATGATTACGTCAAATTTCATATTGTATATCTCCTCGGGCTTGGTGGTGTGGATAAATTCGTATGCATGGCTTTCCATGCCGTCACGCTTGGCGGTACCGTATTCAGACTCAGTTGCACCACAGAAACAGCATTTGCCTTTCACAAAGGTGTGCTGTGTGTTCTTGTAGCGGATATTGCCTTGCACGCTGTCAAATTGCGATACTGAAAACTTGCTGTTTGGATATTTTGAACAATACACGCTTCTGCGAGAGAGCAGGCTTGTAAGTTCGGTTATAGCAATGCCGTACAGTTGTTTTTGGAATATGTGGTCTATGCGCTCTTGCAAATCGGGCATGACCGGCTCAAGCCCTTTTATAAGGCGTTTTGCGATTTCTCTGAGAAACACTCCGCTTTTGCACACGGGATCCAAAAATGTTGTGTTGGGGTTCTCAAACAGTTCTTGCGGGAGCATATCCAGCATGTCGTTTACCACACTCGGCGGTGTGAAAACTTCGTCATTGCTTAAGTCTGCAAGGCAACTTAACACGTCCGGTTTGTATAATGTGTTGAAAATGTCAGACATCGTTTTGCACCTTCCTATAATGAGTTAAGCCAAATTCACGCACGGGTTTTGGCAGTTTTATATCTTCTACATCTTCAAATAGCGGAAGTTCATAATACGATTGCGTTTCAAGCAAATTTGCAAGGGTGTAATCTCTGCGCTTCATGTTGTTGCCAATCAATGACCACTCTGAAAAAACAATGGGATTGCCGTTTATATCCAGCATGGTGAGAGCATCTCCGCATAAGATGTTGCGTGAGAGAATAAAGCGCACCGCATTTTTGCAATCTTCGTTTGCGAGATTTTTGCACTTTTTGAGATATTCCTTTTCCCATATCGTATATAACCTTGCCCGGCACTCTTCGGCATTGTCCGGCATGATGTCCACGCCGTATATACTGCTAATCGCAAGCACGGAATACTTTTCCCAATCCACTTCGCTTTTGCCATATTGTGCCGTGACGGCATTGAGTTTTCTCGTTATAATTTCCGCAAGAAAATTGCCATCACCGCAGGCAGGCTCCAAAAACCTTGAATCTATGCGCTCGCACTCTTGCGCAACAAGGTCACACATGGCTTTCACTTCACGCTCGTTTGTGAAAACTTCGCCTCGCTCCTGCACTCGCTTTTTTGACTTGATTTGTGCTTTTTTGCAATCGCCCATTAAATTTCTCCAAGTTTCAACTATTGTTTACAAATTATAGCACTATAGTTTAAACATTTCAACACTATAGTTTTAATATTGGCGCACTTTTGCATGTAAACTATAACTATAGTTTAAATAGGAGACATGCTTTTATGGATAAAAATGAAATAGGCTTGCGTATAAAAACTTTGCGCGAAAAAAAAGAATTATCACAAAATGGGCTCGCCAATAAAGCAGGTATTTCTCCTACTTATATATATCAACTCGAAAGAGGGGAAAAAAGCCCAACCATTGAATATCTCGAATTTATTTGTGAAGCACTTGATATAACTTTGGAAGATTTTTTCAGTAACTCTCACAAAACAACCAATAATTGCGTCGATAATCTTTCGTCAACTCAACTCTCCCTTCTTAATGCCTTTCTAAATAGTATAAAATAATTGCCATATAACAAACGCCCCTCGACGATTGCCGAGGGGTTTGTTTTGTCGATTTTGTGGTGTTGAGTAAATTATTTCAACGCTCTGAAGAATACTATTTTGTCGCCTTCTTTTGTCGGGAATGTTATGTCGGGATTTTGCATCGCAATCTCGTCTGGCATTGCAGATAGGGCTTTGCACACGTCAAGCATTTGCTCTCCATTTGCGGTAACATACACAGATAATGCGGACTTATTCACCTCTCTCTCGTCTCCCAATGTGACATCGCCGATATATTCCGCCTCAAGCGATGAAAATCCGCACGCTTTTATTGCGATGTCCATTGTTATATCAAACTCTCTACCTCTCACGACGGTTGCGTTGATATTACTTACGGCGCAATTTGCTTTAACTACGTTCGAGAAGGGAATTTCGCTGCCCACACTCACAGAAAAAGGAATCTCAGCGCGAATAGAATTATACCCGTTTTCATCAGTATAAATAATATCTGTATTGACTATGCCCTCTATCACGAGCATATTATCCTCCGACACATAGCAACGAGAGGTATAACATCTCGAATACGGCAATGCGCACACACTGATTGCCGACGGCTTATTATCTCCCAATACCGCCCTACCGCTCACGCTCTGCGTGTAATAACCACATCCGTCAAAACACTCGTAGCGAGCGACCTCTCGGCTAACATCAACCTCATGCGAGAGAACAAACAAATCGCTTACTATCTCCGTTTGCGAGCATCTAAACGCCTGAATTGAAATTTGAATTTCGCCCTCTACGCGGATAACATTGTCGTCCGTTACCCCTTGCAAAACCACTTTTGAGGATTTCACACATGCGCTTGCCCTTATGGAATCTGTAGGCAAAACGCCGTCCAGCGCAAAATCGTCATCCGTTTCCACGGCAAAATTCTGCTGTTTAATTTCTCCGCCTTCCACATACGTCACTGTTGCCAAAACGGAAAACGCCGTATTCGCCCCTCCGTCCGTCGCAACGCTTTTTGTCGGAACGCAGGCAACGTTAAGCCCCAGAACCGCATCGACTTCTCCGCCCACGTCTTTCTCGTCGTCAAAAGATACGGTGGCGGTTTTTGTAGCGATAAACGAGGGAACATACACCTCTTTTGTCGTTGTATAACAATCCTGTGCAGACTTGAGCATTTGCAATTCTTCTCGCTTGATTGCGCACACTTTGATTTCAAGCACCGCAGTCAACGTAAGCGTTTGCGACGCTTCAACATCGGCTTCAAGCACGGCAATATCTGCCGACACGTTATCGCCGTCGGCAAATTCGCCGTCTATGCGCACGCTAAAGTCCGCATTATAATCAACGCCCCTTGCCGAGCCCTCTTTGTCAAGATAAATCAAACGAAAATTGCATCTTCCGCTCAACTGCGCAAACCCGTTTTGAGAATCTATACTCGTACTTTTTGCGTCCACCGCCAGCGAAAGCACCTTTGCGACATTGCTCATGTCAATGTCTTGAGGAGAAAATTCAACAACTCTCTCCACGGACGGCGCCTCATAAAACTTGCTTGCACTTATTTTCTGAAAATCGAACATACTCTCCTCCGTTTCACAAAAATGTATTCTTGATTTTTTAAAAATATGCGAATAAATTTCAAAAATCCGTCAACAATCATTGCATGAGAGAAATCGGACAGTCTATCGACGGAGCAAAAGCGCGCGTCAAACAACTTGTCGGCATTCCGGTTGTGCTGAAAATAAACACCGGAAGAGGCAAATCCACACTTGTAAAAGGAGAGGTAACCGCCACATTCCCCGCAGTGTTTACCGTCATACTCGACGACGGACAATCTCGCACTTTTTCCTATAGCGACGTACACATGAAAAACGTCCTGTTCCTACCTCGCAAAGACTGAAAACAAGACACAACATAGTCTCCTCATAATACTCCCCCTTATAGCAAAACGCCGCCAATCAAGGGCGACGCTTTGCTATTTGTGCACATTGAGATTTTATAGCACAATATTGTTTTTAATATTGTTTTAATTTACAAAAGGTAGTATAATAACAATCTGTAATCGACAAGGAGGGCGATATGAGAATATTGCTTGTTGAAGACGAAAAAGAACTTTCCAGAGCGCTTGCGCAAATGCTTATGAAAGACGGTTATGACGTGGACTGCGTATATGACGGCGCAGATGGTCTTAACTTTGTGTCCACAGGTATGTACGACATGATTCTGCTCGATGTCATGATGCCCAAACTCAACGGCTTTGAAGTGCTTGCACGTATGCGCGCAAAGAAGATAGAAACGCCCGTCATTATGCTCACCGCTCTTACGGACGAAAAAGACAAAATCGAAGGTCTTGACAAAGGCGCAGACGACTATGTGTCCAAGCCCTTCTCTTTCAATGAACTTTCCGCACGAATTCGCGCGGTGCTTCGTCGCAGAGGAAAATTGCTCAGCGATAACAAACTTGAGTATCAAAACGCATCCCTCGACTTGACAACGTTTACACTGTCCACACAAAAAGGCTCAATCAATCTTACCGGCAAGGAGTTTGAACTGTTGAGGTATCTGTTTGAATACCCCAACTTTGTCGCGACCAAAGAAAATCTCATCCTCAAAGCATGGGGACTTAACAGCGAATTTGAATCTAACAACCTTGAAGTATACATGTCTTTCTTGAGAAAGAAACTACAACACCTCGATGCGTCGTTTACAATCGAATCTGTCCGAGGCGTAGGATACAGACTATCTCAACCCAAGATGTAACAATGGCGTGGCGTTGCCACGCTTTTATTTTGACAAACAACACAATCGGGCGTTTATCACCACACAATAGACCGTTAAACTCTATATTATGAAAAACAAACACATTGACATCATCAGGCGACAACGCATACAATACACCATTTCAAGCACGTTGATAGCGTCGATTTTTTTGCTTGTCGTATTGGGCGGATTGTTTGGCGTGGTGTACGCATCCAACGATTTGTTTATAAAAAACTCCCTTGAAAAAGCACTTGAAAACCCGCAAGAACACAACGACGACGTTGTAAATGACCTCAAATGCGTATATCTGTTTGTATATACCGACAACAGATACGAACTATCGGGCAACATCTCCATTTACTCAAACGCCGAAGCAGAGGAAATACTCAACCAAGTTGTGCGCGTGAAAGAGGGAAAATTCAGCGTCGGCGACAGATATTTTGTGGTCGCAAACAAGGAATATACCAACGGCACGCTATATGCGTTTTTTGACAGAACGTCATACCATACACAACTTTCAAACACTGCCGTTATGGTGACATTGCTGTATTGTTGCTCCGTCGTATTTGTCGCGCTTCTTGCTCTACTGACTTCGGCAAGACTGCTCCACCCCGTCGCCCTTGCAATGTCAAAGCAAAGAGACCTTATCGCCAATGCCTCGCATGAACTAAAAACACCGCTTACCATAATCAACACGAATATAAGCGTAATTAAGAGCGAGCCCGACTCAACGGTCAGGGACAATGAAAAGTGGTTTGAATCCATTTCTACGCAACTTGAGCGGATGAAGGAACTTATCAACTCAATGCTTGAATTGAGCAAACTCGAACAAAGCGAACTGCCCAAATCCGCAGTAAATTTCAGCGAGATTGCAGAAGGCTCATGCTTGAGTTTTGAGGCAACATGCTTTGAAAAAAACGTTAAACTCTTGTCTGAATTTGCTCCAAACATCGAGGTTTACGGAGACGAAAAATCTCTTGAGCGACTTGTGATAATACTTCTTGACAACGCAATTAAATATTCCGGCGAAAACGGAAAAGTGGGTGCAAGACTTACAAGCGACGGCAAAAAGGCGCACTTGTCCGTCATGAACACAGGCGAAAGCATATCCAAGGAAGAAGCGGAACATGTCTTTGACAGATTCTACCGCTCGGACGGCGCAAGACAGAAAGAGGACAATCAAAGTTTCGGATTGGGTTTGTCGATTGCCGCCGCAACGGTCAAGGCGCATGACGGCACGATAGAATGTCATGGCATAGAGGGCAAAGGCACGGTGTTTGACGTATACATCCCCCTGCTTAAAAAGAAAAAGGACGGCACACCACACATCCCCAAAAACAAAAAGAAATTGTTTGAATTGTAATACACTCGCAAGATTAGTTTAGAAAATCTAATCAAAATACAGCCTAATAGAGCAAAAAGCCTTTATCTTATTAGGCTTCTTAATTTTCTAATAAATAATCGTGCATTTTCAATAAATATGTGCTATAACGAAAATATGAATAAAATATTTTTGCACATTCCCCATTCTTCAAAAGAAATTCCGACTGTCTTTTGGCGCAACACTTGTCAAAGCAAAGAAATAATCAATCGCTTTGTGGACGTTATAACCGATACTGACACGGATATTCTGTTTACCGATAATGGCTACGAAAAGATTGTTTTCCCTTATTCGAGGGTGTTTTGTGATGTCGAAAAATTTGACGACGACGAACTTGAAACTATGAGTAAGTTCGGCATGGGCGTTGTATATTCAAAAAACAATTCAGGGCTGTGTTTTAGAAACCATGACAAAGAATATACCGATATGGTATTAACAAACTACTATTATCCATATCATACAACATTAAACGATAAGGTGGAAAAACTGTTAAAGGAAAACGAGACTGTTGTTTTGGTAGATTGTCACTCTTTTTCAAAAGATATTATCATGATAAAGGAAAATCAAGAGGACTTGCCTGAAATTTGCATAGGGTTTAACGAAGATAAAAATTGTCTTGCAGAGTTTTGTGTGCAATTTTTGGAAGAATTAGGATATAAAGTCAAAATCAACTATCCGTATTCGGGCTCAATGGTACCAAATAAATTCATAGAAAACCCAAACGATAGATTAAAATCCGTTATGATTGAAATAAACAAAGAACTTTATATGAGGGATACCGACACCTTTTATAAAGTTCAAAAAGATATAAATAATTTGTTAACTTCGATTGAGAGTTTAAATTTAGATTAATTAAAAGCCCCTATAGTATATAGGGGCTTTTAATTAATATTTTCAAATTGGTAGTATATTCAATCGAGCATTTGGTCGCCGAACTTGATGACGTGAGTGTATCGCAATATTTCGCTAACGCCAAAAGAGACTACGGCGGGGATAACAAACATACAAAGTATTATACCCAGCGCAAGTTTCCAGTCGGCAATCACGCCTTGAGAGGCGTCTATCGTGCCAAATAAGCCCACAAGACCGCTTGTGCCCATTCCTCCACCCGAGGCATTACATCTCAAATCAAAGAGCACCGCCAAAAGTCCCGATATTGCGCTTGCGACGATTTCGGGCACCATTATGACGGGCTTACGCATAATGTTGGGGATTTGAAGCATAGACGTGCCAACGCCTTGAGAAATAAGACCGCTTACGCCGTTTTCTCTGAAACTTGCTACGGCAAAGCCTATCATGTGGGCAGAACATCCTGCTACTGCCGCACCGCCGGCTATTGCGAATATATCTGCGTTTTCAAGAGCGGTTGCACTTGTCGCTATCGCAACCCAGATTGCCGCAGATGACGTGGGCATTGTGAGAAGTATACCCATAACCACCGCCACAAACACACCGACGATAATCTTGACGGCAGAGCCTGCCTCGATTGCAATAACGATAAGTTTTGCAAGCAGGTCTATAAGTTTGATAAACGGCCAGGCAAGGAATATTCCGCCAAGACACAAAAACATCATTCCCAACGGAACAAGGATAATATCAAGTTTTGTTTTTCCGGCATAAAGCCCTGCAATTTCGATTGTCAAAAGGGACACGACGTATGCTCCGATAGGATTACCGGGCGCACCGAACGCAATCGCAAATGCGCTACCCTCGCAAAGTGCGGACACAAGATTGCCCGACCATGCGCCGACAAAGCCCGCAACCGCCGCCGTGAACATAACAAGCGGTTTTGCGCCGAGTTTGTGCGCAATACCTATGCCGATACCTGCGCCCATAAGCATTTTTGCAATGCTTGCTATATAGCCCAGCACCTTTGCAAAGTTGTTATCACCACACCAAGACGCTATTTGTGCAAGGATTGTACCTGCAATAAGCGTGCAAAAAAGACCTTGCGCCATACCAGAAAACGCATCGATAAAATAGCGTTTTGCATATTTTTTTACAACTGCAAGCGCCTTTTGTCCACCTGTAGGCACAACCTCTTCCGTCTCGCTATCTTGCGCGGAATCGGTGCGATCTTGCTCTTGCTCGCCGAGTTGACGAGCGTACTCATACTCTTGCCAGTATAAATTGTTCATAGCCCAACCATATAGCGCAAATCACTTGCTTTCTACGTCCATGATTTCCATATCCGCAGACGGAGCAACTTGCGTTTGTATAATTTTATCCTTATCTTCGGAGTGTTGTTCTTGCTTTTGCATAAGCGTTTGCATAGTGCCCACACACAGCGCAAACAAATCTTCCATAGTCTCTCTGCTCACGCCTGACGCACTTTGAGAATAGTCCTTGGCGGTGATTGTAGCACTCTCGTTGCCATTCTGTGCAAAAGCGTTTGAGAGATAACCGTGCAAAGAATTGAACTTATGCTTTATGTCGTCGTGGCGTGCTGTTTGAAGAGGAATATTTTGAGACAACGCACTCTGGTGCACACTTGCGACCATATCCGTTGAAAATGCGATTTTGCGCACGGCATCATACTCTGCCACCTGCAAATCGCCACCCTGTACCGTGCCAACGCAAAGCACTTTTGCCCCTGCGTATTCGGGGTGCGCCTTTACAAACTCATAAGATCCGCAACGACCGCTTTGCTCTGCACCAAATGACGCATATACGATTTTTGCATCGTCGGGAAGTTTCTCATTGCGGTCGACAAAATAAGCATACGTTGCCATAGCCACGCTTGTTGCCACGCCGTTGCTTTGGCGAGCACACTTCTCTCTGGGGGAAAAGTGCAACACAAATCCCGCTATGCCGAATATGCCCGAAATAAAAGGGAATATGGTAAACGCAGAGATTTTTGCAGGTATATTCACCCCTTCGGTGCCTATCGCCATTTTTAAAATGCAGAACAGCACAAAAATGAACACCGATACAGGAGAAATGATTATCGACAACTTGCGCATGAGGTCAAAATCTCTCACGGCACTGCCCAGCGTTGCGTCGTGATTGTCGCAAATAACAAAGGTGCGAGAGGGCGAGTCCGTCTTACTATACTCGCTTACGACGTTGTAGGACACTTTCTTGCGATATATTCCACGCATTTTGCGCCAGCCGAGATATTGGAGCATAAGCACTGCTCCGCCCGACAAAAACAAGAGGAGGGACAACAGCGTAAGCAGAATGCCCGTAAGCCTGCTCCCTGCAAAAGATACAAAATAAATAACATAGCAAAAGGCATACCAAATGCCTATGTACAAGAACGAGCCTCTGCCAAACAGCGGATATGCGTTGAATGCCTCAAGCCTTGTCTTTGCATCTGTCTCGTCGTGCAGGCGATTGCGTATCGCTCTTGCGCACGCTGTCTCATCGGCACTGCCCGTAATGCGATTGGGATATTTTTTCAGTTCATCGGAAAACTCGACGATAAAATCTGCGCCGTCAAGCATATCCTCTGCACTTACAACATAATTTTTGTCTTCCATACGCTCATTATAGCAGTGATAAATATAAAAATCAACCTGCTTGGACGCATGTCCAAGCAGGTTGTGTCGATTGTTAATCTACGATTAAACAAATTCTACATTAAAATGCGCAATAGTACCAGCCTGCTGTTTCAGCAGTTACGCCCTCTGCGAGGTTTGTGTATGTTTTACCGGATGCGTCTTCCAATGCAAGAGTGAGGGATACTTTGACACCTGCAACTCTTTCTGCCGTCCCTTTGGGATCGGTCGGTTGTTTCATTATATCAACATCAACATTGAGAGAAAGTCCGTCAGTACCATTCAAACCAAGAACAACTTTTGCGCTTGATGCCATGAGTTGTGTGAGGAAATCTGCTTTGTCCGTTACTTTCAAATCATTGATTGTGAAGAAGTTTACAAAGTCATCGAGCCAGTTGTCTTTATCCATTGTGATGATGGATTGAATGTTTCCTGTCTCTGTCATCGCGGGATCGTAATCTACGCCAACGTTTGCAACCACCTCGTTGATGTTGTCAACATTGATTGTCAACGTATCGTCAGTTGTAGAGACAAGTCCGATAACCTTAACAATGGTGTTGCAAACCTTATCGATAATAGTCACATCGTCTGCGTTTGCGTCTGCAGTGGATTTTGCGTCTTTGTTGAAGAGACCTACGATCTTGTCAACAACAAACTCGATACCGCTGTTGACGCCACCCTTAACGTCGATATTTGTCCACACTGCGCCCTTGAAGTTGGGGTTGAGAGAGAACTTGTTGTATTTACCATCTACATCCTTTGTGAACATTGCTTCTGCAAATTTGTTCATTTCTGTTTGCGAGAAATTGGTTCCGATTGCATCAAAGACGTATCCGCCAAATCCGCCAACAAGCATTTGCGCAACGCTTACATCTGTTGATGTGTTTTCACCTGTAGCAACCTTAACTTTAAGGTCTTGGTTGATTGTAACTGCAACAGTGTCTTTTACGAAACTTGCAGTAGCAAACGGAACTGCTTCTTCTTCGCCACTTGCTTGGTAAGAAATGACTGCGGTTGCAGCAGTGGTATTGTTTTCCTTTGCGTTTGCAATGTCAAGTTTGCCATTGACATTGACTACGAGTTGACCGTCAAGAGCGATTGCGCCGATGTTTGCTAGTTTGTCATTGGGATGGTTACCGGTTGCAAATGCAGACGGATTGATGGTGATACCATCAAGGTCAAGTGTAAGGTTCAAATCAAGAGCAACATCCGTTGTGTAATTGTCTTTTGCAACAGGCATATCAAGGAAGTCTGCAGATTGACCTGCGTTAACGCCTCTGAATTCGATGCTGTTGATTGCGACTTTAACAACAGGATATTGGAGCGTCGCGCTCTTAAGAGAGCCGAGGTTCAAAACGATTGCGACGTTGTCGAGTTCGTTATTCTTTTCGGTGTATTCGATAGCAACGCTGTTGCCGTTTGAAGACAACAAGTCACCAACCATAGGAATCATGCCAAGGAACGTTGAAACAGTATCGCCAAGTCTTGCAGTGTAAACGGTTGTGCCGTCGTCGTTTACCTTGCTTTTAGAAACACCACCCCTTCCGTCAAAGAGCAAGGATGCGATATCTTTGTTGGCAAGTGCTTTGGAGAGGTCAATGTTTCCGTTTGCGTCATACAATGTGCTGGGATCAACGCCCAAACCTTCCAAAAGGCCTCCGACCATTCCGGAGAGGTAACCTGCGTCTTGGTCCATTGCGGTTTCAACAAGCGCAAGAACGTCGTTGATGAGAGAGTTGAGGTTCCAAGACTCACCCATCTTATCGGTAAACATTGAAATCAACTGACCGATGCTGTAACCTTCAAATTTTACTTCACCGGTTTTCTCGTCTGTCTTTTGCAAAAACTTTTTGCCGAAAACGAGATTGCTGAAGCCTTCGGAGTGTTGATCATTCATATAGTCGAAAGGCACAACCACATTTTGACCTGCGTAGTCAATGTAGACTTTGCCCGCGTCGCCCATAAAGTAGTAAATCGTCATCCAGTTGTCATCGGTTGCCATGTTGTATAATTGCACTTTGAATGCTGTATCGACACCGATATTGTCGCCTTCAACATGTTGTCTGTCGAGAACTGCGTCTACTGCAACACCGATTGCCAAATCTGCAGATGTTTGATTGCCCTTCTTAACTTGAAGTTCCACACCGAGATCAAGCGTTACACCGACGTTTTGAGTAGATTCGATCTTCTTGTTACCCATGTTGGTGGACAAATCCCACAACTTGGAGAAATAATCAGCCACCGTAATCGTATCTTTATCGTTGTTGTCATCGTCGTTTCCTTTGTCGTCGTTGCAAGCGACAAGAGAGAACACGAGGATGAGAGCAAGTACGAGTACGAGCAATGATTTAATGCTAAATTTCTTCATAATTGCCTCCTGAAAAGTTCCTTTTTAGAGTTTCATTTATACCAAACGCACGTCATTTGCATGCAAATATGGTTATAATTGTATAGTGTTATTATATCATAAATAATATAATAGTCAATACGAATTACTTTAAGATTAATTTAGAATATTTTTTAATATTTCGTCAAATTTATAGAAAAAACAAACCCTAAACCCCGTTTAAAGCAGGGAATATCTTACACAAATCCGAATTCTTGTCTGCGCTCAGAATAACAAGGAGGTTTTGTTTCGTTCCCACGAGATTGCCACGCTTACGCTCGCAATGACGTTTAATATAAAATAGCCACTTGAGCGAACAGCCTAACGCACTTTGCGTACGTGACCGGACGAGCAAGTGGCTCTGACAAAATTATTCGCTATTTTGCGGCTTAAGACATAAGGCCGGTGACTTTCAAAACCTCACCCGAAACATACTCGTTTTCAGCCAAAAACAATATTGCATCCGCAACTTCATCGGGGCTGCCCAATCTTCCGAGAGGAATACTGTCTTCGCACAGCGCATTTATCTCCTCTGCGCTGTAAACTTTCATCATATCCGTGTCTATCGCTCCCGGCGCAACGGCATTAACCCTTACACCCATTCGCGCGACCTCTTTTGCAAGAGCCTTGGTAAAGCCGATAAGCGCAGACTTTGTTGCAGAATATGCAACCTCCATACTTGCGCCCTCTACGCCCCAAATGCTCGACACGTTGACAATAGATCCGCCGCCTCTTGTCATCATGTCTTTTACAACTGCTTTTGTGACGTTAAACACACCGTTGACATTGACGTCAAATATGTTTTTCCAGTCATCTAACGCACAATCTATGAGCAAACCGCTCTTGCTTATGCCTGCGTTGTTGACAAGCACGTCAATCTTGCCAAAACGCTTTTTCACACTCTCGACTGCAATCAAAACATCATTTTCGTTTGCGACGTCGCAATGCACGGCAAGCACTCCCCCGTATTGCTCGGAAAGTGCTTTTTCAAGGGCAATAGCCCTATCTTTTGAGTGATTGTAGGTGAACGCCACGTTGTACTTGCCCGCACACTTGCGCACAAGAGCCTCGCCTATTCCCCTACTTCCGCCGGTTATAAAAATCGTTTTGGTCATAAAAGAGTCTGAAACCGCCTTGCGCGCGTTGCGCAAGACGGTCTTTATTGTGTAATTATTATTCCTCTTCGCTCTCGACGCGACCGACACCGATATAGGTGCTACCGATCAATTCGCCATCTTCATCTGTTGCGTTCTTGTCAAAAGTCTTGAGGTTGATTGTGTGCATGTAGTTGTCATCGTTGGATGCGAAGAAATAGAAATCATCACCGACAAAATCAAGCACGAGCCAATCCGTCTTGATACCTTCCTCAATAACGATTGTGGCATTGTCCTTTGCATCTTTATAAGAAATCTTATAAAGTTTGCCTGCAGAAGAGGTCTCTGTAAAGTATGCGACGCCGTCTTGTGCGTCAACCTTCCACACCGTTTGAGACGTTGTCGTCACTTGGTTTGGATTCTCTGCATTGGTGCCGTTGTACCAGCAATACACTTTGTCGCTGTTGTAAGCAAGCGCGCCGTCCTCATATCCGAGCGGGAAAAGCGTTGTGTTTGCGCTCTTGTTGAGGAGTTTCTCTTTGCTCTTGTCGCCGATTTCGTTTGCTTTTGCGCAGAAGAGACCGTCCGCGGTAGAACTGCTACCTGCCGTTTTTGTATAGTACAAAGTTGCGCTTCCATCAGACTCGACATACATATCGATAAGAGAGAACTCATAGACGTTTGCTTGGTCGCTTGTATCTTGCGTATATGTGTTGTACGTTGCCAAAGTGCGTTGATTGGAGCCGTCTACATTGACTGCGCAGAGGTTGTTGTAGTTCTTGTAACTATCCTCGCTGTCAGCGCTTGTGACATAGAAGATTTCATCGCAATCATAATCCCACACAACGCTTGTTACGCTTGATGCGAGAGTGCCCTTGTTTGCGCCCTTGCCATCATCGATGTCCTTATTGGTCTTCATATCGGAGAAGTCGATATATTTGATTGCACTGTTTGTATAATAGTACACTCTTGAGGACGTAAAGAAATATTCAGCGGAACGTGTGCCGATTGTGCCGATAAGTTGCGTGACGCTTCCGTCAATCTTTGTGCGCATGAAATCGGTGTTGGTTGTGGATGCGGTGCCGTTCTTATCCTTGTCGGTGTTGGGCGTTGCATAATACACCCACTCGCCGTAAATTGCGATACCACCGTTTACGGAAGAGTTGTAAATGCTCTTTGGAACAAGCACTTTTGCAGTGCTGTTGTCAATCTTGCCGTCTTTAACTTCTGCACGGACAATACCTTGCTTTTCGGCAGAGCCCCATGATGCGTCTGCGTCTGCGCCGACATAACCGTTGATGAAGTAAACGTAATTGCCTTGTTTTACGACGTAACCGCCGTTTGATTCGACAGGTGCGGAAGAGTCTCCACCGCCGATCGCGTCATTTTCGTAGCCGTTGCAAGCAACGAGACACACGATACATGTCGTGATAATCAAAATTGTTGCAAGTGCACTAAAAAGTTTCTTTTTCATATATTTCTCCTGGTGACAACGTCACTTTTGATATTCTTATTTGTCTTCTTTGGGCATATCTATCTTGATATGTACGTCTTTAAGTTGCTTCTCTGTTACCGCTGACGGTGCGCCCATCAGCACGTCGCGTGCGTTTCTATCCATCGGGAAGGTGATGATCTCTCTTATGCTCGGCTCGTTTGCAAGAAGCATAACAATGCGGTCAACACCCGGCGCAATACCTGCGTGAGGCGGTGCTCCAAATTTGAATGCGTTGTAGAGTGCAGAGAATTTCTCCTCGATAACCTCTTTGCCGTAGCCGACGATTTCAAACGCTCTTTCCATAATAGCGGGCTCATGGTTTCTCACTGCGCCCGAACTCAATTCCACACCGTTTACAACGCTATCGTATTGATATGCGACAATATCGAGCGGATCCATATTATTGAGTGCATCAAGTCCGCCTTGAGGCATAGAGAACGGGTTGTGGCAGAATCCGAGAACGCCTTCGTCGTCGTATTCGTACATCGGGAAGTCCACTATCCAGCAGAAACGGAATGCGTCCTTTTCAAGCAAATCAAGTCCCACGCCAAGTTCCGTACGCACATAGCCTGCTTGTTTTTCAACGCCCTTTTCCTCTGCAAGCACTGCGACAAATCCGCCGGCTTTGAGGTCAAGTCTCTCGCAAAGCGCGTCTTTGCTGTCCGTGAGGAATTTGGAAATTCCGCCTGCAAGTTCGCCCTTTTCGTCAAGTTTGAACCAATACATGTTGCTTGCGCCGTTTTGTTTGGACTTCTCAACAAGTGCGTCAATCCACTTTCTCGTCTCCTTGAAATCATTGACGGCGATTGCTTTTATCGTCTTGCCTTTCTCAAAGAATGGGGCTTTTTCACTTAAAATGTCCGTAACGTCCTTGACAATGAGCGGATTGCGCAGGTCTGGTTTGTCCGAGCCGTAATCTCTCATTGCGTCACGATAGGTAATTCTGCGGAATGGACCTTCGTCCACTTTGTAGCCCTTTGGAGAGAACTCCTTGAACACACCGCTCAACACCTCTTCCATAACCGCAAAAACGTCCTCTTGCGTTGCAAAGCACATCTCGGTATCGAGTTGGTAAAACTCGCCCGGGCTTCTGTCCGCACGTGCGTCCTCGTCTCTAAAGCAAGGCGCAATTTGGAAATATTTGTCGAATCCCGACGCCATAAGCAGTTGTTTATATTGTTGTGGGGCTTGTGGAAGTGCGTAAAAATGTCCAGGATAAAGCCTTGACGGCACTATATAGTCACGTGCGCCCTCTGGAGAACTTGACGTCAAAATAGGAGTTGTAATCTCCAAAAAACCGAGTTCCGTCATCTTGTTGCGCAACCAACTTACCACCTTGGAGCGGAAAACAATCTTGTTTTTCACATCCGGATTCCTCAAATCGAGGAAACGATATTTGAGACGGACATCTTCTCTTGATTGAGTGCTTGTAGCAATCTCAAAGGGGAGAAGTTCATAGCACTTGCCCAAAAGTTCGATTTTTTCAGGCTCGATTTCAATCATACCCGTAGGCATGTCTTTGTTAGGCGCACTGCGAAGCACAACTTTGCCCTCAATGGATATTGTGCTTTCGCGAGGGATAGCGCGGATTTGTTCCTTCTTGTCTTCATCGCTTACCACCGCTTGCGTATATCCGTAGTAGTCGCGAAGAACAAAGAAAATAACTGCGCCAAGGTCACGGACGCTTGAAAGCCATCCGCAAAGTTTGACGTGCTTGCCCTCGTCGCTTGCGCGCAATTCGCCACAATTATGAGTTCTTAATTCCATAAACACCTTTTAAGTATTGTTTTTATATTGTTAAAGCAGATTTATACCCGCTTGTTCGCATTGTTTGTGCATTTCATCAGGCCATAGGCTGGATTGCACCTCTCCGATATGCGCCTTTTGCAACAGCAACATACACAGCCTCGATTGTCCTATTCCCCCACCGATTGTATACGGCAGATTTCCGCTTGCGACATCACGATGATATTCGTTTTTCATCCTGTCTGTCGCGCCGTAAAATTCAAGTTGGCTTTTTAGGCTTTCGCCGTCCACCCTTATGCCCATTGAGGATATTTCTACACTCTCGCCCAGCACATCGTCATAGAAAATTATATCGCCGTTTAGCGTCCAATCGTCATAGTCGGGAGCGCGCCCGTCGTGCGGTTTGCCGTCAGACAGAGGTGCGCCTATCTTCATAAGGAAGATTGTGCCGTATTCCTTGGCAAGGGCGCATTCTCTTTCATGCGCAGCGAGGTCAGGATATAAATCGAGAGCCTCTTGCGTGGTAATAAATTTTACCTCTCGTTTGAGATTTAAGTCTATCACGGGAAAGACTTTTTTGGTCTCTTCGAGGGTGTCCACAATCGCGCCGACAATGCGGTAGACTATCATTTTGAGAAAGTCCTCATTGCGCTGTTGGGCGGATATTACCATCTCCCAATCCCACTGGTCAACGTATATGGAATGTTGATTGTCGCATTTATCGTCACGGCGAATTGCGTTCATGTCGGTGTATATCCCCTCTCCGCTCCTAAAGCCATAGCGTTTGAGTGCTATACGCTTCCACTTCGCAAGGGAATGCACTATCTCCGCCTCGACTCCGTCCTGCTCGGACACGTCGAATTTTACCGCCCTTTCAACCCCATTAAGGTCATCGTTAACGCCCGTATTGCTCTTGACAAACAATGGCGCAGACACTCTTTCAAAGCCGAAGTTCCTCACAAAATTACGCTGGAAGGCGTCTTTTACATATTTTATCGCCTTTTCCGTCTCGCGCACAGATTGCTTGGATTTATAACCGAGAGGGATTTTCAACTCGTACATTTCTTCACCGCTTATCGCTACTCAATCTCGATTATGCCATCAAATCGCCGGCAGTTCTCGAATAAAGTTGTACGTCGCGAATGTTGCCGATACCCGTAACGTACATAAGTATACGCTCAAGTCCGAGACCGAATCCACTGTGCGGAACGCTTCCGTACTTTCTCAAATCCATATATCCCGTATAATCGTCAAGGTTCATGCCTCTCTCGACCATTGCTTGTTTGAGTTTGTCATAATCAGCCTCTCGTTCACTGCATCCGATAATCTCTCCGACGCCCGGCACAAGCAAGTCGGTTGCCGCAACAGTGAGCCCGTCATCGTTTTGTTTCATGTAGAAAGACTTTATCTTCTTGGGATAATTGATGACAAACACGGGCTTGTTGAACACCTTTTCGGTGATATATCTCTCGTGCTCGCTTTGCAGATCCAATCCCCATTCTACGGGGTATGCGAACTTCTCTCCGCTCTCTTTGAGGATGTCGATTGCCTTTGAATAATCGAGAATGACAAAATCACTATCCACAACGTGTTGAAGTTTCTCTCTCAACCCCGGCTCGAATGCCTTTTCAAAGAATGCAAGTTCATCAGGGCACTCGTCTATAACTGCCTTGATGATGTATTTTATCATTGCGGTTGCAATCTCGATAATGTCGGGAAGTTTTGCAAAAGCCACTTCCGGCTCGCATTGCCAAAATTCTGCGGCGTGGCGAGGAGTGTTGCTGTTCTCCGCTCTGAATGTGGGGCCGAACGTATAAATCTTGCCCATTGCCATTGCCGCGACTTCGCCCTCGAGTTGTCCGCTGACGGTAAGTCCTGCTTTACGACGGAAAAAGTCGTTAGCAATATAACTTGCCTCGTCCTCTGCAAGTTTTGCGTCGTTATAGCCTTGCGTTGTAACGCGGAATATCTCGCCTGCACCCTCACAGTCACTACCCGTGATAATCGGGGTGTGGACATAGGTGTAGCCGTTCTCTTGGAAGAAACGATGTATTGCAAAACTCAATTTGGAGCGCACACGGAGCATTGCATTCATCGTGTTTGTACGAGGACGCAAATGCGGAATTGTACGCAAGAACTCCATGGTGTGATATTTCTTTTGAAGAGGATAATCGCTCGGGCAATCCCCCATAAGCGCAATTTCCTTTGCATTAAGTTCGTATTCACCCTCTTTCATTGCAGGCACAACAACGCCGTCAACAGAAACGGACGCACCGTTTTTCATAACGGTGGCAAGTGCGGTAGGGTCAAATTGGGACTTGTCTATAACTATTTGAAGATGTTTCAAAGAAGTGCCGTCGTTGAGTGCAAGAAACGCCATTGTCTTGCTGTCGCGCGCCGTGCGCACCCAACCCGCTACATTTACGGTCTGTCCTTCATATTGCTTGCCGTTGGCAAGAATGCGTGAAATGTCAATGTTTTGCATAGTTTTACCTCATTATGTTAAATAATTATATAAACAAAAAACTTATTTGTAAAGTGATTTTCACGCGTTTTCGCGCGCGCAATACACTATGCGCCCGAAAGTTGACGGAATCGCATGTTTGTTTTATAATGCTTTCGAGGTAAAATATATGTTTGATGTGGTTATTATAGGTGCCGGTCCTGCAGGATTAAGCGCAGGAATTTATGCAACAAGAGGCGGTCTTAACACCTTGATTTTGGAAAGCCAAAGCGTAGGCGGACAGGCAAGCACCGCTTATGATATACAAAACTATCCCGGCATTCGCTCTGTAAACGGTTTTGATTTGTGCTATACAATGATGGAACAATGCACGTCTTTCGGCGCACAGTTTGCATTTGACAAGATTGCTTCGTTGAGCGTGTCCGACGATGTAAAAGTCCTACACCTCGAAAGCGGAGAAACTATCGAATGTAAAAACATCGTTATCGCAAGCGGTTGCAGTGCAAGAAAACTCGGCATCGAAAACGAAGAGCGTTTTGTTGGCAAAGGCATAAGTTATTGCGCCACCTGCGACGGTGCGTTTTTCAAGGGCAAAACGGTAGCGGTTGTCGGCGGCGGGAACACCGCGGTTGAGGATGCGCTATACCTTGAAAAACTTGCAGGCAAGGTATATTTGGTGCACCGCAGAGATAAATTGCGCGCAGATAAAATACTTTGCGATAGAGTGGAAAACAGCGCGATCGAGGTGGTATGGAATAGCGTTGTCAGTTCTTTAGATGGAGAGGATAAAATCTCACAATTAACACTTAAAGATGTCAAAAACAGCACTTTAACATCACTTTCAGTTGACGGAGTGTTTGTGGCAATCGGACAAACACCCAATTCAAATCTCTTTAATTTTGTGCAAACAGACGAGAGCGGATATATCGTTACCGATGAGAGTATGCGCACAAATATCAGCGGCGTGTATGCGGTGGGTGATATAAGACGCAAGTCTTTAAGACAAGTTGTTACCGCTTGTGCGGACGGTGCAATCGCAATAGACGATATAATAAAGAACGCCAACTAAAATACATTTTAATCCCGTCGCCATGATTGGCGACGGTTTCTGTTTTTTACGACAAAATCCTGTTTATTTTTATCTTTTTTCCCTCGCCATTGCGCAGTTTTTTTCATATATTAAGTATTATGTATTACTTTGGCACAGACGGAATAAGGGACTATGCGTCCACCCTATTAAAAGAACAACTGCCCTATTATCTGGGCAAAACCCTTGCGAAAAAAGGCGGTAAAATTATTGTTGCAAGGGACGTTCGCTCGCACTCTTTGGATATTGAAAAACAGTTATGCAAAGGACTTTTGGAGGGTGCAACTCAAATTTGGCTCACGGGCGTTTTGCCGACACCCGCGCTTGCGTATACCGCTCAAACACAAAAAGCAGACTACGCCGTTATGATAACCGCATCGCACAATGTACCCGAATTTAATGGATTAAAGGTGTTTGGGAAAGGCGGTAGCAAACTTTCATCCGAAGAAGAAATGCACCTTGACAACGAAATCTTTTTATTAAAAAACGGCAAAGAATCTGCTCCTCTTACCCTTGCTTTTGACGACGTGTCGTCGGATATTCTGACGGAAGAGGAAAAAACAAGTGACCTTCATATATCCCTCTCGGCACAAAACCATCGCATTCGCATTGCGGACGGGGCGGAGTTTTTGTATGCAAAACACGTCAAATCTCTCTTCCCTCGTTTTGACGGATATGCGGTGCGCCTTGACTGCGCTCACGGCTGTTTTGCCTCGCTTGCTCCGCAAGTATTTGCCGAACTCGGCGTAATTGTACACGCACAAAACGATACACGAGATGGAGAAAAGGTAAATGTCGAATGCGGATGTACACATATAGAGCGTTTTGTACAATCTGTGCAACCGGGCGAAATAGGATTTTCTTTTGACGGCGACGGAGATAGAGTTCTTGCAGTGGTCGACGGTAAGGTATATGACGGCGACGGCATTTTGCTTGCGCTTTCCACTCTTTATCGCCTGCAAGGAAAACTCAAAAACCGTTTTGTCGTGGGCACAATTCTCACAGGCACAAAACTGCAAAGAGAACTTGCATACCACAACACCGCCCTACTGCGCACGGATGTTGGCGACAAACACGTGCTTGATGCGCTTGTGTCACAAAACTTGTTGCTCGGCGGAGAAAAAAGCGGACATATTATCATGCTGGACAAAGCCCCTACAGGAGACGGGATTATTACCGCATTATCACTTTTGCAAGTAAAACGAACGCTGGGGAGTATCCCCAAATATACGCCATACCCCGTGCTTGAATTTAATCTACCGTCAAAAGATGCACACAAAGACGTCTTTTCAGACGACTTTCAAGCAAAAATCACCAAAGTGCGGGACAAATACTCAAAGCAAGGTCGACTCATAGTCCGCCCCAGCGGAACAGAACCGTACATACGCATAATGTACGAGTGCTTCGCATCAAATTATCAAAAGATATTTGAAGAAATAAAGAAGGCGCTTGACGTTTGATAAAAGCACTCATTTCAAAAATCACCTCGTTATTCTGAGCGCAGTCGAAGAATCCAGCACTCACTAAATAGCGTGGGTGCATTATTAACTTTTAATTAAAATTTCCCCTTCCTCACGTGTTTCCCCTATCGCCGTTCCCCCTCTCAACAAGCGAAGGGAACCCACGGCGCCTGCTCCGCAGGGGGACACACTCGGCACGCCCATAGATAGGGACAATTCACTCATTATGCCACTGCGCTTTGTGCGCCAGCCGTGGGCAACAATACGGTGCAGTCGCTTGTACTTTTCATCAAGGTCGGCGCTCGCTACGGTCGGCGCCTTGCGCCTCCAAATCCGTCTCCGAATAGGCATATAAATTTTATAAAGGACTTTGACAAAGAAAGTCGCTATTTAAGACCCGTAAAATGCAAACGACCTTGGGTGTTAGCACTACCCAAAGTCGCTCGCTATGATAAGGGGGAAAATTATGAGTGATTTGATTTGTAATCGTTTGTTTCAGATTACATTTACATATTATAACCAAAATTATTGTTTGTCAAGGCATTTTTGTAAAATATTTTTACTTTTTTGAAAATTTTTTTGAAAAATGCGACAAAAACGTTAAAATTAATTAACATTATTTTTAGTTTTTGTCGGTTTTTGTGAAAAATTGCTTTGCAAATTTGCCGTTTTTGCAAGAAAAAACCTTACAAAAAATGCCGATTTATAGAAAATCGGCATTCTAATTGGGTGTTTTGATTTTTGCACATTTATAAGCATCAAGGATTGTGCGTTTTCCGCATTCTAACCGCCTCTTTAGCGCAAAGCAACTATCAAAACGGCAATATCCGCAGGGGACACACCGGATATTCGAGACGCCTGCCCAAGATTGAGCGGTTTTACTTCGGCAAGTTTTTGGCGAGCCTCGATACGCAACGCCTTAATCGATTCATAATCAAAATCTTTTGGAATAATCTTGCTTTCAAGGCGTTTTTGTTCGTTTATTGCAGACTGTTCTTTTTTGAGATAGCCCTCATATTTAAGTTCGATAACCGCCGCCCGCAACGCTTCATCATCGCATTCAAAATCCACAAATTCTCTCAAAAGGTTACTTGTAACAGCAGGACGACGACATATTTCGGCAAAAGTGGGCGTTTTTTGCGGCATTTCTTCCCCTATTTTATGGAACAATTCTTCCACCTGCGCTCTGGGCATTGTCTTTTGCGCAATGGACAAAACGCCGTCTATCATCGCCTTCTTTTGAAGCATCCTATTATATCTTGCCTCATCCACAAGCCCTATTTCTCTTCCAATGGGCGTAAGGCGCATATCCGCATTGTCTTGACGCAAAAATATGCGATGCTCCGCACGTGCAGTCATCATTCTGTACGGCTCATTTGTGCCCTTTGTCACAAGGTCATCAATAAGCACTCCAATATATGCTTGGTCACGTCTCAACACAAGCGGTTCTTTTCCGTCAATTTTCCTCGATGCGTTTATGCCCGCAATAAGTCCTTGTGCCGCCGCCTCTTCGTATCCGCTGCTTCCATTCATTTGTCCTGCCGAGAACAAGCCCTCTACACACTTGTTTTCAAGAGAGGGATACATGGAAAGAGGATCGAGACAATCATACTCGATGGCATATCCATATTTTGCAAAACGACAATTTTCAAAGCCGGGCAATGTGCGATACATCTTTTCTTGCACGTCGTGAGGCAAGGATGTTGACATGCCCTGCACATACATTTCCTCACTGTTTGCCCCCTCGGGCTCAACAAATATTTGGTGGCGTTCCTTATCCTTAAAACGCATAACCTTTGTTTCTATGGACGGACAGTACCTCGGACCAACAGACAAAATCGTACCGTTATAAAGCGGAGAACGATCTATATTGTCAAGTATAATCTCGTGTGTTTTTTGATTGGTATAAGTAAGCCAACAAGGCTCTTCATCAAACGTCGAATGCGGTGACATAAAAGAAAATCTATCGCTATCATCGCCTTTTTGAATTTCCATTTTGGAAAAATCAATACTATCTCTATAAATTCTCGCCGGCGTTCCTGTCTTAAATCTGCGCATGGGCAAACCGAGATTTACAAGGCTTTGAGTAAGACGAGGCGCATTTGCAAATCCGCTCGGTCCACTTTGCTTGACATAATCGCCGATAATAATCGCACCGTTAAGATACACCCCAGTGGCAAGAACCACCGCCCCACATTCATATTCTTCGCCGTCTGCAGTTTTAACGCCGACGACTTTGCCGTTGCGAACAACAACCTCGCTTGCTTCTTTGTCGAGCACGGTAAGATTTGGCGTGTTACGGACAATGTCAAGCATAAGGTTGTGATACACCGCCTTATCTTCTTGTCCTCGCAAAGAGAATACGGCAGGGCCTTTTGCGGAGTTGAGCGTTTTTATTTGCAACAACGCCATATCTGCCACAAGTCCCATTTGTCCGCCGAGAGCGTCTATCTCTTTGACAAGGTGTCCCTTTGCCGTACCGCCGATTGCAGGATTGCAGGGCATCAAAGAAACAGTGCCATAATCAAGGCACAGCATAAGCGTCTTTTTATTGAGTCTTGCCAACGCAAGCGAGGCTTCGACACCAGCGTGTCCGCCTCCTATTACAATAGCGTCAAATTTTTGCATTTTGTTATATTCTAATTAAAAACAGATGTTGTTTTACATATACGCAGACACATTATTTGCCCACGCAAAATCTTGAGAATATCCCGTCAACAACATCTTCCGTTGCGGTTTTGCCGGTAATCTCTCCCAGTGCGTTGTATGCGTTTCTTAAGTCTATTAAAGTGCAATCGACAGTGTCGTTTAGCGACGCAATCGCACTTTCAAGTGCCGTTTTGGCTTGATAAAGTGCTGATACGTGACGTTGCGACGTGATTATCTCGCCACCTTCGACCTTGTTTTCTCTATACAAATCGGATATGGCGTGCGCAAGATCGTCTACCCCTTCTCCCGTTTTCGCACTGATATAAAACTTCTTGTTTTGAGAATTTTTATCGGCGTTCAAAGCGTCTTTGGAGGCGATGTCACACTTGTTGAATACATCAAACACAACTGCGCCGTCAAGCGCTATACCGTCATCATCGGCAGACGATGCATCTATAACGTGCAATATAACATCTGCGCCGTCAAACGCTTTTCTTGCCCTTTCAATACCCTTGTTCTCGACAATATCGTCACTGTTGCGAATGCCTGCAGTATCAATAAGATTTATCTTCACTCCGTCGCACTCAAAACTATCTTCCACGGTATCCCTTGTGGTGCCCGCTATCTCCGTTACGATTGCCCTATCCTCTTTGAGGAGCGCATTCATAAGAGAAGATTTGCCCGCATTTGCCCTGCCTGCAAGCGCAACGTTTATGCCATACTTTGCAATCTTGCCGCTCTTTGCGGTTGCAATAAGCGCATTTACCGCATCAAGAACAGACGATACCTCTTCGGGCAAAACGGGCAGCACCTCGTCTTCCATTTCATCAGGATAATCCAGTGTTGCCTCAAGCGTGGCGATAATGGTTTCCAGTCTTTCGCAAATCTCGTTTATACGCCTTGACACATCGCCTTGCATAAGCCTATACGCCGCTTTGACGCCTGCAATACTTTCGGCTTGAATCATATCTATAACACCTTCGGCATCCGCAAGAGATAATCTGCCGTTGAGAAATGCACGCTTGGTAAATTCGCCGTTTTTTGCCATAACTGCGCCGTTTTGCAAGAGAGTATCGAGTGCGCCTTGCATTATGCGCACACCGCCGTGCAAATAAAACTCAACGGTATCTTCGCCCGTATAGGCACGCTTTGCAGGAAAATATACAGCATAGCCCTTGTCGCAAAAATCCGTTGCGTTAAATGTGCCGTAATTCATCATAAACGGTTGCCAATATTGTCTGACCCCCTCAACAGGAAAATCGGCGCAATCTGCTTGCGCTTTTGGGTGTGCAAAATAGAAAATGGCATCGGCGATGCGTAGTGCTTCCTCACCGGAAACACGCACTATGCCGATACCACCTGCACCTATTGGCGATGAAATTGCCGCTATCGTACTCATTTGTTAGAATTTCTTTTTTCCACCAAAACTCTTAAATTTCGGCGGTCCTTGTTGCGCCACGGGTTTTACAAAATCATCTTGCTCGGTAAAATATCCGCGGTATACTCTGCCGTCTTCCACTTCAGGCTCTTCTTCGCGAGGCGCGCGCTCTCTTCTGTCATCACGTCTACTGCGAGTGTTTCTATCTCGACGATCACGCTTGCCATCCTTCTTGTTATCACGTCTGGGCTCACGCTCTCCGTTCTTTATCGGGCGTTGGTCTTTGAGTTCCACACCCTTTGGGATAATGACTATATATCTTTGTGGCTCGTCGCCTTCGCTTTGCGTCATTGCAATTTCGCTATCCGCAAGCGCACTGTGGATGATACGTCTTTCAAACGGGTTCATCGGCTCAAGAGCAATCTTTCTTTGCAAGCGAACTGCCTTTTGTGCAAGGCGTTCTGCAAGAGCCGAGAGCGTCTCTTTGCGCTTTTCTCTATAGTTTTCGCAGTCGACAACCACCTTTTTGAAATCACATTTATGCTCATTGAGGAATGTGAGCGCAAGATATTGGAACGCATCAAGCGCCTCTCCTCTATATCCTATTGCAACACCGCTGTCGTCGCCGGCTATGGTAACGTAAAGAGTGTTGTCTCTCTCTTCGACTGTTGCGCGAGAGACAAGCCCCATACGCTCGAGCGTGCCGTTGATAAACTGTGACATCTTATCCGCAATGGTATCTTTTACGGTAACTCTCACTTTTGCCTTTGAGAACAAACCGCCCTTTGCGAGCACCTCGACGTCAACCTTATCCCTTGCAACGCCCAGTTCCACCAACGCCTTTTCGATGGCTATTTCCACCGAAGACGCCTGTGTTTCTATTGTTTTATCCATCTTTACTCCTATCTTTTGGCAACGCCCGTATTTTGGGAGGAGCCATTCCTTTTCTTGTCCACAAGGCTCGCAATGACGTTGAAGGTCAACTGGAACAAGATTGCACAGAGCGAACTTGTGAACATATAAAGCGCAAATGCGCCGGAATAGAACACAGCAAAGATACCAAACATTATCGGCATCATATACTGCATCATTTTCATTGATTGTTGTTGTGCCTTGGCTTTATCCGCCGCCTCGCTCTTATCGTCGCTCTTTGGTTGAGGCGCGGGCGCTTGACCTTGCGATTTCGTGAGCAATTTGTTGGAGAGGAAACTCAATGCGATTGACAAAATCGGAAGAATAAGGAATCCATTCCATTTTCCATCTTTGCCCCATCCGCCCGTGCCGAGCAATTTGCCCATTACGTCATTGTATTCGTCAATGGTTATACCGGTAAGTTTGGATGTTGCCATGCCCGATTGTCCTGTTACCGTCGCAAAATCAGGAACGGCTTGAGACCAGTTGTCTCCGACAAAGATGTTCTTTATCCAAAGCCAACTTCTGACTTTAACTTGAGCAGGATCATTGTAGGCGACAACAACTGCATCTTGGGCTTTATCCTTTGCATAAGCAAGGAATTCTGCGCCTTTTTCGTTCTTTTGGATGTCGTCGAAGTCATAAACGCCGTCGCCGTTATCCAAAATTGCGTCTGCCCAATTCTCGCTGTCCTTTGCTTCCTCTATGCACTCGGCAATAGTTTGTTCATAAGTAACAACGCAATTCTTGTAGTCTTTGGCGTATTGATAGCCGACCATTTGTCTAAAGCCCGCAAAAACGATAAAGAACACCACGAAGGTGATAATCGTGGGCAAGCACATGCCGAAGGTGGAATATTTTTCCTTCTTATAAAGAGCCATTTGCTCTTGTTGCAATCTTTGCTTGTCGTCGGCATACTTCTCTTGTATTGCCTCAAGTTGCGGTTTCATGCGTTCCATTGCCTTGTTGTTCTTTCTCGTAATTACTTTTTGCCAGATGTCGAACGGGGAAAGGATAAGACGCAAAATAAACGTGAACAAAACGACCGTCCAGCCGAAACTTGCCGTTCCGCCGCCCAAACCGTCGTTTATTGCAAGCATGAATTTTGCCATGAAGTGAGTCGGCTCGCTTACCGTCTCACCCTCAACGCTATACGAGTTGTCACTGTTGCAAGCAACCAAAATACAGCAAAGTATCGCGATCAATGCCGCGATAAGAT